>JAVBSY010000109.1:0-72766 GCA_031556475.1 Azoarcus sp.
GCAACCGATGGTGATCGTGCTGATGGATTCGAACGGCCGCTACACCCGCACGGCCGACGCCCAGCGCGTGCGCAAATGGCTCGAAACGGCCATCAACCAGCGCATAGCGGCAACAGCGAAACTGCATGCCAGTTGAAGAAAACGCAGGCGCGCGGGCCGAACGAAGGCGTTCGGCATGCTGCCGAACGCGACGCCGGGGGCAACCCGGCGTTGTTTTTTCGGGGTTTGCGCGGTGTATTTCAGCGGGGCGGCGTTGCGGGCGGATAACCCAGCGCGCGGGAAATTTAGCCGGCGGGTTAGCGCACGATGGCCGCCCAAACCGGGGTGAAGCGGTCGGACGGCGTAGACAACGACAGGCCGGCGACCAACTCGCCGCCATCGTCGCGGATACCGGCGGCGATGCAGCGCACTCCGGTTTCCACTTCGTCGAGGTCGAAAGCCACATCGTGGCGGCGGACCTTGTCCAGTTCACGCTCCAACGCCGGCAGTTCGGAAATCGAAGCCGGCGTCGAGGCCGGCAAGCCGGTGCGCTTGGCGTAATCACGCACGCGCGCGCTACCGTCCTCCACCAGGAAAAGCTTGCCCGTGGCCGTCGTGTGCAGCGGTGCGCGCGCGCCGACGATGTGCACCACGCGGATCGACGAGCGGCCGCTGGACGTGCGCTCGACATAGACGATCTGGTCGCCGTCGCGGATGCCCAGATTCACGCTCTCGCCGGTTGCGGCGTGCAGCTTGAGCATGGCCGGCAACGCGGTTTCGCGCAGCGAGATGCGCGATTTCACCAGGCTGCCCAATTCCAACAGACGAATACCAAGACGATAGATGCCGGCATCCGAGCGCGCGACAAAACCGCTCTGCGTCATGGCGTTGAGGATGCGATGCGCGGTGGACGGATGCAGGCCGGTTTCCAGCGCCAGTTGCTTGAGCGGCACCGGGTCCGGATGATGAGCAAGCACACCGAGCAGCTTCATCATGCGGTCGATGACTTGAATCGGATTTTTGCCTTCGCCGGCGGCGGAAGCGGTTTTCTGCACGGACACATGCACCCCGGATTGGCTGGATGAGGACATGGTAGCGCCATCATCCGATTTCGCCTAATGAAACAGATCGGCGCAAGCCGACATGACGGGGATGCGGACATAAGCATAATGAGGAGATGCGATGCGGATCGGTTTGTTCGTAACCTGCCTGGTGGATGCAATGCGCCCGCGCATCGGCTTCGCCGCGCTCAAGCTGCTGGAAGACGCCGGCTGTACGGTGACGGTGCCGGCAACGCAAACCTGCTGCGGCCAGCCCGCATTCAGCCTGGGTGACAACAGCGTGGCGCGCGATCTGGCGCGCAAGACGATCGGCGAGTTCGAAGGCTTCGATTACGTCGTCGCGCCCTCCGGCTCCTGCGCCGGACACATCCGCCTCTACTACCCGCAACTGCTGCGTGACGACCCCGCGTGGCTCGCCCGCGCCGAGGCGCTGGCGCAGCGCACCTTCGAACTGACCGATTTCCTCGCCACAGTGCTGAAAGTCGATACGGTGCCCGGCCGCTTCGACGGCACGGTGACTTACCACGACTCCTGTTCCGGCCTGCGCCAGCTCGGCGTCAAGGCGCAGCCGCGCGCATTGCTCGACAAGGTACCCGGCCTGCTGCTGCGGGAAATGGACGGCTGCGAGGAATGCTGCGGCTTCGGCGGCAGCTTCGCGGTCAAGTACGGCGATCTCTCGGCCCGGATCGCCGAGCGCAAGTGCCGCAACGTACAGGCATCGGGCGCACAGGCCGTGGTGCTGGGCGACCTGGGCTGCATGCTCAACATCGAAGGCAGGCTGCGCCGGCTCGGCGACGAAACCACCCGCGTGCTGCACGTGGCCGAAGTGCTGGCGGGAGGCGCCTGATGCAAAGCCAGGCGATGTTCTTCAAGGCCCGCGCCGGCGACAAGCTGGCCGACCGCGTATTGCAGGAAAACCTCGGCAAGGTCAAACACAAGTTCGTCGATGCGCGCCGGCTCGCCGTGGCCGAGTACGAGGAAGACAAGAACGCCGATTTCGAGGCGCTGCGCGAAGCGGGCAAGGAGATCCGCGACCGCGTGCTGGCGAATCTGGACGTATGGATCGAACGCTTCGAGGCACAGGCGCAGGCACGCGGCGCCACAGTGCTGTTCGCCCGCGACGGCGACGAAATCTGCCGCCTGGTCACGGACATCGCGCGGCGCCATGGCGTCACCAAAGCCGTCAAATCGAAGTCGATGCTGTCGGAAGAAGCCAGCCTGAATCCGGCGCTGGCCGCCGCCGGCATCGAGCCGGTGGAAACCGACCTGGGCGAATACATCCTGCAGATCAACGGCAACGAGCCGCCCTCGCACATCATCGCCCCCGCCTTCCACAAATCGAAGGAGGAAGTGGCCGCGCTGTTCGAAAAAATCCACGGCACAGCCAGGAAATCCGATACGCAGGACATGGCGCGCGAGGCGCGCGACGTTCTACGCAAGCACTTTCTCTCGGCCGGCATGGGCATTTCGGGCGGCAACTTCCTCATCGCCGAAACCGGCTCGGTCGCCCTCGTCACCAACGAAGGCAACGGCCGCATGGTGACGACGCTGCCCAAGGTGCATGTGGTCGTCACCGGCATCGAGAAAATCGTTCCGACGCTGGAAGACCTTTCCACGCTGCTGCGCCTGCTGCCGCGCTCGGCCACCGGCCAGCACATTTCCAACTACGTTTCGGTGCTGACCGGTGTCAAGCAACCGAATGAAACGGACGGCCCCGAGCACCTCTACTTCATCCTCGTCGACAACGGCCGCGCCGGCCTCGTCGGCGGCGAGTTCCAGGAGATGCTGCGCTGCATCCGCTGCGGCGCATGCATGAATCACTGCCCGGTGTTCCAGACCGTCGGCGGCCACGCCTACGGCTGGGTATATCCTGGGCCGATGGGCGCTGTGCTTACGCCGCTCTACACCGGCATCGGCAACGCGCCGGACCTGCCGCACGCCTCCACGCTGTGCAACCAGTGCGGCAGCGTGTGCCCGGTCAAGATCCCGCTGCCCGACCTTTTGCGCAAGCTGCGCGCCGAGCAGGTCGAACGGAAAGTGCGCCCGTGGAGCGAACGCATGGCCCTGCGCGCCTGGGGCTGGATGGCAACCAGACCCACGCTTTATACGCTGGCGGCCAGGCTGGCGGTGCGCTACCTTGGTTGGCTGGCCGATGGCGGCGACCGCATCCGGGTGCTCGGCCTCGCGCCGGAATGGACGCGCGGACGCGATCTGCCAGCCCCGGAAGGCAAGACCTTCCAGGAGCTGTACGCCAAACAACGCAAGGAGCAACGATGAACGCGCGCGACGACATCCTGCACCGCATCCGCGCCGCCCTCGACAACGCGAGCCCCAACCAACGCGACGAACAGCGCCGTGTTGCCGCCGAGGCCGAGCTTGCCGCCGCCATCGCCGCGCGCAAACAAGGCCCCCGGCCATGCATGGCTGTCGACCTGACCAAACGTTTTCGCCGCAACTCCGAACGCATGGCAAGCACGGTTGCCGACGTGGCGACACCGGCCGACGTGCCGGCGGCGGTCGCCCGCTATCTGGACGAACACGGCATCGCCCGCCGCACCGTAATCTGGCCCGCGCTCGCCGACCTGGATTGGCCGGTGGCGGGCATCGCCGCGGAAGCGCGGCCGGCGCGCGACGACGACCTCGTCGGCATCACCGGCTGCTTCTGCGCGCTGGCCGAAACCGGCACGCTGATGCTCTGCGCCGGCCCCGATGCGCCCGCCGCCACCAGCCTGCTGCCGGAAACCCACATTGCCGTGGTACCCGCTTCACGCATCGTCGCCGGCATGGAAGAAGGCTGGGCGCTCGCCCGCTCCAAGTTCGGCACGCTGCCGCGCGCGGTCAACTTCATCTCCGGTCCCTCGCGCACCGGCGATATCGAACAAACCATCGTCATCGGTGCGCACGGCCCCTGCCGTGTTCATCTGATCCTGGTGACGGACGCCTGAGCCCCTTCGAGAAAGCATTCGCATTCACTTCCCATGAGCACGAACCTGTCCCCCAGCACCATTCAAATCATCGGCGCCGCACTGTTTGCCATCGCCGTCGCACACACCTTCCTCACCAAATACTTCGAGCGCCTCGCCCACCTGCAGCCCAGGCACGCCGGCATCTGGCACCTGCTCGGCGAAGTCGAGGTCGTATTCGGCTTCTGGGCCTTCGTCCTGCTCGCCCTGTACGCCCTTCTCCACGGCACGGGTGAAGCCACGCACTATCTCGAAGGGCTGAACTACACCGAACCGGCCTTCGTCTTCGTCATCATGGTGGTCGCAGCCAGCCGGCCCATCCTCGAACTATGCAAACTGGGCGCGCGCGCACTGGCGCGCTACATCCCGCTCAACGACAGCGTGGCGTTCTACTTCATCTGCCTGTCGGTCGTGCCGCTGCTCGGTTCGTTCATCACCGAACCGGCTGCGATGACGCTGGCGGCGCTGATCCTGCGCGACAATTTCTACGCCAAGAACATTTCCCACCGGCTCAAGTACGTCACCCTCGGCACGCTGTTCGTCAATGTCTCGATCGGCGGCACGCTGACCCATTTCGCCGCGCCTCCCGTGCTGATGGTGGCGGCAAAATGGAACTGGGACATGTGGTTCATGCTCGGCCACTTCGGCTGGAAAGCGGCGCTGGCGGTGCTCATCAACGCCAGCGTGGCTACCTTCCTGTTCACCCGCGAACTGAAACAACTCGCCATCGACACGCGCAGCTCGGACCGCAGCGTGCCCTGGGCCTTGATCGTATGCCACGTCGGCTTTCTCGTCGGCATCGTCTATTTCGCCCACCATCCGATCGTTTTCATCGGCCTGTTCCTGCTCTTTCTCGGCGTCACCGAAAGCTACAGGCAATACCAGGATCGCCTGATGCTGCGCGAAGGGCTGCTCGTCGCCTTCTTTCTCGCCGGCCTGGTCACGCTCGGCGCACAGCAGCAGTGGTGGCTGCAGGATACGCTTGCCGGCATGGACAGCACCGCGCTCTTTTTCGGCGCCACCGCGCTGACGGCAATCACCGACAACGCCGCGCTGACCTACCTCGGCTCGCTGGTCGAGGGCATCGACGACGCTTTCAAGTACTCGCTGGTCGCCGGCGCCGTCACCGGCGGCGGCCTCACCGTCATCGCCAACGCGCCCAACCCGGCCGGCTTCGCCATCTTGCGCGGCCACTTCGACGACGAGGCGATCAACCCGCTCGGCCTGCTCGTCACCGCCCTGCCGCCGACCATCGTGGCGGTGCTGGCGTTCCAGCTATTGTGATCTGCGCGCGGCGGCAACCCGCCGCCCGCCCCTACGCTCGTTTGCTTGCCATCAGTCCGGAATGACGGCGGTCACCTCGATCTCGACCTTGGCGTCGTCCTCGACCAGATCGGCGATCTGGAACGCACTCATCGCGGGGAAATTGCGCCCAATGACGTCGCGATAAACGGCGCCGATCTCCTTGAGGCGGGCGGTGTATTCCTTCTTGTCCTCGAGATACCAGGTCATGCGGACGATGTGCTCGGGTCCGCCGCCGGCCGCGCGCACGACGTCGACACAGTTGTGCAGCGCCTGCCTGATCTGCCCGACCAGGTCGGTGGTTTCGAACTTGCTTTCCGCATTCCAGCCGATCTGGCCGCTGACGTAGACCTGCCGCCCACGGGCTTCGATGCCGTTTGCGTAGCCCTTCGGGACGGCCCAGCCTTCCGGCTGGATGACTTTGTGGCTCATGGATTCTCCTTGAATGTTTCGATGGCCTGGCGAAGATCCGCCGGCCAGGGGATCGAGCGATGGGTTTCGAGCGACGTGGCGACCAGGCGCTGACGGAATCGCGCACGCTCGCCACCGTCCGGCCCCGCGACGCGATGTAAAAGCGTCAGCGACGATCCGCCGATCTGTTCCACGGCGAGGGAAAAGCGCAGGGTTTCTCCGAACATCGACGGCGCGACGAACACCGAATCCAACTGCGCCGTGGGCGTGCCGGTCCGACGCCGGACGATGATCTCCGTCCATGGGTGGCCGATGTGCCGCCACCAGTCCTCGACGACGCCGTTGAGCATCACGAAGTAGTTCGGAAAAAACACGATCCCCGCCGGATCGCAGTCGCTGAAACGCACCAGGCGCTCGGCGACAAACTCATGGACGGCGGACGTCACGGCTTCACGCCCGCCGCATGCCCGGGTGACGCCCCCGGTTCCCACGCTCGGTTGCCAGGTTTCATGTCCACGCTCAATTGGAAAACGCGGGAATGTCGGTGATCGCGCGGCCGAGGATCAAGGCGTGGATGTCGTGTGTGCCCTCGTAGGTATTGACGACTTCCAGGTTGACCAGATGGCGGGCGATGCAGAATTCGTCCGAGATGCCGTTGCCGCCAAGCATGTCGCGCGCCGTTCGGGCGATGTCGAGCGCCTTGCCGCAGGAATTGCGCTTGATGATCGAGGTGATCTCGACCGATGCGATGCCTTCGTCCTTCATCCGGCCGACACGCAGGCAGGCCTGGAGGCCGAGGGTGATCTCGGTGAGCATATCGGCCAGCTTTTTCTGGACCAACTGGTTTGCCGCCAGGGGGCGGCCGAACTGCTTGCGATCAAGCGTGTAACTGCGCGCAGTCTGGTAGCAGGCCTCGGCCGCGCCCAGCGCACCCCAGGCAATGCCGAAGCGGGCGGAGTTCAGGCAGGTGAAGGGGCCTTTCAAGCCGCGCACGGTGGGGAAGGCGTTTTCCTCCGGGCAGAAGACCTCGTCCATGACGATTTCGCCGGTGATCGAGGCGCGCAGGCCGACCTTGCCGTGGATGGCCGGGGCGGAAAGTCCTTTCCAGCCCTTTTCGAGGATGAAGCCGCGGATCTGGCCTTCGTCGTCCTTGGCCCAGACCACGAAAACGTCGGCGATCGGGCTGTTGGTGATCCACAGCTTGCTGCCGCTGAGGCTGTAGCCGCCCGCCACCTTGCGTGCACGCGTGATCATGCTGCCGGGGTCGGAGCCGTGGTTGGGCTCGGTCAGGCCGAAGCAGCCGATCCATTCGCCGCTGGCGAGCTTGGGCAGGTATTTCTGCCTGGAGGCTTCGTTGGCGAATTCGTGGATCGGGACCATGACGAGCGAGCTTTGCACGCTCATCATCGAACGGTAGCCGGAATCGACGCTTTCGACCTCGCGCGCGATCAGCCCGTAGCTGACGTAGTTGAGCCCGGCGCCGCCGTATTGCTCGGGGATGGTCGGACCCAGCAGGCCCAGTTCGCCCATTTCGCGGAAGATCGCGGGGTCGGTTTTCTCGTGACGGAAAGCCTCCTGCACGCGTGGCAGCAGCCGCTCCTGGCAGTAGGCGCGGGCGCTGTCGCGGATCAGGCGTTCCGTTTCGGTCAACTGCCGATCCAGTAGCAGGGGATCGGCCCAATCGAAGCTTGGTTTGCTCATGGTGGTCTCCGTTTTCGGGTAGTTTCCAGGTAATTCGGTGGATTGAAATCCGTTGGCCGACGATAGGCCGATTCTTGAATCAGGCGGGTTGCTTCAGCAACTCCCGGGCGACGATCAGCTTCTGCACCTCGGTTGCGCCTTCGTAAATACGCAACGCGCGGATCTCGCGGTACAGGGATTCGACCTTGACCCCGCAGCGCACGCCCTGCCCGCCGTGCATCTGCACGGCGGCGTCGATGACGCGCTGGGCGTTCTCGGTCGCGGTCATCTTCGCCATCGCCGCCTCGCGTGTGGTCGGCAACCGCTGCACGTCGCGCCGCCAGGCGGCACGAGCAGTGAGCAGGGCGGCGGCGTCGATGTCGGTCGCCATTTCGCCAAGTCTGGCCTGGGTGAGCTGAAAATCGGCCAGCATCTGGCCGAACATCGGGCGCTGGCGGACATGCGCCAGCGCCTCGTCCAAGGCGCGGCGTGCGAAACCCTGGGCGGCAGCGCCGACCGAAGCGCGGAAGATGTCGAGCGTGCGCATGGCGATCTTGAAGCCCTCGCCGGGCGCGCCCAGCCGGTTGCCCAGCGGCACCCGCAGGTCGGTGAATTTCAGCCGGGCGAGCGGATGCGGCGCGATCACGTCGAGACGCTCGGCGATCTCGAAACCGGGCATGTCGGGGGTGACGACGAAGGCCGAAATGCCACGCGTTCCCGGCGCCTCGCCGGTGCGCACGAACAGGCAATAGACGTCGGCGATGCCGCCGTTGGAAATCCACGTCTTCTCGCCGTTGACGACGTAGTGCTCGCCTTCCAGGCGCGCCTCGCAGCGCATCGCGCCGACGTCCGAGCCGGCAAGCGGCTCGGTCAGCGCAAAGGCGGCGATCCATTCGCCGCGCGCAACTTTCGGCAACACCCGCCGCTGCAGTTCGGGAGAACCGGCAAGGGTGATGGCGCCGGTTCCCAGGCCCTGCATGGCGAAGGCGAAATCGGCCAGACCGTCGTGGTAGGCCAGCGTTTCGCGCGCGATGCACAGCGAGCGCGAATCCAGCTCCGCCAGCGCCCCGCCGAATTCGGCGGGCACGCAATAGCGCAGGAAGCCGGCTTCGCCCAACTGTCGCACCAGTTGGCGGCAGGCGTTGTCGGTGTCGTGGTGGTCGATCGGCGGCAGCCGTGCCGCCCAGTCGAACAGCGCATCGGAAAGCTGCCGATGCTCGGCGGCGAAAAACGGCAGGTCGAGATAGCTTCGGTCCATGGTGGGTCGCCTGGGTCGGGTTGCCGATGCGTCCTAGTTGCCCTGGAAGGCCGGCTTCTGCTTCTCGGCGAAAGCCTCGAAGGCACGGCGGAAATCGCCGGTCATCATGCAGATGGCCTGGGCCTGGGCTTCGGATTCGATCATCTCCTCGATGCCCATCGCCCATTCCTGGTTGATCATGGTCTTGGTCACCGTATGGGCGAACCAGGGACCGTCGGCCAGACTGCGCGCAAGCTCCCGCGCCTTGCCGAGCACATCCGCGCTGGCGTGTAGGCTGTTGAAGAAGCCCCAGGCCGCGCCTTCCTCGGCGCTCATCGCACGGCCGGTCATCAGCAGTTCGTTGGCGCGGCCCAGCCCGATCATGCGCGGCAGCAGACCGCAGGCGCCCATGTCGGCGCCGGCCAGACCAACGCGGGCGAATAGAAAGGCCGTTTTGGCGGCGGGTGTGCCGAGGCGGAAATCCGAGGCCAGCGCAAGCATCGCGCCGGCACCGGCGCAGATGCCGTCGATGGCGGCAACGATGGGTTGCGGCGCGCGCCGCATGGCCTTCACCAGATCGCCGGTCATGCGGGTGAAGCCGAGCAGTTCCGGCATGCTCATGCGGGTCAGCGGCTCGATGATCTCGAACACGTCGCCGCCCGAGCAGAAGTTGCCGCCCTCGCCGGTGACGACGACGCTGCGCACGTCGCTGGCATAGCACAGGTCGCGGAACAGGTTGCGCAATTCGGCGTAGGAATCGAAGGTGAGCGGATTCTTCTTGTCCGGCCGATCAAGGGTGATGGTCGCGACCCGGCCGTCTTCGCTGCACGACCATTTGAAATGGGCCGCTTGGTAATCCTTGAACGGGCGCTTGTGATCCTGCATCGAAAGTTCAGCCATTGGGGTTCCTCGTTTACTCGTTTTCACTTCGTTCGGGGCCGCATCCGGAACGGCGCCCGGACTACATCGCCTCGCCGCCGGCCACCGCGATGGCCTGGCCGTGGACCGATTCAGCGCCGGGCAGGCACAGCCAGGCGACCGCATTGGCGACCTCGGCGGGCTGGACCAGACGCCCCTGCGGATTGCTCGCCGCCAGCGCCGCCTTCGCTTCCTCCACGCTGCGCCCGGTCTTGCCGACGATGTTGTCGATCGCATCCGCGAGCAGAGGCGTGTCGGTATAGCCAGGACACACGGCATTGACGGTGACGCCCTTGCGGGCGACTTCGAGCGCCAGCGCGCGGGTCAGGCCGATGACACCGTGCTTGGCCGCGCAGTAGGGAGCGACGTAGGCATAGCCGAGCAGGCCGGCGGTACTGGCGACATTGACGATGCGGCCCCAGCCGGCCTCGAGCATCCCCGGCAGGACGGCATGAATGCAGTTGTAGGGCCCGGTGAGGTTGACCGAGATCATCGACTGCCACAGCGCGGGGTCCGTCTTCACCAAGGGCGCGCTTTTGGCAACGCCAGCGTTGTTGACGAGCACACCGACCGCACCGCGAACGCGCACCGCTGCGGTCATCGCCTCCGCCACGCCGGCGTGGTCGGTAACGTCGGCGATGGCGATGCCGTGGCTGTTGCCGGGCAGGCGCGAGCGTACCGCCTCGAGAGCGCCGGCATTGCGGCCGAACAGCGTGAGGCTCGCCCCTTTGCCGGCCAACTCGCGGCAGATCGCCTCGCCGATGCCGCCGCTCGCGCCGGTAACCACGGCGTGGCACCCGGCCAGGGGAAGAATGGTCGTGAAGCCTTGGTTGGCAGGGGCGGTCATGGAACTCTCCTCATCCTGGATGTCGCTGTGCAGCCCTCAGGCGTTCATCGCCAGTTGCGCGGCGCGTTCGAGATTGCGTTCGAGCTGCACCTTGCCGCCGACATACTGCCTGGGCCACGCGATGTCGGAGTAGCACTGCTCGGCCGCCGCGTGCAGCGTCCAGGCCGGATCGGACAGGTGCGGACGGGCCAGCGCACACAGGTCGGCACGGCCGGCGGCGATGATGGTATTGACGTGATCCGCCTCGTAGATGTTGCCGACGGCGATGGTCGGCACATGCAGCTCGTTGCGGATGCGGTCGGAGAACGGCACCTGGAACATCCGCCCGTAAACCGGCTTCTCGTCCTTGCTGACCTGACCGGAGGAGACGTGGATGATGTCGGCCCCGGCTTCCTGGAACAGGCGGGCGATCTCGGTCGCATCGGCCGGGGTGTTGCCACCCGGCACCCAGTCGTGCGCCGAGATGCGAACCGACATCGGCTTGTCCGCCGGCCACACCGCGCGCATCGCCTTGAACACCTCGATCGGATAGCGGCAGCGGTTTTCCACGCTGCCACCGTATTCGTCCGCGCGCTGGTTGGTCAGCGGCGAGAGGAAGGATGACATCAGATAGCCGTGCGCCGCGTGGAACTCGATCATGTCGAAGCCGGCGGCCTGGGCACGCCCGACGGCGGCGACGAAGTCCGCCTTGACACGGTCCATGTCGGCGCGGCTCATTTCGCGCGGCGTCTGCGACACGCCGGCAATGTAGGGCAGCGGCGACGGCGCGATCAGCGGCCAGTTGCCCGAGGCGAGCGGCTGGTCGATGCCGTCCCAGGACAGTCTGGTCGAACCCTTGCGCCCGGCGTGCCCGATCTGTACCGCCATCCTGGCATTGCTGTTGGCATGGACGAAATCGACGATGCGCTTCCATGCCGCCTGCTGCTGCTCGTTCCAGATGCCGGCGCACCCCGGGGTGATGCGGGCGTCGGGCGAAACGCAGGTCATCTCCGTCATCACCAGCGCCGCGCCGCCAAGCCCGCGCGCCGTGTAGTGCTGGAAGTGAAAGTCGCCGGGCAGGCCATCGGTGGCGGAATACGTGCACATCGGGGAAACCACCACGCGGTTCGGCAGCGTCATGGCACGCAGCCTGAAGGGGGTGAACATCGGCGGCACCGGTGGCTTGTCCGGATCGTTGGGCAAGCCCGCCTGCTGCTGGAACCAGCGGTCGACGCTTTCCACGTATCCGGGATCACGCAGCTTCTGGTTGGCGTGGCCGACACGCTGGCTGCCGGTGAGCAGCGAGAAGGCGAGCTGTTCCGGCTCCATATGCACATAGCGGTCGATATCCTCGAACCAGCTCATGCGGTTGCGCGCGGCGCTTTGCAGCTTCAGCGCCTCGATCTCGCGCTCGGCCTGATAGCGGGCCAGGCGTTCCGGCACGGTGCCGTCGCTGCTGTTGAGCACCTTGGCGAGGGAGATCGCGTCCTCCATCGCCAGCTTGGTGCCCGAGCCGATGGCGAAATGGGCGGTATGCGCCGCATCGCCGATCAGCACGATATTGTCCTTGAACCAACGCTCGCACAACACGCGGTTGAATTTCAGCCAGACCGCCGAGCCGCGCAGGTGGCGGGCATTGGAGATCAGTTGGTTGCCGTCGAGAAGGTCGGCGAAGAGCTTTTCGCAGAACGCGACCGACTCGTCCGGTTCAAGCTTGTCCAGCCCCGCCTTGTACCAGGTCGGCTCCGGCGTTTCGACGATGAAGGTCGACATCTCGTCGTTGAAGCGGTAGGCATGCAGATTGAACCAGCCCCACTCGGTTTCCTTGAACGCGAATGTGAACGCATCAAGCTTCTTTTTGGTGCCGAGCCAGATGAAACGGTTGGTGCGCAGGTCGATGCGGGGATTGAAATGCGCCTCGTGCTTGTTCCGGGTGGTCGAGAACACGCCGTCCGCCCCCACCACGAGGTCGTAATCGCGGGCGTATTCGTCAGGGTCCCTGATCTCCTGCTCCCACACCATCCTGACGCCCAGTTCGGCGGCGCGGCGCTGAAAGACCTGCAACAGCTTCAGGCGCGCGATGCCGCAGAAGCCATGCCCGCCGGAGGTGATCTTGCGCCCCTTGAAAAAGACGTCGATGTCGTCCCAGTGGTGGAAATTCGCCTCGATCTCATCGACCACCTTCGCATCCGCCTCGCGGAAACCGTCCATGGTCTGATCGGAGAACACGATTCCCCAGCCAAAGGTGTTGTCGGCCGCGTTGCGGTCGATCACGGTGATGTCGTGCGCCGGATTGGCCTTCTTCATCAGGATCGCGAAGTAGAGCCCGGCGGGGCCGCCGCCCAAACAGACGATACGCATGCTTCTCCTCCAATTTCGGTGTGTCCCAGGCACCCTCAGTCGAGAATGCCTGAATATTATTCGTGGTTTTTATTTATACAGAAATATTTCATAGATAAAGTATTTGGTCAAGAAAATTCCGATCCACGAACCTCCTCCTCATTTTTCCTCGATCCGCCATGCGCGCCAACAAGCGCCGCACAGCCTGCCTCATCAGCTATCGATGCGGTCGGCGAGGCGGCGTTTCAACCTGCCGAGAAGCTCGGAAAGCTGGGCCAGTTCTCCCTCCTCCATGCAGTCGAACATGGCGATGACCCATTCCTCGTGGTGCACGGCCATCTGCTCGAACAAGGCCTTGCCCTTCGCGGTCAGACAGACATAGTAGGCCCGCCGGTCTGTCGGATCGTCCCGCCGCTCGATCAACCCTTCCTCGACCAGACGGTCGGTCAGCCCGGTGATATTGCCGCCCGTCACCATCAGCAGCCGCGACAGATCCCGCATCTTGAGCCCTTCGGGATAACGGTCGAGCTGCGCCATCAGGTCGAAACGCGGCAGCGTCGTCTCGAAACCGGTCCGCAACTGATTCCGCAGGCGGCCTTCCATCAGGCGATGGCAGGTCAACAGCCGGAGCCACGTGCGCAATGCCACATGGCTGCCGGCAGGAAGCCGCTGTATCGGATTGTCCCGCTGTATCGAGTTGTCCATATCGCCGGCCAGGGGAATCGCCGAACCAACCGATGAATCGATCATGATGAGAATTTCCGCCAATTCTTGTGCATCAAGAAGAAACCCATGATGACAATCTGACTGCAGATAGATTTTACAATTATACCTTTTATATATGAACAATTTCGGCAGTACTCAATCCCGCCAACCACCGTTCATCATGCCGGCCCACGCTACGTAATGCCGAGCCCACGGCCGCCCGGGAGCGGCCTCGCGGGGGGCATTGCCCCGCCGCGCCGCCGTTTTTACCTGAGCAGCACGAAACTGCCGTTCCTGACCGTGATCAACTCGCGGCCACGCGTATCGAAACCGCTGTGATCGGCGGGCGTCATGTTGTAAACCCCCTGGGTACCGACCAGTTCCTTGGTTTCCTCCAGCGCGTCGCGCAACGCCGCGCGGAATTCCCTGGTTCCCGGTTTGTTCGTCTTCGCCGCCTGCGGGATGGAGTTCTGCAGGAGCAGCCCGGCGTCGTAAACATTGGCGCCGAAGGTGGCGGGTTTGCTGCCGTTCGCTTTCTCGTAGGTCGCGATGTATTCGGCCGCGACCTTCTTCGACGGGTTGCTGTCTGGAATCTCGGGGAGCACCAGCATCAGGCTCGCGGCGAGGATGGTGCCCTCGACCTTCTTGCCGCCGAGCTTGAGGAAATCGGGCAAAGCCGCGCCGTGGGTCTGGTAGACCTTGCCCTTGTAACCCTGATCGAACAGCGTCACCTGCGGCAGCACGGCCGGACCGCCGGGCGCGGCGATCAGCACGGCGTCCGGGCGGGCGCCAAGCACCTTCAGGCTCTGTCCGGTGACGGAAGTGTCGGAGCGCTGAAAACGCTCGTTCGCCACGATCTTGATGTTGTGCTGCGCGGCCAGCGTACCGACGACCTTGGCCCAGTTTTCGCCATAGGGATCGCCGGAACCGATGAAGCCCAGCGTCTTGACGCCGGATTTGACCATGTGCTCAACCAGCGCGCTGGCGATGATGTCGTCGTTCTGGGTGGTCTTGAACACCCATTTCTTCTTGTCGTCCATCGGCATCACGACGGCCGCGGTGCCGACAGGGGCAAGCAGGGGCACCCCGGCATCGGCAATGAACTGGATGACCCCCATCGCATTGGGCGAGCCGCTGGGGCCGATGATCGCGTCGACCTTTTCCTCCTCGATCAGCTTCCTGACCGCCGTGACCGACTGGGTCGGGTCGCTGGTATCGTCGAGCGTGATGTATTCGACGCTGAGGTTGCCGACCTTGGTCGGCAGCAGGGGCACGGTGTTCTTCTGCGGAATCCCCACCAGCGCAACCGGGCCGGTGGAGGACGAAACGACGCCGATCTTCACCTGCGCGAGGCCGACGCCCGGGGCAAGTCCGCAAGCGGCCGCGATGGCGACGGCCAGGGCGGATTTCTTCAATGTCTTGTTGTAAGTCATGTTGTCTCCTCTACTGAATCGTTTGTTGAGGGTGGCCGAAACGATGCGACGGCGGATATCGCTCGAATCGGGATCAGATCGTGATCGATCCAATGCTGCTGCCGCCGCAGACGTACAGCGTCTGCCCGGTGACGAAGCTGTTGTCGGGATCGGAGAAAAACATCACCGCCCGGGTGACGTCGTCGGGGCGGCCGATGCGGCGCACAGGGATATTGGCGGCGAGATTCTTTTCCCGCTCGCTGCCGGCGGAGATGACTTCGTGGAACATGTCGGTCTTGATCGGGCCGGGGGCGACCACATTGACCGTGATCCCGCGGGGAGCCAGTTCCAGCGCCCAGGTCCGGGCCATGCCGATCATTCCCGCCTTGGTCGCGGAATAGGCGGTGCGGGTCTGCAACCCGAGCGCGCCGCGCGACGACAGCATGACGATGCGGCCGAAGGCCCGTTCCGTCATGCCCGGCAGCACGGCCTGCATCAGGCTGACCGCCGCGCCGAGATGGATCTGGGTCAGGGCGTGCAGGTCTTCCAGCTTGACGTCGGGCAACAGGTCGGGACGGATGACACCCGCGTTGTGAATCAGATGGGAAACCGGGAAGCGCCCCGCCACCTCGGTCGCCGCCTGCTGCGTCGCCACGGGGTCGAGCAGGTCGACAGCCAGCGCGGTCAGGCGCGGATGGTCCCACTCCGGCAGGCGCCGCGCCAGGGATACCACCTCGTAGCCGTCTTCCAGCATCCGGCGGCAGATATCGGCGCCGATACCGGCGGAACCGCCGGTCACCACTGCAACATATCTTTCACTCATCACACACCTCAGGATTTGGGAACGAGCGCCAGGACCCGCAGCGGGCTGCCGGAACCATTACGGATCTTCAGCGGCGCGGCCAGGATCACCGCGCCTTGCGGCGGCAGGCGGTCGAGGTTGGTCAGGCACTGCAGGCCGTAGCGGCTGTTGCCGTGCATGTAGTAGTGGCATGGATAGGGCGGATTAAGATGCTGGGCCTGCCCGGCATCGGTCCCGATCGATTCGCTGCCGTAGCCGTGCACGTTGCGCTCCCGGATCAGCCACGGCACGACCTCGGCATCCGGCCCAGGCGAGTGCGCGCCATCCTCGGCCATGTTGAGATACGCCTTCGGCGTGGCGCGCTTGGACCAATCGGTGCGCAGCAGCACCCAGGACCGCTCCGGAATGCGCCCGTGCCTGTCCTCCCAGGCCTTGACGTAATCGACGGAGAGAAGAAAGTCGGGGTCGCGCGCGGCCTCGGCGGAAACGTCGATGACGCAGGCGGCTGCGATGAAGTTCTCGGGCGGAATGGAGTCGACCGCGTTATTGGGCAGGTCCTTGCCGGAAACCCAATGTATAGGCGCGTCGAAATGGGTACCGGTATGTTCCGAGCACGAAAAATTGTTCCAGTACCACGCCGGCCCGCGCTCGTCGTAGCGGGAAATTTCCTCGATGCGGAACGGCCAGGCCTGGCCGAATTCGGGCGGCAGCACAATGGTCGGGAATTCGGGCGTCAGCGTCTGGGTCAAGTCGACCAGTTCCAGCCGGCCCGACGCCAATTCGCCCAGGAACTGGGCGAGGATAGGGGTCGTCATGCGATTGTCTCCTCCTGATTCGATGCCGGCGCTCTACGGTTGCGCGCCTGTGTCGGTCTGTGTCGTTCAGCGCGCCAGTTCCCGCTCGACGGCTTTATGGTTTTCGCGCAGGCGCGCGCGGATTTCCTCGGCGATGTCGCCGACATAGACCTCCTCCTGCCCCTCCAGCAAACCCTTGACGATCGCCTTGGCGACGGCGGACGGTGCCAGCTTCGGGGGCGGGGTGAGCTGTTCCCATTCCTCCTCGACCGGGCCGGTGAACACGTTCAGCACCCGGATACCCGCACCGGCCATTTCCGCGCGCAGCGTCAGGCTCAGCGAATGGGCGGCGGCCTGCGAGGCCGACCACGCGCCGCGCATCGGCAGGGCGGCCAGGGCATGGATGGAAAGGATGTTGACCCACGCGACCGCGCTGTTCTGGCCGTCGGCGGCACGGAAACACATCCCCGGCCCGAAGGCCTGGGCCAGCCGGATCAGGCCGATGGCATTGATCTCCATGGCGTCGCGGGCAAGGATGACGTCCTTGCGGTTCAGGATGCCGCCATCGCGCAGATGCGCGGCGGTATTGACCAGTATCTCGACCTTGCCGCCGATCGAGGCGGCGAGGCGGTCGACCGAATCGGTGTCGGTGACATCGAGCGTAACGACCTCGACGCGCGAGTCCTCGGCCAGCTTGTCGAATGCCGCAACGGTGCGCCAGGTCGCCGGATCGCCGAGAAAGACGGTGCCCGCGCCGGCGTCGAGCAGCGCCCTGGCGGCAGCCAGCCCGAGCGCGGACTTGCCGTCGGTGACGAGCACCCGGCGGAATTTCGGATCGCAGCCTGTGCCACGGATCGAGGCGGCTTCGTTCATGTGGGGGGTATCCTGTTCCGGCAATGCGTGGAGAACCGCCTGTCCGCTACGGTCGAGGCGCAGCGCGAGGCGCACCCGCCCATGCCCGGCGCAATCCTCGTGCACGTTGGCGATGACCGACGGCCCCGCGTCCATGCGCACCGTGCCGACACGCCAGGGCAGGCGTTCGCGGAAGTACAGATCGTTGCTGTGGCGCAGCGTGGTCAGGGCGATCAGTTCGCCGCCGCTGGCCACCGGCCGCCAGTCGAGGCGTTCGCCAAGGCAGGCGCCGCAGACCTCGCGCGGCGGGTACTGCACCGTCGCGCAATCGGCGCAAACCTGCATCTCGAAGCGGCCTTCGGCCGCGGCGCGGGTCAGCCCGAGGGCAGCGCGGCTGCGGCTTCCGGGCGGCAGGGTCGGCAGCGTGGTGCGGGCGACCGGGTTCTTCCTTTTCGGCCGCAAGAGTGGTCCGGTCACGATCTTCCCCTTTCCAGCAGCGCCGCGCCGGAGCACAGGCCGCGGTCGTAATTGATCATCCCGAAACCCGAAACCAGACCGATCCGGGCGCCCTCCACCTGCATGCGCCCGGCGGTGGCGGTCAATTGGCGCAGGGCCTGGACGAAGCCGAGATAGCCGCCCGCCGCGCCGGCCTGGCCGACGGAGAGCTGGCCGCCCGAGGTGTTGAAAGGGAACGAGCCCGCGACGGTGAATTCGTGCCGGCGCACGAAGGCCGGCGCTTCACCCTTGGCACAAAAACCGAGGTCTTCGATCTGCATCATGTTGATGACGGGGTAGTCGTCGTAGGCTTCGAGAAAATCGACGTCCTCGGGCCCGACGCCGGCCTGCCGGTACAGCGCATCGCGGTCCATCGCCCAACCGCCACGGAATTGGATGGGGTCTTCCGGGAAGGCGTTGTGCCGCTCGATGGTCGCGCGGACATGGACGAAGGGAAGCCCCAGCGCCCGCGCCCGCGCCTCGCTCATGACCAGATAGCCCTCGGCGCCCGCGCAGGGCATCACGCAGTCGAACAGATGGATCGGGTCGGCGATCGGCCGGGCGGCAAGATATTCCTCCAGGCTCATCGGCTTCTTCATCAGCGCGTGCGGGTTGTTCAGGGCATTCGCGCGCTGGGCGACGCAGAGCTTGCCAAAATCCGCACGGGTCGCGCCGTGATGCCGCATGTAGTAGTCGGTGAGCAGGGCGAAACTGGCGTTGGGCCCGCCCGCGCCGTAGGAATAAACGGCATCCTGGGCGAAGCGGGAGAACTGGCTGACGGTGTTGCGGAAGGAATCGACGTGGTTGGTGTCCCCGGCAATGCAGGCGACCACCTCGGCGTCGCCAGCCTGAACCGCGCGCGCGGCGCGGCGCAAGGCCACGACGCCGCTCGCCCCGCCCATCGGAATGTGGTCGAGCCAGCGCGGCGACAGGCCCAGGTGCTGCATCAATCCCACGGCGGTATCCGGCCCGAGGGTGAAGCTGGAGATACAGGCGCCGTCGACGGCGTTCTTGTCGAGGCCAGCGCCCTCAATCAGCTCCGCCAGCGCCCGCCCGAGCCACCAGTGTGCGCTGCGCGTGGAGTAGCGGA
This sequence comes from Azoarcus sp., assembly GCA_031556475.1. Classification (GTDB taxonomy): domain Bacteria; phylum Pseudomonadota; class Gammaproteobacteria; order Burkholderiales; family Rhodocyclaceae; genus Azoarcus. The sequence continues at coordinate 18,868 of JAVBSY010000109.1, forward strand.
CGTAGGGCACCGTGACCGGCATGACAGCCACGACGCCCTCATAGCCACGGCAAGGGGTGCGAGATGGGGTAGTCATGCCGCTCACCGTGCCCCGCCCTGGCGCTTCTTCATCGCGCACGTATCGATGCAGCCGGCCCCTTCCAACAGGGCTGCGGCCAGGGCTTTCAGCTCGCCGCGCTGGATCTTGTTGGTGGTCGTCAGCGGCAGGGCGTCGACGAAGGCGACGTAGCCGGGCGCCTTGTAGTAGGCAAGCTGCTCCAGCGCCCACTGGACGATATCGCGCGCCGCGTCGGCCGGGTTGGCGGGCGGGCCGTTGGGCACCACCACGGCCATCACCTCGTCGCCCCGCACCGCATCCGGCACGGCGGCGACGGCGACGGACTTGACCAGCGGATGCCGCTGCAACACGCCCTCCACCTCGACGGCGGAAATGTTCTCGCCGCTGCGCCGGATGACGTTCTTCTTGCGGTCGACGAAACGCAGGCAGCCATCCGCCTCGCGTCGGACGATGTCGCCGGTATGGAACCAGCCGTCCGCCCAGGCCTCGTCGGTGGCGGCGGCATCCTTGAGGTAGCCGGCGAAGAATCCGTAACACGGATCGAGGCCGGCATGGCGCACGAGCAGTTCCCCGTTTTCCCCGACCCCGGCCTCCGTGCCGTCGTCCGCCACCAGACGGACCTCCACATCGTCCTCCTCGCGCCCGAAGCAACTGCTGCCGACGTGGCGCGGCTCATGGTTGGCGATGATCGCCGCGCCAGCCCCCGTTTCCGTCATCGCCCATGCTTCGAGCAGCGGAAAGCCGAAGCGCTCCTCGCAGGCGGCGTGCAGCCCACGGTCCACCCCGGCGCCGAAACCGAAGCGGACGTCGTGCCAGCGGTCGTCGGGCGACGCCGCAGCCTTCATCAGCATCGCGGGCATGACGCCGAGGTAATGCACGACGGTGGCCCTGGAGTCCCGCACGCTGTCCCACCAGCTCTTGGGGTGGAAGCGGTCGAGCGCGATCAGGCACCCGCCGGTCAGGATCATCGCCATGGCGGAGCAGGCCATGGCGTTCATATGCACGAGCGGCAGCGGCGTGAGCATGCGTTCCCGCCCGGGGCGCAGCCCGGCCAGCCCGCCGATCCGGGCGTACCAGTCGCCGGCGTACAGGAAGTAGCGGTTCGGCAGCATGCAGCCCTTCGGCCGGCCGGTCGTGCCCGAGGTGTAGAGCAGCGCGCATTCCGTCAACTCGCCAAGCTCGCCGTCGCCCGTCGAGGGCGCCGGGAACGGGGCCGGAGGGGGTGCGTCGTCATCGGCCATGACGCGTAACGGCCGGCCGGCCCGTTCGGCGGCGGCGAGCAGATCAGCCTGCCGCTCGGGCAGCGCGACCGCGAGCGCGATCTCGGAATGGCCGATCAGATATTCCAGCTCGGCCGCGCGCAGATCGCCATTGATGGGCACGACCGACACCCCCAGGCCGTTGAGCGCCAGCCAATGCAGGAAGAACGCCGGACGGTTGTCGAGCAGCAGGCCGGCGCGATGGCCGCGGCCATAACCCGCTTCGGCATAGGCCGCGCGCAGCCGCGCGACCGCCCTGGCGGCCTCGGCATAGCTGATTTCACCGGCCCGAATGCCGTAGATGCCGGCCGTTTCCGGCAGAACCGCGAGGAATGCATTACCCGGCCAGCGTGCGGCGGCCTGGTCCAGCGCCTGGCTGACCGTGTTCGGAGTCGAGGACAAGGAAGCCTCCGCGAATTACATGAAGAGTTGGATGTTGCCGAAGGCGGCGTCGCAATTGACCAACTGCACCTTCTTCAACCTGATGCGCAGACTGTCGCCCTGGCGCACGAGATGGTGGTGCGCCCAGCCGGCATACAGATCCTGGCGGTCGTTCCGCGTCTCGACGTAGTGAAACGCGCTGCGAACGACGTATTCGCCCTTGGCCTCGTCGGCCGACTCCACCGTCGGCTGTTGAATCAGATGGTGGCAGCGGCTGGACGGCTGCTGGGAGAAGGTCCGCTTGCCGTGCAGGCGCTCGATGCGGACCTTGAGCAACAGCTTGTCCTCATAGAGCAGCGAGGTCTGGCGCTTCGGGTCGGTCTGGTCATGGCTCAGCGGCATCCAGTAGTAGCCGTCCTCCGCGAACAGGTCCAGCCATTCGTCGAAACGCTGCTCGTCGAGCAAGCGGGTTTCGGCATAGACGAAATCACACAGTTCTTTTTCCGTCATGGCGTTCTCCCTATTTCCCGTTCGCCGTATCGGCGACCATGCCAGTGGTCGTCATATCGGCGGTCATGTAAGTGGCCCAGGCGCGCATCTGATTGCGCATCTGCAGCTCGTTGGTGCCGTTGGTCTCGAAATGCGCGGCATCGCGCGGCTCGGCCGGGTCGTACAGGCGCTGGATGTTGATCCAATCCCGCCCGCGGGTTTTCAGGGCCTCCTGCGCCCGCTCGTACATTTCGGTGTCGTCGTGCGCCACCACCGAAGTCGGCGCGTTGATCAGCCGCGTGTACATCAAGGTCCGTTCGAGCAGGACGTCGGGGGCGCCAACCAGGCGGAAGGTCCAGGACTCCACCAGGGTCTTGTCCGGCCCGAGCGGCTTGAAAACGCGCATCGCCTGGATCGGCCCCTTCATCGTCAGATTGGGGAAATAGATCGTGTTGTGGCGGCATTCGCCGAGGATCGCCTTGGCTTTTTCCTCGCCGTAATTGCGCACCATCGCCTCCCAGTACTCGGGCACCTCGGAAGACGCGGCATGGATCGAGTTGGACACGCCGGTGTGGCCATGGCCGTTCGGCCACACCCGGATGCCCATCCCCTCGAAGAAATCGTATGGGCTGGTGAACGGGGCGAACAGCTCGACCGCCATCGGTTTCGGCGTTCCCGGCGGCGCCGCGTTCCAGACCGCGACGGCGGTGCCCGCCGACGATTCGTGCGCGACCATCGGATGGCAGGTGTCGGTCTGGTTGTCGACCAGCATCTTCCAGTTGCAGTCGTTGATGTAGCGCAGCACGCCGCCGGCGATTTCCAGCTTGCCCTCGGGCGAGCGGTCGACCATGTTGTCGATGGTCGAAAGCGACTCGCCGAAATAGTCCTCGAAGGAAACACCGTCGCGGTTCAGGCGGCAGAACACGAAGTCGCGATAAACCTTGACGTTCTCCACCGCGGCCATGCCGCCGCTGGCCTCGCAGCCGTCGAAGCCGGTATTTTCATAGCCTTTTTTCAGCGGAATCGACAGCAGGCTGCCATCGGTCTTGAAGGTCCAGGCGTGATACGGGCAGCGAAAGAACTTCCCGGTATTGCCACAGGCTTCTCCGGCCACCTTCACGCCCTTGTGCGGGCAGCGGTTGTAGAGCACCCTGATGCTGTCGTCGGTGTGGCGGACCATGACGACCGGCTCGACGCCGACCGTCGTCGTGTAGTAGTCGCCCTTGTTCGGAACCTGGCTCGCATGGCCGACATAGACCCAGGTGTTGGCGAACAGGTGCGCCATCTCAAGTTCGAAGATTTCCTGGTCCACGTAGGTGTCTTTATGCACCTCGGTTTCGCGGACCAGCGCCTTGATCGCTTCGGGATCGTTGCTGTATTTGCCCATCTTTGTCTCCTCCGGTATTCCGGTATATCGATGCTCCACTGCTGGGGAGGGAGTCTTGTCTTTCTTGTCTTTTTTGTTTTCCTGCTTTCTCGTTTGTCTCGTTTGCCAGTCTCGTCCCCTATAGATCGAGGACGAGCCGCGCGGAGCGGGCGCGCGAAATGCAGGTCTGGATCAGCTTGCCTTCCGCTTTTTCCCGCTCCGACAAAAAGTAGTCGCGATGGTCGGGTGTGCCTTCCAGCACCGTGGCCTGGCAGACGCCGCACTCCCCACGCCGGCAATCGAACATCGGATCGCAGCCGGCGGCTTCCATGACCTCCAGGATGGTCTTGTCGGCCGGCACCTGGAGTACCTGCCCGGACTGGCGCAACTCCACCTCGAAAGCGGCATCCCCCACCTGCGGCGCGGCGGTGGCGAACAGTTCGAAATGCACTTTCTCGCGCGGCCAGTTGAACCTGGCGGCAAGCTGCAGAACGGTGTCGATCAGCCCTTTGGGGCCGCAGACGTAGAGATGCTGCGTGGGCGAGCACGAAAGCAGAAGCTGGAGCAGATCGAAACGGGCATCCGGTTCATCGTCGGCATACAGATGCAAGGTATCGCCGCACAATTGCCCGAGTTCGCCGAGCAGCGCGAGCTGAGCGCGACTGCGCCCGCAGTAATGCAGCTCGAAAGGACGGTCGGCCGCCGCCAGCGCAGCGGCGTGGCTGGCAATCGGCGTGATCCCGATGCCGCCCGCAACCAGCACGACCGGCCCTTCGCCGGCCTCGCGCGCATGCAGGGGGAAGTCGTTCTTCGGCCCCGCCGCGCCAATCGTTTGCCCGACCGTCAGACCGTGCATCCAGGCCGAACCGCCCTGGCTGTTTTCCTCCCGGCGCACGGCCAGGCGGTATTCGGTGGGCACGGACTGGGTCGCCTCGGCGGCCGACAGGACAACCAGCGAATAGCAGCGGGGTTCGGCAAGCCCCGGCACACGGACCTGCAGGTGCGCACCGGAAGCAACGGGCGGCAGCGCGCCGCCATCGGCCGCCTTCAGCCGGAAACTGCGGATCAGATCGGTTTCGGCGCGCACTTCGGCGACGATGTAGGAACGTTCGTTCATCTGCGGTATCCCGGGTGAAAGCTCAGCAACCGCTGGCATCGAGGGCGAGTTCGCGGCGCAACTGCTCGCCGCTCTCGTCGGCCAGCGCCGCCTCGCGCAGTTGGCGCAGGCGCGCGGCCGCATCCGGGCGGCCGACAAGCCGGCGCGCCGCGCCGATCAGTTGCGAAAACTTGCCGTCGCCCCGCTCATGGGTATCGCTGTACCCCTTCACCAGACGACGGCAATTGAGTATTTCGACGGCGAGGGCGTAATCCTTGCCGACAGTCTGCGTCACCTCGGCCAGCCAATCGCGCAGATGCGCGCTTTCGATTTGATGGCGAAGGGTGGTGCGGCGCAGCCGGCGCATGCCGGAAGCCATGTAGAGCAGCAGGAAATCCTTGATCGTCCCGGTCCGCATGCGGCGGCCGTTGCGGAAGCGGTGCTCCACCCAGCGGCCGAACAGGGCCGAATTCTGCAGCCAGCGCCCAAGACCGGCCGGCAGCGTGCCGCAGATTTCTTCCAGGCGCGGGTGCATGAACTCGGTTGTGTAAGTCAGTTGCCCCGGCCGCGCGCCGACTTCCTGCCGCACTCTGGAGAAACGGCTGCCCCGGGTCTTGAGATCGGCGACGCGGATCACATCGTCGTAACTCATCGCCACGGCGACATGGCGCGCGGCGGCCACCGTCAATGCCCATTCGTGCGTCGCGCCGCCGTGGCGGGCATCGAGTCCGTGCAGTTCGGCCAGACGGCCGAGATACTCGTCGGCGTAGGCCACGTCCTGGTAATCGATCAGCCGCCGAACGCCGGCGAGCGCCAGCGGCTGCGCGGCGGGCGGGAATTCGGCGCGCAGGCGGTCGAGCAGGGCCTGCACGGCGGGATGCGCCGCCCGCTCCGGCAGCGCCGGCAGCGGCGGGCGATCCGAGGCGATGGGTGCCGGCGCGGATGGCGCGGCGGCAGCGGCGTCGAAACCGAGGCCGAACGCTTTCAGGCTGGCCTCGACGCCGACCCCGCCACGCCAGATGGTGGCCTCGAACTCGTCGCGTGCGAACGGCAACACCCCGGCCCCGGCAATGACACCGAAAAGCGTCGCGGAAATGACGCTGCCCGCCTGCTCGGCCAGCGCCTGCATGTCGAAACACAAAAAGCGGCTGGCGGACACCTTGCCCGCTTCGAGTACCTTGTTCGGGTCCGCGATGCCGTTGCCCGGCGCGGCTTTTTCGGTCACCGAGAGGCTGCGGTGCGCCGATGCGATCAACGTGGTGCGCCCGGGGCTCACCAGGCCGCGCTGCATGGCGCGGCCTGCCTCCATTAGTTCCGCCGCGACGACGATATCCACGTCGCCCGGCGTCGGCATCATGGCCAAGGCAGGCGGACGTCCAGCGCGGTTCGCATCCGCTTCCGGCAGCAGTTCGAGATAGTAGATGGTCGCTCCGGTGCGCTGGGCGACGCCGGGCACCGAAGTGGTCTGCACCCACCAGCCGGCATGCTCGCCGAGGTCGACGATCCAGTCGGCCAGCACGCCGCCGCCCTGCCCGCCCATCGCAAGGATGGCGACCTTGATCGGGGTGCCGGAATGAAGAGTGATCTGGTTCATACAGGCATGGCTCACAGGGCGAAGCGTTCGAGGCGGGCGGCGCGGCGGCGCTGCAGGGCACCGATGACCCAGCCCCGCAGGCCGGCAAGGAAACGGTCGAAAGCGGTCGGGTTGTGCACAATGTCCGCCCGGTAAAAGGACGGGCACAGCGCCGCGGCCTCCGCCACCTCGCCGCAGTTTCCACAGCCGACGCAGCCGTTGTCGACGGTCGCGACCGGGTCTTCCTTCAAGGGATCGCCGCTGTCCTTGACGCCCAGCGACGGACAGCCGGACAGGCGGATGCAGGCATGATCCCCGGTGCACACGTCGGCATCGACGCCGAAACGCTCCTTGACCACACGGTGGCCGGCCTTGACCGCCTTGCTGAACAGCGGCTTCAGGCGGCGCTGCTTGTTCAGCATGCATTCGGACTGGGCGATGATGACCTTCGGCCCGTCGGTTTCCGTACTCAGCGCCTCCTTGAGCGTGTCGCGCATGCGCGCGACATCGTAGGTGCGGTCGATGGTGCGCACCCATTTCACCCCGACGCCGCGAATCGCGCTTTCGATCGGATTCTTGGTCGTGCGGCGCGGATTATCGGCGCGGGACGAAAGAATGTCCTGCCCCCCGGTGGCCGACGAGTAGTAATTGTCGACGATGACGATCACGCCATCGTTCTTGTTGAAGACCGCGTTGCCGATCCCCGAGGTCAGGCCGTTGTGCCAGAAACCGCCATCCCCCATCACCGAAATGGCGCGCTTGCCGCTCTTCACGTTGAAAGCCGAACTCGACGAGGCGCCGAGGCCGTAGCCCATCGTCGTCGCACCGAGATTGAACGGGGGCAGGATGGAAAACAGATGGCAGCCGATGTCGCAGGAAACATGGTGCGCCCCGACCTCCTTCTCCATCAGCTTCATCGCCGCGAAGATCGGCCGCTCCGGGCAGCCGACGCAAAACCCTGCCGGGCGGGGCGGCACCACCTGCGCCAGATCCTTGACGCGCGGATGAAAGACGATCGGCTGCGCCCCCGTTCCCGCGCCCGAACCACCCTTCACGGCGGTTTCGGCCGGCGCCGGCAGCAGGGCCGGTTGCCGCGCCTTCAGGAACGCCGCGATGCCATCCCTCATCGCCTGCGTGGTGTATTCGCCCGCGAGCGGCAGCACATCCTTGCCGGACAAATGCGTATCCACGCCGGCCTTGCGCAGGATGGCGTGCAGGTTCTGCTCGATGTAGTCCGGCTGCCCTTCCTCCAGCAGCAGCACGGCGCTCTTGCCGGAACAGAACTCGATCACCTCGCTGTCGATGACCGGGTAGGTGACGTTCATCACATACAGCGGAATGCGGCTGTTGCCGAAGGAATCCGCCAGCCCGAGCAATTGCAGGGCGCGGATGACGCCGTTGTACAGGCCGCCCTGCAGGATCAGACCGATGTCTTCGCGATCGCCGGGAAAGAATTCATTGAGCTTGCGCTGGCGGATGAACTCCACCGCGGCCGGCCAGCGCCGCTCGATTTTTTCCTTCTCGTGCAGGAACGAGGCCGGCGGCAGCACGATGCGGCTGGTGTCGCGCGCGGGATTTTCGAGCGCCTGCTGGATACCGAAGGCCGGGCGCCGGTTCTCCTTGGTGACGAAGCGGCCGTGGACATGACAGGAACGAATCCGGACCTGCAACATCACCGGCGTGCTGCTGGCCTCGGACAATTCGAAGCCATCCTCCACCGCCTTGACGATCGATTCGAGATTGGGCCGGGGGTCCAACAACCAGATCTGCGACTTCATCGCGAAGGCGTGGGAGCGCTCCTGCATGATCGAGGAACCCTCGCCGTAATCCTCGCCGACGATGATCAGCGCGCCACCGGTAACGCCGCCCGAAGCCAGATTCGCCAGCGCATCGGAAGCGACGTTCGTCCCTACCGTCGATTTCCACGTCACCGCGCCACGCACGGGATACATCACCGATGCGGCCAGCATCGCGGCGGCCGTCGCCTCCGACGCGCTGGCCTCGAAATGGACGCCCAGTTCCTCCAGGATTTCCTCGGCGTCGGCCAGCACATCCATCAGGTGGGAGATCGGCGAGCCCTGGTAGCCGCCGACATAGCCGACGCCGGACTGCAGCAATGCCTTCGTGATGGCCAATATGCCTTCACCACGAAACTCCTCGCCAGCCTGCAGGCGCAGCAACTCGACCTCTTTCTTGAACGAGCGTTCGGCCACCCTTGTCTCCTACTATTGATCCGCCCGCTCGACCCAGTGGCCTGCATGCGATTTTGAAGATACTTTATTGTTGAATAATTTGACTGTCAAGTATATGGGCAAGATTTTATACAGAAAGAAAAATATGTTAATAAACATACTGTTATGAAACTATTTTGCCACCACCCGGAGACAACCCACCCGAGAAAGGCTACGAAACCCGGGAAAAAAAGGCAGATACACGCCACTGCACACCCGGCAGCGCTCACTTGATGATCAGGTATCGTCAGCACGGCAGGCAGCACACAATATCAAGCAGGCCCGTCGCCGCGCATCCGGAAAACCCTTTAGAAACAAACGCAACGCTCCCAACCTGGCCACTTCGACGACGGGCAATCGACCCGTTCACCTGCTCGTCACCGCACTGCCGCCGACAAACGCGGCAATACCGGCTTTTCAAGCATCGGAGCAACAGGCGGTTCGCCTCCGAAAAGAGCAGATGGTATTGTTCAGACGGTGCGCCTCCCCAGGACCACCGATTCGGCTTGCCGATAGCGAAACGTCGGAACGTGGATCGATACCTGGGCAGACAGCCAGCCCCTGAATCCAACCACAATAAAAATCGTCCAAGACGGGCACATGGGACGAAATGCTGAATTCATGAACAACGTAAAACCTCAGTCCAGTTTTCACCCACTGATGGTCATGCAATCGTTGTCTGCGCATCGCGGCATCATCCGGCAATTCGTCAAGCGGGAAATCGCCGGGCGTTACAAGGGTTCCTTTCTCGGACTGCTCTGGTCCTTCATCAATCCCCTGTTGACGCTTCTGATCTATACCTTTGTCTTTGGCGTGGTATTCAAGTCGCGCTGGCGTTCCGACTCCATCGGCCACATGGAATTCGCGGTAGTGATGTTCGCAGGCGTTCTGGTGCATGGGCTGATTGCGGAATGCCTGCAGCGCGCGCCCACCCTGATCGTAGGCAATCCGAATTTCGTCAAGAAAGTCGTGTTCCCGCTGGAAATCCTGCCCTGGATCACCATTGGCACCGCGCTGTTTCACACCCTGGTCGCATTCTCGATCCTGGTTTGCGCCATATTCATATGGCAAGGCCATGTGCCTCTGACGGCGATCCTCGTGCCGGTCATCCTGGCGCCTTTTGTGATCCTGACCGCCGGCCTGACGTGGTTTCTGGCGTCGCTCGGGGTTTATCTGCGCGATCTGGGACAAATGATGGGAATCGTCACCGCATTCCTGATCTTCATGGCGCCGGTGTTCTACCCATTGCATTCCGTCCCCGAAACGCTGCAGCCGCTTTTTTATCTGAACCCCGTCACGTTCATCGTCGAACAGACTCGCAATGCCGCCATCTGGGGCAATGCGGTCGACTGGCGCGGCTGGCTGATCTATCTGGCGGTCGCCTACCTCGTGGCCTGCGCCGGGCTATGGTGGTTTCAAAAAACGCGCAAGGGATTTTCGGATGTGCTCTGAGAGATCCCCCGCAGCGGCGATACGGATCGCTGGCCTGGGCAAGCGCTACGAAATCTATTCCCGGCCCAAGGACCGCCTGAAGCAAATGATCATGCCGCGGCTGAAACGCATGATCGGCATGCATCCGCCCGAATATTTCCGCGAGTTCTGGGCCCTGCGCGGTATCGATTTCACGGTGTGGCAAGGCGAGACCGTCGCCATCATCGGCTCGAACGGCTCGGGAAAATCGACCTTGCTGCAGTTGATCTGCGGCACGCTGCATCCGACGGAAGGCGAAGTCGGCGTCACAGGGCGGATTGCCGCGCTGCTCGAACTCGGAGCCGGATTCAATCCCGAGTTCACCGGCGAGGAGAATATTTATCTCAGCGGCATGGTGTATGGGATCGACGAAGCCACGCTCACGGAACGCTTCGATTCGATCGTCGCTTTCGCGGAGATAGGCGAATTCATCGCCCAACCGGTCAAGACCTACTCCAGCGGCATGTATGTCCGCCTGGCTTTCGCCATCGCGGCGCACGTCGACGCCGACGTGCTGGTCATCGACGAGGCATTGTCGGTGGGCGATGTGCGCTTCACGCAAAAGTGCATGCGTTTTTTGCGGGCGTTCCAGCAGAAAGGAACCGTGCTGTTCGTCAGTCACGATACAAGCGCCGTGACGTCGCTTTGTTCGCGAGCGATCTGGCTCGACCATGGCGCGCTGAAGATGGACAGCAGCGCCAAGGAGACGGTCGAAGCCTATCTGGCGCAACAGCATGCGCTGGACAGAAGGGCACGGGGAGAAACGGTTGCAGTCGCGGCAGTGACAGGCAAGCCGGATCGCCCGGACAGACCGGCAAGGAGCGAAACGGTATCCGACACGGCCGGAGCGGACGAGGCGGACCCACGCTGGGAGGCATTGCGCGCACAAGGCAGGGGCGTTCGGATGGAGGTGTTCGAATTCGATTCCGATCACGTTGGCAACGATTTCGGCACGCGCGGCGCAACGGTCGTAAACGTCGAGCTTCACGGTGAAAACGGCAGACGGCTCGACCTCGTCCATGGCGGCGAAATCGTCGAATTGAAGATCGGCGCCAAGCTGCATGTCCCGCTCGAGAACATCATCCTCGGCTTTTACCTGAAAGACCGCCTGGGACAACGGCTGTTCGGCGACAACACGTTTCTTTCGACACAGGATCGGACCGTGTGCGCCGAGGCAGGTCAATGCTGCTCTGCCGTGTTCCGCTTCAGAATGCCCATCCTCCCGGCGGGCACGTATTCGATCGACGCCGCCATCGCCTCGGGGACACAGGACGATCACACGCAGCAGCACTGGGTGCATGACGCCCTGGCGCTTCGCGCTGTCGAGAGTTCGATGCGCCATGGGCTGGTCGGCATTCCAATGCTTGGCATCACTGTTTTCAAGGAAGGGTAGATCCATGCTCGACTTTACCGGTGAGCGCTTCATACCCACCGAGGAAGGGGAGATCCGCTACGAGCATATGCATCGCTATGGCTGCGTGCTCGACCTGGCGGCGGGACGCGACGTGCTCGACATCGCCTGCGGCGAGGGATACGGCTCCGCCATGCTCGCGGGCCGGGCCCGATCGGTGATCGGAATCGACATCTCCGAAAAAGCCGCCGCCCATGCACGCGCCAGCTATCGAAACCTGCCGAATCTGAGCTTCATGGCGGGTAACGCCACGGCTATCCCGCTGGCCGACGCCTGCGTCGATGTGGTGGTGTCTTTCGAGACGATCGAACACCTTGGCGGGCAAGAGGAGATGATTGCCCAAATTCGCCGGGTGTTGCGTCCAGACGGCGTATTGATCATCTCTTCGCCCAACCGGAAAGCATATTCGGATGATCGCGATTATCGTAACGAATACCACGTCAAGGAGCTTTATTTCGAAGAGCTGAATGCGCTGTTGCGCTCCCGGTTTCCCCGGGTCAGGTATTACGGTCAACGGTTGGCGACAAATTCGCTGCTGTTGCCTCTGCACGGCACGGAAACAAGTTATCAGGCATTGACACTGCACGGCGGTGAACTCAGGAAAGCGACAGCGGTGGCGACGGCGGCGGAGACGATGTATTTCATCGCCGTCTGTTCCGCCGAAGGGGTCGCCTCGCCCTCCATGCCCGCATCGGTTTTTTTCGAGGACGGCACCGATCTCCATGCCACACATGAAAAAGTGGCACGCTGGGCCAAACGCCTCAGCGCCGAAGAATCCGCTGTCCGGGAACGTCTCGGCGAATTGCAACACGAGTTCGACCGACGGAGCGAATGGGCACTGTCCCTCGACCGGGAGGTAACCCAATTGCGCAGCCAGTTGGAAAAAACCCGGAACGAGCTTGAGCAGCGGAGCGAATGGGCGTTGTCGCTCGACCGTGAAGCAACCCAATTACGCGGCCGGTTGGAAGAAACCCGGAACGAACTCGAACAACGGAACACACGGTTGCAGGAAGCGGAAGCCGAGCGAACCCGAATGCAGCGGATTCATACCGAATGCAGCGATACGCTGCGGACGGTCTTGAGCTCGCGGTCGTGGAGGCTGACACGCCCGCTGCGTTTCGCCGCACGGCTCGTCCGCGGTGAATTCGGAGCGGCACGTGCCGGCCTGCGCCCCTTCGCGGTCAAGATGGGGAACACGTTCTACCGCAAGGCGCCGCTGCCGAGAAAATGGAAAAACTATTTCGTCGACATTGCCTACCGCCACTGCGGTTCCCTGTTCGAGGGAGTGGTTCACTACGAAGTATGGCGCCGCCATTACGATGGAACAGCCCCGGCACAAGTGCAAGCCGGTCCGGCGACGGCGGACGAAATCGAATCGATGCTCGGCTCACTGCACCTGGATGAAGTCGAAACGCCTGTCGTGTCGGTAATCATTCCGACCTATGGCAACGCCGGCTATACGCTCTCGTGCATACGCTCTATTTGTACCCATCGGCCCGCAGTGCCGATAGAGGTTCTCGTCGTCGAAGACGCCTCCGGAGACGAGGAAATCCTCCGGTTGCGGGAAATTCCCGGGCTGCGTTTCGTGGCGAATGACTCGAACCTTGGCTTCATCCTGTCGTGCAACCACGCCGCGGGTCTGGCACGCGGGAAATACCTCCATTTTCTCAATAACGACACCCAGGTCACCACGGGATGGCTGGATACCATGCTGGCGCTGTTCGACACCGAAGAAGACTGCGGCATGGTGGGTTCGAAGCTCGTATATCCGGACGGACGTTTGCAGGAAGCGGGAGGAATCCTGTGGCGCGATGGTTCCGCCTGGAATTTCGGCCGGCTCGACGAGCCGACGCGCAGCGCTTACAACTATGTCAAGGACGTCGACTACTGCTCGGGAGCATCGCTGTTGATTCCGGCTGCGCTTTTCCGTGCCCTGAACGGCTTCGACGAGCATTATGCTCCGGCGTATTACGAAGACTCCGACCTGGCATTCCGCGTCCGCGCCGCGGGCAGACGGGTGCTCTATCAGCCGGAATCGGTCGTCATCCATCATGAAGGCGTTTCGCATGGCACCGATACCGCCAGCGGCGTGAAGGCGCATCAGATCGCAAACCAAAAGAAATTCCGCGCACGCTGGAAGGAAGTGCTCGACCGCGAGCACTTCGACAACGGCACCCACGTTTTCCATGCGCGCGAACGCTCCGCCGCCAGGAAAACGATCCTCGTGATTGACCACTATGTACCGCAACCCGACCGCGACGCGGGATCGCGCTCGATGTGGTGCATTCTCCGCGTTCTGAAAAAAATGGGCCTGAACGTGAAGTTCTGGCCGCAAAACCTTTGGCATGACCCCGGCTATGTTTCGATCCTGCAGCAGGCTGGCATCGAGGTTTTCTACGGGGGCGAGTTCCAGAACGTTTTCACCGACTGGATGGCGGAGCACGGTGCCGCGCTCGATTACGTATTCCTGAGCCGGCCAACCGTGGCGCCGGACTTTCTACCTGCCGTGCGTGCGCACAGCCGAGCCAAGGTGCTGTACTACGGACACGACATACATCACGCAAGAATGCTGGGCGAATACACGCTGACCGGCACGGAAACACTGCGCAGGAAAGCCGATGCGATGCGTGCGCAGGAACTGGCGCTATGGAAAAGCGTGGATGTCGTCTACTACCCATCGTCATCCGAAACCTCGACCGTACTCGAAACAGTCCCGGAAGCCACCGCAAGAACCATACCGCTGTATTTCTTCGACAACGATCCGCCTGGCATGGCGGAACCGTCACCACGAGAACGCAAGGGAATTCTCTTTGTGGCGGGCTTCGCCCATCCGCCCAATGTGGATGCGGCGAAATGGCTGGTACAGGAAATCATGCCCGCGATACGGCTGCATGCTCCAGGCGTGCATCTCTGGCTCGTGGGCTCCAATCCGACTGACGAAGTCCGCAATCTCGCCGCAGACAACATTACCGTTACCGGACATGTCACGGATCCGCAATTGCTCGATTTCTACCGCAGCGCTCGCGTCGCGATCGTGCCTCTACGTTTCGGCGCGGGAATGAAGGGAAAGGTCGTGGAAGCACTGAATTATGGACTGCCCCTGGTCACCACTTCCGTGGGCGCCCAGGGCCTCGACGGGCTGGAAAACGTGGCTTCCGTTTCGAATGACGCATACGTGCTGGCGCAGCAAACCGTGACGCTTCTGAACGACGACGATCACTGGTGCAAGGTTGCAGAGAAGGCGAAAATCTATGCCGCCAGCCGGTTTTCCGCGCAGGCAATGGAGAACGTGCTGCGGCTTGACATCGACACACCCACCCCGTGCCATGTGCAGTCAGAAACATCGAATGCCATGAAATAGCCAAAAGGACATGACCCGCCCCCTGTCCCGGCTCAGGAGAAGGAGGTACTCAACCGCAAGGGAAGCGGGCAAGACCAGCCCCACGATACGGCTTCGGGCGCATAATTACCGGCGTTTATTATCCTTGCACCGTTTCCGTATCGCGCAGCTGTGCGCGCCAGAGGCCATTTCCGTGACCGCAGTCCGCCGCCCCCCTTCGCCCGCGCCATCCCGCATCGCCGGAACGCTCAAGCTCCGCAAATCCGAGCCTGCCGAAACGCAACAGACGGCGGCCCCGCAAAGCCTGCCGCGCACCCAGGCCCCTCGTTCTCAGGCCAGCGCAAAACCCAAGCACGGCACAAGCGAAAAATCCGCTCCAAGGCAGCGTCCACCCGCGGCCACCGAGGCGCGAACCGACGCATCGCCCCGCACGTCCCCTCCCCGCGCATCTGCCGCCCGCACCACCGCCAGCGAGCGCCCATCGCCCACGCGTCGGCCCGATAGCGCAAAAAGGGACAAACCACCGCATCGCCCCCCCACCCAAGCGGCGGCATCGCCTGCCCAGACGGACGGCGTGCGCTTATCCAAGGTCATGGCCGAACGCGGCCTGTGCTCGCGGCGCGAAGCCGACGAACTGATCGAACGCGGTTGGGTGCTGGTCGATGGCCAGCGCATTTCCGAACTCGGCACCCGCATCTCACCGGACGCACACATCGAACTCGCACCCGAGGCGCTACGGCATCAAGCGCGGCGCGTCACCATCCTGCTGCACAAACCGGTGGGCTACGTGTCCGGCCAGGCGGAAGACGGCTATCTGCCGGCGGTGACGCTGATCGGGCGCGACAACCAGTTCGACCGCGACACCGCCCAGCGCTTTCACCACTCGCAACTGAAAGGGCTTGCGCCGGCAGGCCGGCTCGACATCGATTCGACGGGGTTATTGGTACTGACGCAGGACGGGCGCATCGCCCGCCAATTGATCGGCGAGGATTCCAAGGTGGAAAAGGAATACCTCGTGCGCGTCGAAGGCGAACTCATACCCGACGGCCTCGCCCTGCTCCAGCATGGGCTTTCCCTCGACGACCGTCCGTTGCGGCCGGCACGGGTCGAATGGATCAACGACGATCAACTGCGCTTCATGCTGCGCGAGGGGCGCAAACGGCAAATCCGCCGCATGTGCGAACTCGTCGGCCTCAAGGCCGTCGGCCTGAAACGGGTACGCATCGGCCGCGTCAATCTGGGCGACCTGCCCCCCGGCCAGTGGCGCTACCTGCGCGAGGACGAGAAATTCTGAAAAAACGCCCCCGCACGCGGTAACGCCAAGCGTCACGACGTTCAATGCACCGTTCATCAGGCAACGAAACTACAGCCGGAAATCAGCCGTTATCCGCGACCCAACTCAGTTGGTCGCCTTTTTTGCCCTTTTCCGCTTCGGCATCGCCGCGGCGTGTTCTTCGGACACGCCGCTCATGGACGCGAAGCACCCATCCAACGGGCATATCCGTCCATGCGGGCAGTCATGCTCGCGTGCGCACTCAAGTTGCGTCTCGTCGAGCAGAACCATCTCTTTGACAGCCTCGCAGCGGCCAATGGGAGAATCGATGAATGACATGATGGCCTCCTCTGATTTTCACTTCCGCGCCATCCTACCGTCCGTGACGGTTTTCGCTTTTTCGCGCGGGTCCACTATTAATCTAGCCCCGGTGTGAAAAATTTGCGCGACGGAATGACGTTTTGTTGATCTGAATCAAATTTTTTCGGAAAGCTTCTCGTTTCCACAGGCATATTCTTCACTGGCTCGCTGCAATGCAAATCGCGAAACGGTCCGCGTCCGCGCTCCCACCCATCTCCGGGTGAAAACTGGGCGCAATGCTCCGCACCGTCGAACTTGCTGCGCCACAGGTACCACGGTGCCGGCGCGGCAAACGACGGCAGCACGGTACAAACCAATATCGATGCGAACACTGCCGCTTTTCCCTTATTGCGCACGCAGGGCCTCCACCACATCGAGCCGCGCCGCCCGCCGCGCGGGCAATACGCCGGCGATCAAGCCGATGGCAACCGCCGCCATCTCCGCGAACAACACGAAACGCCACGGCGTCGCCACCGGCAGCGCCGGCACGGCCAAACCGATAAGTTGCCCCAACACGGCGCCGACGACAAGGCCGAACAGCCCGCCGACAGCGGCGAGCACCACCGCCTCGCCGAGAAACAGGCCGAGCACGGTACGCCTGCTCGCACCCAGCGCGACGAGCAGGCCGATCTCACCGGTGCGCTCGGCCACGGCAATCGTCATGATAGTGACGATGCCGACGCCGCCGACCAGCAGCGAGATCCCGCCCAACGCGCCGACCGCGACAGTAAGGATGGTAAGAATGTTGGACAGGCTGGCGAGCATGTCCGCCTGGGTCGTCAAGGTGAAATCCTCGCGCCCGTGGCGCGCCACCAATACCTTACGGATCTCCTCGGCCGCACGCGCGGCGGGCACATGCTCGGCATACATGACGTTGATCTCGTTCAAGCCGTCGCGGTTGTACAGCGCGAGCCCGCGTGCGGCCGGGATGTATGCGATATCGTCGAGATCGACGCCGAGAAACTGCCCTTTCGCCTCCATCACCCCGATGATCCGATAGCGCTCGCCGCCGATGCGCAAACGTTCGCCGAGCGCGTTGCCGCTGCCGAACAGTTCCTCCTTCAACTTCGCGCCGAGCACGGCGAAGGCCCGCGCGTTGGCGGGATCGTCCGGCGGCAGGAAGCGCCCGCCTTTCACCTTCATCGAATACACCCGGTCCATGTCCGGTCCCGCGCCGTAGATCATGGTGCGGCGCAGGCGGCCGTTGGCCTGCGCCTCGGAAGTGCCGAACACCGCAGGCGTCACGCCGGTGACGAAGGGCGCGCGCAGCAGCGCGACGGCATCGTCCAGCGTCAGTTCCCGCGTGGTCGACGGCAAACCCGGCGGACCGCCGCGCGCACCCTGTATCCCCGGCGTCACCTTGATGAGATTGGTGCCAAACTGGGTGAACTCCTTCAACACGAACTGGTGCAATCCCTCGCCAATGGAGGTGAGCAGGATCACCGCCGCGATGCCCACCGCGATCCCCAGCAGCGTGAGAAAACTGCGCAGACGATGCGCCGCCAGCGCACGCAAGGAAAGGAGCAGGAAGTCCCGCCAGATCACGCGCGGCCTCCCAAGGCACGCACCGGGTCCAGCCGCGCGGCGCGGCGCGCGGGCATGACGCCGAACAACACCCCGGTGGCAAGCGCCGTGCCTAACCCGGCAATCACCGCCCAGTCCGGCGGCCACGCCGGCAGCACCGGATACGCCAGGCGAATTCCCCACGCCCCAAGCTGCCCCAGCAAAAAGCCGGCGATCGCGCCGGCAAACGAAAGCAGCACGGCCTCCATCAGGAAAGCGCGGCGAATGTCGCCGCCCGTGGCACCAAGCGCCTTGAGCAAGCCGATTTCACTGGTGCGCTGGGTGACGGCGACGAGCATCACGTTCATCACCAGCACCCCGGCCACGGCGAGACTGATCGCGGCGATGCCGGCCACGCCGAAAGTCAGTGCACCCAGAATGCGGTCGAAGGTGCCGAGCACCGCGTCCTGGGTAATCAGCGTCACATCCAGTTCGCCTTCGTGCCTTGCGCGCAGGATGCCCTCCATCTGCCGCAGGGCAGGGCCGACGGCATCGCGGTCGCGCGTTTCGGCCATGATGCGGAACAGCGTATTGGTGTTGAACATCGACAGCGCCGTCGCCACCGGCACCACCACCACCTCGTCGGCATTCATGCCCAGGCCGGAACCGGCAGGCGCCGTCACGCCGATCACCCGCAGCCGCGTATCGCCGACCCGGATCATGCGCCCGATGACGGGCTCCGAACCGAACAACTCATTCCGCAAGGTCGCGCCGATCACCGCCACCGCCGTCGCGCGGGAAAAATCCTCCTGCGGCAGAAAACGCCCCTCCGCCATCTGGTAATGGCGAATGCCCACATAATCCGCCGTGGTGCCGATAACGACGGTTTCGCGCAGCTTGCCGCCGACCGCAATTTCGGAGTTGCCCACCGCCAACGGCGCCACGCGCGTTACCAGCGGCGCGCGCAGCAGCGCGGCGGCATCCTCCACCGTCAGATCGCGCGGCGTATTGGTGATGAAACTGCCCGCGTTGACCCCGCCGGTTTCGCTACGCCCCGGCAGCACGATGACCAGATTCGCCCCCAGCGACGCGAACTGCCCCACCACGTAGCGCCGCGCGCCATCGCCCAGCGCCGTCAACACCACCACCGCCGCCACCCCGATCGACATCGCCAGCACCATCAACGCCGTGCGCAACGGATAACCGGTGGCGGCACGCACGGCAAAGCGGAACGTATCGGCAGGCGTCATGCGATTCTCGAACCCGACGCAAACGACAAGGGCGGCAAAACTACCGGGCAGCGGTTTCGCGCTTGGCCTGAAGCCTGGCGTCGAAACGCTCCCGCACGATCACGAAGCGTTCGTGCCGCCCCACGGAAATCTCATCGACGCCATCGTGCGCCCGAACATCGAACACCAGCTTCTTCCCCTCGACCGCGACCAGTTCCACCCGCACCGTCACCTCCAGCCCCGGCGGCGTCGCCGCCGAATGGCTGACATCGATATGCGTGCCGACCGTCTGCTCCAACGGCCAATCCAGATGCGGATTGATCGCCTTGATGCACGCCCATTCGAGCAGGCCCACCAGGAATCCCGTGGCGAAAACCTCCGGCATCGCCACGAATTCTTCCGCCTCGGGATAAAGCGCGGGGACGGTTTTGTTTGCGGGAACGATGAAGCGGTGTTCGTATTGGATGCCTGATTTCAGCGAGTTTTTCAAGCGATTCGTCTCCAACATTTATATTGATATCAATATCATATTAATAAGCGCGAATGGAAGATGATTCAACACGAAACAAGTAATAACAGGATCAGCGACCGCAGGCGTACAGGCCAGGACAAAACGAAGGAGTACATGCAACGTATCAGCACATCAATGCGTTTAGCATTTTGCTGCACCTGCGTTATCGTTAAGATCGAACGTAATACAATGAATCAAATGCTGAACACATCTTTTTCCGGTACACCTGCGGCAATCAGGGCGTCAATCTTTAGTGCATGCAGCAGGACGATAAATGCTGCAGTCTTTAGGGGGTTTCCACGGCCGGCGAGAGCTACTCCGCTGAGTGCGGCAGTTCCCATAATTGCCCAACCAACCGGGCCACTCAGAACCCCGACAAAGGTAGATGCCCCGGTATAGGCCGCAAATGGAAGTGTCACGCCTACCGCACCAGCCGTCGCCGCAATAGTAGTGCTCATTGCGGTGTAAAAGGCGAACCCCTTGAATGCCACCGTAGAGGACAGTACCGCCAATGCTCCCGCGCCACTCAGAGTGGCAACAGCCGCCTTGTCTTTTATCGCCCCGTTCGGATCGATTTTCGCAAGCCACTCTTCCCTCAGAGGCAGAGTCTGTTCGTCCCATTTTTGAACGAAAAACAGTTTGCACAGTTCGTTCTCAAGAGCAAAAGTCGGTGCCGTCTGGACGACTATCTCAGGAATACCGGCTCCACCACACACCCAGGTTACGAGCTCATGATAATCGAGCTTCGTTTTGTCACGGAACGGATACACCAAGACATTACTTGAGAGCCACAGGGCATGCTTCTGGATATCCAAAATATCTTGATCGCTACCCTTGAGCAGCGCTTCATCGGCATCAGCGTCTAATATACCGAGCGATTTTTTAAAACAAAGCATCACATCGGTAGGAAGTGCATTTAGGAAATCGTAAAAATGACTGGCGGTCCACTTTTCCTTTTGTTTGACGAACGGAGCTGCGTCCGCGATTGATCGTCGTTTTTTCACAAACAAGCCGAATACCCCCAGCAACGATGCCAGAAAAATTAGAAAATATCTCCGACTAAAGCCCGCCTTTGCTGAGTTCGAGCTCATATTTCCCTCAGTGGTTAACCTATGAACACAACAGATGGAAAAGCAAATCCTTTTTACAGCCTATTTGAATTTTTCCTGCGAATTAATCCGTACAAAAAAACAAACTCAGCCGCCTGTCAGCCGCCTGAATAAATTATTGACCTTGTTCGCAAAGATGCTTCGCACAGCAATCATACATAAGAAAATATTCGGCGGAGCCTCGCTTGAAGATCTGTACAGCATACTCCATTACCTCCTCACATCCTGCTTCAACATCCCATCTTCCATCAGCAGCCGGCGACATGCACGCGCGCCCATATCCGGATCGTGGGTAACGACGATAAGGGTAGTGCCAGCGGCATTGAGGGCTTCGAGCAGATCGGTGACTTCCTGCCCGGTGGCGCGGTCGAGGTTGCCGGTGGGTTCGTCGGCAAGAAGCATGGCCGGGCGCATGATGGTGGCGCGGGCGATGGCGACGCGCTGACGCTGGCCGCCGGATAGTTCGTCGGGACGGTGGCCTGCGCGGGTATCGAGGCCGAATTCCTTCAAGGCTCGAGCGACCCGGGTGTTGCGCTCGGCGGCGGGGATGCCTGCAAGCGTCATCGGCAGGGCGATGTTTTCCGCCGCGCTCAGCCGGGGCACGAGGTGGAAGCTCTGGAACACGAAACCGATGCGGTTGCGCCGCACCTCGGCCTGTTCGTCGGCGGAAAGCTGGGTGACGTCGCGCCCTTCGAGACGGTAGGTGCCGGCGTTGGGGCGGTCGAGCAGGCCAAGCAGGTTGAGCAGCGTGGATTTGCCCGAGCCGGACGGGCCCATGACGGCGACGTACTCGCCGGCTTCGATGGTGGCGCTGACCGCGTGCAGGGCGTGGACCTGGCTATCGCCGAGGGTGAAGATGCGTTCGATGCCGTCGAGTTCGATCTGCGCCATCGTCGGCGTCAGCGCGGGCGCGCCGTTTCGGCGACGGCATGGGCGCCGGCCTTGACCCCTTCGCGTTCGAGCGAGGTGACGACGTGTTCGCCGGCGGTCAGCCCATCGGTGATTTCGGTGTATTCCCAGTTGGCCACGCCGGTTTTGACCGTGCGTTCGGCAAGCGTGCCGTCGGCACCGAGAATAAGTACGCGGTTGCCTTCGCGCAGCGCGCTGGTGGGAATGCGCAGGACGTCGGCACGGCTGTCGAGAACGATTTCCACATCCACGCTGTAGCCGACGAGCATACCCTTGGCCTCGTCCGGGTGGTCGAAGTCGACATCCACCTCGACGGTGCGCGCCTGCTTTTCCACCGCCGTGATGTACGGGGCGATGCGCTTGACGTGGCCTGCGTAGGTCTTGTCCGGCAGCGCGTCGAGCTTGATGCGCACGGGCTGGCCTGGCTGGATCTTGGGGGCGTCGACTTCGTCCATCGGCGCCTTGACGTACAGGCAGGAGTCGTCGATGAGATCGATGGCCGGCGGCGTCGGCACGCCCGGCGGCGAGGGGGTGGAGTACTCGCCCAGTTCGCCGGTGATTTTCGCCACCGTGCCGGCGAAGGGAGCGATGAGCAGGGTGCGCTGGCGGTCGGTAGTGGTGGCTTCGATCTGGGCCTGCGCCGTGGCGGCGTCGGCGTTGGCGCTGTTGCAGGCGGCGCGCAGTGCGCGGGCGTCGAAGCGGATTTTTTCCTCGGCACTGGCGGAGACAAAGCCGCGCTTGACCAGTTCGGCCTGTCGCGCGGCTTCGTGGTCGGCGTTGTCGGCCAGCGCACAGGATTGCTGCGCGCGCCGGTTGGCGGAATCGAGCTGAGCGCGGTTGACGGCGAGGCGGGCTTCGAGGTCGTCGTTCCACAACTTCATCAGCACCTGCCCGGCCTGGACGCGATCCCCTTCCTTGACGCCGAGAAAATCGATGCGCCCGCCGATGATGGTGGACATCTTGGTGCGCTGGCAGGCTTCGATTTCACCCGCGCGCGTATTCGACAGCGTGGCCTCGACCTGGCCGCGCGCCACTTCATGCACGGCCACCGCCACCGGCTTGGGCCGCGCCATCCACCAGCCAGCGACGACGAGAACGACGAGCGCAAGGAGGAAAACGGCGAAGCGGCGGATGATTTTCATTGGTCGACGTGAGCGCTGACCTGTCCGGTTTACTTACTTCGCCCCTTTCGCTTCCGCTTTGCCACCTGCCTTAGTTTCCGCTTTCGCCCACGAGTCCTTCAGCGCTACCGTGCGGTTGAACACCGGCGCACCGTCCATGGAATCGACGCTATCGGCGATGAAGTAGCCGTGGCGCTCGAACTGGAAGCGTTCCTCCGCCCGCGCCTCTTTCAGCGAAGGCTCAAGGTAGGCGGCGATGACGCGCTTGGAGTCCGGGTTGATGTCGTCGAGGAAGTCGCGCTCGGCATCCGCCGCATCGCCTTCGCGGCGCTGTCCGGGGTAGGGGTAGGCAAACAGGCGGTCGTACAGGCGCACTTCGGCGCGGTAGGCATGCCCGGCGTTTACCCAATGCAAATTGCCCTTGACCTTGTAATTGTCCGCGCCCGGCGTGCCCGACTTGGAATCCGGCAGGTATTCGGCAAGCACGGCGGTGACGTTGCCCTCCGCATCCTTCTCGCAGCCGGTGCAGCGCACCACGTAACCGTAGCGCAGACGCACCAGATTGCCAGGATAGAGGCGGTGAAAACCCTTCGCCGGCTGTTCCTGGAAATCCTCGCGTTCGATCCACAGTTCGCGCCCGAACGGCATGTCGCGCTTGCCCAACTCGGGTTTGAGCGGATGGTTGGGCGCCTGACACAATTCGGAGGCGCCCTCGGCGTAGTTGGTCAGCACCAGCTTGAGCGGGTCGAGCACGGCGACGCGGCGCGGCGCGGTTTCGTTCAGGTGCTCGCGCATGCACTCTTCGAGCACGCTGATGTCGATCCACGAATCCGCCTTGGAAACGCCGATGCGTTCGGCAAAGCCGCGAAAGCCCTCGGCGGTAAAGCCGCGCCGGCGCGAGCCGATGAGCGTGGGCAGGCGCGGGTCGTCCCAGCCATCCACATGGCCCTCGCCCACGAGCTTGATGAGCTTGCGCTTGGACAGCACGACGTAGCTCAGGTTGAGGCGGGCAAATTCGATCTGCTGCGGCAGCGGGCGTGGGAAATGACCGGCCTCGGCCAGCGCGTCGAGCAGCCAGTCGTAGAACGGGCGCTGGTCTTCGAATTCGAGCGTGCAGACCGAGTGGGTGATGTTTTCGATCGCGTCCTCGATCGGGTGCGCGAAGGTGTACATCGGGTAGATGCTCCACGCATCGCCCGTGCGGTGATGGGTCGCCTTGCGGATGCGGTAGATCGCCGGATCGCGCAGGTTGATGTTGGGGTGCGCCATATCGATCTTCGCCCGCAGCACATACGTACCGTCGGGGAATTCGCCGGCACGCATGCGGGCGAAGAGATCGAGGCTTTCCGCCACGGCGCGGTCGCGCCAGGGGCTGTTCTTGCCCGGTTCGGTCAGCGTGCCGCGCAACGCGCGCATTTCCTCGGCGGAAAGCGAATCGACATACGCCTTCCCGGCCCGGATCAGGCTTTGCGCGCACTGGTACATGGTTTCGAAATAGTCCGAGGCATAGTACAGATGCTTGCCCCAATCGAAACCGAGCCATTTCACCGCCTCGATGATCGAATCGGCATACTCCTGCTCTTCCTTCTCCGGGTTGGTGTCGTCGAAGCGCAGATGGCAACTGCCGCCGTAGCTCGCGGCAAGACCGAAGTTGAGGCAGATCGACTTCGCGTGGCCGTAGTGCAGGTAGCCGTTCGGCTCCGGCGGGAAGCGGGTTTCCACCCGCCCGCCCCACTTGCCGCTGCGGTTGTCCTCGTCGATCAGGTTACGAATGAAGTTGCTCGGCGCGGCGACGCCGTCTTGCTTGTCGGTCGAATTCATCGGCTCGTGGAAAAGATAGGGGAGCGCGGCGGCCCCGGGTTGCACATGCGCCGATTGTAGCCGATCCCCCCACGGTAACCGGAATGGCCGGAGAGACTGGTTTTTGCCGGTACGGCAGCCACATCGGTCATGACAATGCCAAGCGCTGCAAAGGCTCCGGGCTTCAGCTTTCCCCCGCGCTTTGTGCGAGCTTCTGCCGCACCTGATCCGCAGCGCTGCCGTTGGGCACAAGTTCGAGGTAGGTGCGATAGGCCTTTTCGGCGCTACCGCGCTCGCCAAGGTGAGCGTAGGCATCGCCGAGATTCAGATACGCGATGGCGCGCGACGGGTCCATTTTCAGCGTGTTCTCGAACCAGCGCACCGCTTCGCGATATTTCTCCTGCCTGTAATAGACGAAGCCGAGGTTATTGGCGGCGAGCGCAAAATCGGAACGCAATTTGAGCGCCTCGGTGAATTGCGCTTCGGCCTGCACGTAGTCCTTTTCCTTGTAGAACTGCAGGCCGCGGTCGTTGGCACGCTGCGCTTTCTGGCGCGCCGTCATGTCCACCGGCGGCGGTGGCACGAGCTTGCGTGCCTCGCCTTGCAGATCCTTGACCACTACCGGCACCGCCTTCGGCATCGCGTCTTCGGAGGGTGAGGCCGCTTCCAGTTTGTTGTTCAGCGCGATCGCATCATTGGAAAGCTGGCCCGAATCGGCGGTCAGGAATTCCGTTTCGCCGGGCAATGCGAATACGAACTCGCCGCCCTGCGAACCGGGCAGGCTGCCAAACGCCGGCGCCTGCTGCGCCACTGCGGACACTGCCGGCGCCATGTAGGCAGCCAGTTCGGTCGCCGTGATGAGGGAATCGCCATTCAGATCGGCCTTGCCGGAAAGCGCCTGCAACAGAATCCAGGTAAAGATCGAGTGCCCATTCGGGCCGCCGTCGGCAACCAGTTGATCGGCCCCGCCGGCAGTCAGCATCTGCCGCCCGATCCGCTTTGCATTCTCGCGCAGGAAATTGCTGTCCCGCGGGCCGCTGCCACGCGTCAAGCCGAGACCGCTGTAACACGCATCCATGACGAACAGCACATGCCTGGCCGGCAGGCTCTCGGCGATGTTCTGGATGTCGGTCATCGGAATCGCGTCGCTGGCGAACTGCTCCGGATCGGAATCGGCCGGCACGATGTAGCCGAGATCGCGGCCCGATGCGAGCTTGCGCGTGGCGCCATGGCCGGCAAAGAACACGAAAACGCGGTCGTCCTTCTTCACGCCGCCGTGCACCAGGCGGTCATGAAAGGCAGCAAGAATGTTGCTGCGGGTCGCCTCGCCGTTTTTGAGCACGATCACCTGTGCAGCCGGGAAACCAAGCCTGTCGGTCAGCATCTGTCCGACCGCATCGGCATCCGCGGCGGCGTACTGGAGTTTCGGCCACTTGCTGTAGTCATCGATGCCGATGACGATCGCCCACGCATTTCGCCCATCTCCAGCAAGGCCGGTAACGGTTTCGGCGCGGCCTTTGTCCGCCGTCTGGCCCGGCTTCGCCTGCGGCAGCGAGAAACCCTTGCCGTCCCACGCCGCGAAACTGTAGCCCTCCGCGATGAGACGATCGAGCACCAGCGGCAGCGCCTTGACCGAACGCTCGTGGATGTCATGGAAAAGAACGATGCCGCGCCCTTCCTTATCCACCGAGCGCAGCACGCGGTCGGCGATGGAGGACGGTACCGGGTCGGCCCAGTCGAGCGAATCGATGTTCCACATGACCGACTTGAGGTGCGCGACCGATAGCATCTGCAGCCCCTCGGCGTTGCGCGCCCCATATGGAAAACGGAACAGCGGTGCGCGCTTCGGGTCGACTGCCTGCAGCAGCCTGTCGGTATCGAGGATTTCGGTCTTCAGCCCCGCGCCGTGCTCCTTGGAAAGCTGCGCGTGCGTCAGGCTGTGATTGCCGACGGCGTAGCCTTCTTCGACCAGGCGGCGGCTGATCTGCGCGGCCGGCGCCAGTTGCGTGCGGCCATCCTGCTGGATCTTGCCGATATTGCGGCCTACTTCGAAGAACACCGCCGGCACGCCGTATTGCTTGAGGATCGCAGTGATTTCCTCGGTATAGGCGCGGTGTGGGCCGTCATCGAAGGTCAGCACCAGGGTTTTGGGCGGCAGTTGGTAGCCGAAGATCTCGCGCTCCTCGTCGCCGCTGGGCGGTAGCGCGTAGGGCACGATGACGCCGTATTCCTTGAGAATCTGTTCGCGCTGATAGCGTTGACGCAGGAAGGCGACATATTCGTCCCATCGCTCGCGCTTGAGAGGAATCGCCCGCGGCGTGAAACGGCTGAATATCTGCGTGATCTCGTTGTTGTAGTTGCGTTCGATTTCGCTGAGCGCATCCAGATCCTCACCAATGCGCTTGTGCAACTTGATCGCCGGCAGCGCCGAATCCTTCGCGATGCTCGCCTGCAGGTTGCGCAACACCTCACGGAATGCCAGCCGATCGGCATCGAACATGTCCGGCCCCGATTCGATGTAATCGAGCAGGTCGGAAATGCGCGCAAACCGTTCGCCGTTCGCCGATACGAGCAACGCATCGAAACCCTGCGTCAGTTCCTCGGTGCGCAGTTGATTGCCATGGAACAGCATCTGCCCAACCGAGTTCGCAACCTGTAGTTCCGCGGCAGAGAGGCTTTTCTCATCCGACAGGAGCACGATGATCCGCCGGTAGTCGGCCAACAACGCCGCAAGCTGGAGTCCGATCCGCTGCACCGCATCCTGTTCAGGCGCGGGGGCTGCGATTTTCGCCGGGACCGGCGCGGACGCCGGCGCAGGCGGAGCCACGGGGGGAACGGCCACGGCGCTCTCGGCCGAAGAGGTGTCGCTGCACGCATAGAGGAACGCGACAGAACCCAGAACGGCAACGAAAACTGCTCGCACACGAAACAGGATGAAGCGGGGAAGAAAGGGCATGAACGGGCGACAGCAAGTAAAAAAGCTCAAGGGCGCAAGAATAACGCGACAGTCGAGCGCATATCCACATACGAACGGAGAAACCCCGACCGAACAGCCCTCTCGAATGGGCGGCCTGACTCAACGTCAGCGGCTCATGGAGTCCATCGGCTACATCCCGCCCGTTCGAGGCCGAGGAACGCTATTATTTGCAGTTCACCGAGCGAGCTGTCCCGGTTCGGCCTGCTCGACACAGGCCAACTGGTTCGCATCTGCACGCCAAACAAGCAAAGTTCCCATGCATAAACTTTCATGGCTATCCGGTACGGAGTGGGTTGAGCACTCGTTTGCGCCAGTTTACGAACTGGCGAACATCGATACCCCCAATCCGCGAATCATCGTGGGCGTGCCCGCGGGCGACCCCGTTGTATTCGAGCAATTGGCGCTTTTGCTCGAGCCGCCTTATTTTGTGCTTTACGTTCTCCACACACCCCGAGGCGAGGAGCAGGCGGGCCGCTATCAAAGTCCCGAGTTGTCGGCGGAAGAATTCCGAGCATTCATCACTCGTTTCGCCCAATTGCTATCGCAGGATTCGCGTTTCGACATCTGGGCTTATTCTCCCGCCGAACGAGCCACTGTCGTTTGGGATCGTCACAATCAGTTGTTCTGCTACGGCCCGATCGAGCGATTCGCGTCCAGGCTGCAGGCGCTCGGCTTTCGGTCCGGCGATCCGTCCATTTCCGTGCCGCATCAGCACCACTATCGACAGGAATGCGACGCTCAGGCCGCGGAACTGCTCGCCGCGCTCGATTGGTCGTTCTCACCACTGCAGCCGGAGGACGAACAATGAATAATCCAGAAAAGCAGCACCCGCTTCGGCCAGTGCAATCGGCCCCGGCTCTCGGCCTGCATTTCGCTTCACCATGCCTTTGGGCCACGAACTAAGGCCATACACAGCATGCAGAAAGTCCTCGCGTTCATCGCCTTTCTCTTCCTCTCCGTGCTCGCGGCGGGGATTTTCGGTGCGCTGCACGATCAGATCAGCTACACCGTTTCCAGCGAATATTTCACCAAGTTCAAATTCCCCCAGTTCAATCTGCTCGATGCGGACATACCGGAGCGGGTTCGCGCGGCGCAGGTCGGCTTTTTCGCCTCCTGGTCGATGGGTATCACAGTCGGGCTACTGACTGGCGTCGCCGGTTTCATTCATCCGCACGCCGCGCAAATGCGCAAGGCGCTCCTGCTTTCCCTTGCGCTCATGGCCGGCATCACGCTTCTTTGCGCATTGGCCGGATTGGCCGTCGGTTTTTTCAGCACGACGGTGCTCGACCTTTCCCGCTACACCGGCACCGGCTGGTTCATTCCCGAAGGGCTTGAACAGCCGCGCCGCTTCGTCTGTGCCGGCTATATGCACAATGCCGCCTATCTTGGCGGGGTGGTTGCCGTTCCGTTCGCCTGGATGTTTCATTTCCGCTACCGCAGCCGTACGGAAGGCCGAATATGATCGGCAGCCGAAAGGCACGCGCTGTTTTCCCGAACGTTCGCACCGGGAGTCGAGGCATTCATGCGAATCGACATTTCTACCGGCGACAAGACATGGGGCCTCATCTTCTTGCTGGTCTTGCTGTACTTTCTTGTTATTCGAGCATCGGGCTGCGCGATTTCCGAAAGCCCGCTTGGTTTTGTCCAAGGCTGCCACAATCATGGCATCGACTGGAATGCATTCATGGCACCGGTCGGCCTCGTGGTGGTCATTCTGTTGCCACTGTCCGCCGCCTACTGGCTGCTGCGCATTGTCCACACCATGCTCAAGACCGGCGCATACCTGATCGCCCGTTTTCGCTCCTTCCGATAGCGCGGCAAACCTGAACCGGACAGGTTTTCCCGCTTTGCCATATATGTCTCTGCCTTGCTGCACGCAAAGGAGTCGCCATGAACCTGTCCGCCTTCTTCGCCATCGGTGCGGGCGCCGCCTGTGGCGCCTGGTTGCGCTGGGGCCTGGGCGCCCTGCTCAATGCGGCATTTCCGCTGCTGCCGATGGGAACGCTGGCGGCGAATTGGCTTGGCGGCCTGTTGATGGGTGTCGTGCTCGGCATCATTCACAGTTGGCCGGCGATTCCGCCGGCCATGCAATTGTTGCTGACGACAGGCTTTCTCGGCGGCCTGACGACGTTTTCCACGTTCTCGGCGGAAGCCTTCCATCTCGTCCAGACAGGTGCCTGGGGATGGCTGAGCCTGCATATGGGGCTGCATGTATTCGGCTCGTTGGCGCTGACCTGGGGCGGCTATACACTATTCAACGCCCTGCATGGCTGAGGCGGGCAGCTTGTCACGCTTTGTTTCATCCCGTGATGCACGTAACAGGAAACGCGTGGCACGATAGGAAGTCTTATTACGCGGTCATTGCCATGCGGACCGGCCGGCATCTCCCCGGCCACTACCCTACCCGCACATGAAAAGGTCGAACATCATGAAAAAGATCATCGCTCCATTGCTTTCCATCACTGTGGCCGCAAGCGGCCTATACGGCTGCGCCGGCATGAGCGAAACACAGCGCGATACCGGCACGGGCGCCGCCATCGGCGCGGTGGCCGGGGCCGTCATCGGACGTGCCACGGCGGGCGGCAACAAGGGCCGCAGTACCGCCACCGGCGCCGCCGTCGGAGCGATCCTCGGCGCAGGCGGCGGTTATCTGTGGTCGAAGCACATGCAGGAACAGAAAGCGGCGATGGAAGAAGCCACGCAGGGTACCGGCGTATCGGTGTCGCAAACTGCCGACAATCAGTTGAAACTGGATATTCCTAGCGACATTTCCTTCGATACCGGGCGCTACGACGTCAAGCCCAATCTGCAACCGATTCTCGACCGCTTTGCCACGAGCTTGAACCAGCACGCGGTGACGACGGTAAAAATTGTCGGCCACACCGACAACACGGGAAGCGACGCGATCAACAATCCGCTGTCGGTCAACCGCGCCTCCGCAACCCGCGACTATCTGGTCGCCCACGGCGTCTCAGGCAGCCGGATCAGCATCGACGGGCGCGGCTCGCATCAACCGGTGGCGGATAACTCGACCCTGGCAGGCCGGGCAATGAACCGCCGGGTGGAGATTTTCGTCGCCGAACCGGCCCCCGCACCGGCAAGCTGAACGCAGCCGGAACGCCCCCCGCCACACCGGGTTGTCGGCGGCGAGCTCCACCGGCTCCTCTTCAGTCCGGCGGCAACGGCGCAAGCAGCGCGGCGATATCGGCTTCGCCGAATTTGGCCAGCGCGTCGGCATCCTCCGACAGGATGCCGGCGGCCAACGCGGCCTTGCGCTCCTGCAACGCGAGGATGCGCTCCTCGATGCTGCCGGCACAGATGAGCTTGAACACGAACACAGGTTTGTCCTGGCCAATGCGGTGCGCGCGGTCGGTGGCCTGATTTTCGGCGGCGGGGTTCCACCACGGATCGTAATGGATCACGGTATCGGCTGCGGTAAGGTTGAGGCCGACCCCGCCGGCCTTGAGGCTGATGAGAAACACCGGCGCGCGGCCTTTCTGGAAATCCTCCACCGGCGCGCGGCGGTCGTAGGTGTCGCCGGTAAGGCTGACCCAGCCGATCTTGGCGCGGTCCAATTCGGTGGCGATCAGCGCCAGCATCTGGGTGAACTGTGAGAACACCAGAATACGCCGGCCTTCGTCGATCAGTTCCGGCAGCATGTCCATCAGCAGATCGAGCTTGGCGCGCTCTTTGACCTTCGCCGCCGCGGGTGATTTCAGCAGACGAGGGTCACAGCACACTTGGCGCAGCTTGAGCAGCGCGTCGAGGATGACGATGCGGCTGCGGGCATAGCCTTTGGAAGCGATTTCGTAGCGGATACGGTCGTCCATCGCCGCGCGCACGGTTTCGTACAGGTCGCGCTGGCCACCATCCAGACTGACACTGCGCACGATGGTGGTCTTTGGCGGCAATTCCTTCGCCACGTCCTCCTTGCGCCGGCGCAGGATGAAGGGCTTGAGCCGCGCCGCCAGCAGATCGCGGCGGACCATATCGCCGTTCTTCTCGATCGGCGTGCGCCAGGTGCGGGTAAAACTTTGCTGGCTACCGAGAAAACCGGGCAGCAGAAAATCGAACTGTGTCCACAACTCGCCCAGGTGGTTTTCCAACGGCGTGCCGGTAAGGCCGAGCCGATGCCGTGCGCGTAGTCCACGGATGACCTGCGCGCCCTTGCTGGCGACGTTCTTCACCGTTTGCGCTTCGTCCAGGATCAACAGGCTCCACTGCCGCGCCTGCAAGGCTTCGGCGTCGCGCCACAGCAACGGGTAGGTCGTCAGGGCAATGTCGCAACCGTCGAGTTCGTCGAAACGTGCGTGGCGGTCGGTGCCGCGCAGACTGACCACTTTCAACGCCGGCGCGAAACGTTCGGCCTCCGCCTGCCAGTTGAACACCAGCGATGTGGGCAGCACCACCAACGCGGGCACGTCCAGACGCTTTGCATTTTTTTCCGTGAGCAGATGAGCCAGTGTCTGCGCCGTCTTGCCCAGCCCCATATCGTCGGCGAGGATGCCGGCGAGATTGTGATGGACGAGGTGTTGCAGCCACGCCAGCCCTTCGAGCTGATAGGGCCGCAATTCGGCGCGAAAACCCTTCGGTTGGACGACCTTGGTGACACTGCCGATATTGCGCAGACGCGCAGCCAACGCGGCCAGGGTTTCGCCGCCGCGGCCCGACAAGCCGAGGTCGGCAAGGCGTGTGGCATCGAGCGGCGACACGCGCAGGGTGTCACTGATGGGTCCATCGAACAGATCGACGAGTGCGCGCACCAGCGGTTTGAGACGGGCCGCGGCAATGCGCAGACGGCCGAATTCCTCGTGGCGCAAAAGAATCGGTTCGGCATCGTCGATGCGCTCGAGATCCCCCGACAGCCAACGCGAATCGCGCGCGAACAGCTCGACCAGCAACGGCGCGAGCGCCAGCGGACGGCCCGCCACCTCGATACCGGGGGTAACGTCGAGCCAACCGTTGGGGTTGTCGCTCCCGCCGTATTCTTCATCCACGTCGAGCACCACGGTGTCGACATCGACGGCGTGATGGCGGAAGTCGAAAGGCACCTCGACAATCCAGCCCTCGGCACGCAGCGCGTCGACGCCTTCCACCGTAAAGCGCGGCCAGGCATCCTCGCCGGCCAGGCCGAGCATGGATTCCGGCATGTCTCCGTACTCCACCTGGACGCGCCCGGCCGCCACTTTGGTAAAACCGATGCGGGCCAGACGACGGGCAGCAGCCTCCTCTGCCTGCGCATCCCGCTCCACGCGCGCGTTGCCACCATCTTCCAGGGCGTGGAACAGCGACGAATCGTGCGCACCAATGGTCACGGGACCGTAACGGAAAGCCAGCACGGCGTAATCGAACTCATCGACGCCGTAATGCGGATAGCTACGATAGTTCACAGTCCGTACCGGCAAGGTATCCAGCCGTAGCACCGGCACCGGCGTACCGCCGACTCTCAACGCGGTTGCGTCGTGCGCCAACGGTATGGGCAGCGCGGGCGTCAACTCGGCCAACGCATCAGACACCAGCTCGGCCTCGATCGCGCTCAGCGGCGGCAAGCGCAACAGATGGACAACCTGCTCGGTCGGTTCAACCAGTTCAACCGGCCCGGCCTCACGCGTTTTGCCATCGACATACCACGGCGGCAGCACGGGCAACACCAGATCGGCGGCAGGCGTCAAGCGCAGCACGGGTGCGCGGCGGCCATTGGCCTGTGTGCGCCATTCGAGCCGACCAGGGCGGGCCTTGCCGGCCACCAGCGCGGGCGTGGCCAGATCGTCGATATGCGCACGCCCGCTGGCGGCGAGCTTTTCGAGCAGCACCGGCGTATTGCGCCCAGCCAGTGGCAACACGTAACCGGAATGGAAGAGGTCGCGCGTACGATGCGCCCACATCAAGCGCAGGATGTCGGCATCGATTTCGCTCACAAACGCTGGCGGAACATCGAGCGCACGCTCAATGTTGTTCCACGCCTGCGCTTCGCGCATCTGGCCCTGGCGGTCGAGCCGCGCCTTGAAACAGGTCACGGTATATTGCCGCCCCTGCGTTTCGTAGCGAATCAGATATCGCAGCCCATGCGCGGCCGGCGCCTTCGCCCGCGAGGGCGCGGCCATGCCGCGCAAAGTATCGATCCACGCCAGCACCTGGGCGCGAGGACGCAGTTCGTCGTCACGCTGCGCCAGCCAGGCAAGCAAGGTCGCGGCAACGTGCTTGCAATCGCCACCGACAGGGCACGAACAATGGGACGACAAAATCCGTCCGTACCGCAGTTTGTCGTACATCAGGATGTTGACCGTATAAGGCGTGCTCCGCGTGCCGCGCACGCGCGCGAACAGAATATCGTTATGGCATTCCAGGGCCGACACCGCCGGCAAATAAGCCCGCCCCTTGACGACTTCACGCTGCCCTAGCCAGGCGACGACATCGGATTCGGTATAACTGTCGAGAGAAATCATTTGTCGGCAAGCGAGCATCGCATGACGCGCACGGGAAAAACGAAAGTCTATACGCAGCGGCAAAACGGGAACAGCGAAAAGGCCACGAAGAACATAAACGGACACGACGCAAAGAAACTAACCGGCATTTCAACCTTGCAGCCCGCGCCAGCCGCACCGGGATGAATACAACCCGATAACCCCAATACACCCGCACCTCATCCCAAAGCCGTTTTTCCACCCCTGTCTCGCCTGTGGCGGCCTATTTGCCTCGCATTTCCAGAAGCACCTAAGACACGGAAATAAAAAGCTTTTATGCACAAGAAAACCCTGCCACCCTTCCACACTCAACACCATTGATGGCATCATGATCGTTTCGCGCCGGAACGGCCGATCAATTGAAGGGGAAGGGGGAAGAATGGAACGTCGTGAATTGCTGAAGCACTGTATGCTCGCCCTGGGCGTATCGGTCGCAGGGCCCGTGTCCGCATTCGATATCGGCCGCGCGCTGGGTGCGGCCAAGTCGCTGACCGATGCCGCAACGATCACCGATCAGGACATCAGCGCGTATTTTTCGCAGATGGCCAAGGATACCGACAGAGCAAACAGAATCGCCCCGGCCAGCAGCAACTACGGCCAGCGTCTGACCACATTGACGCAGGGCCTGTCTTCGCATGACGGACTCAAGCTCAACTTCAAGGTCTATCAGACGAGCCAGGTCAACGCCTTCGCCATGGGCGACGGCACCGTGCGCATTTATAGCGGCCTGATGGACATGATGACCGATGATGAAGTGCGCTACGTGATCGGCCACGAAATCGGCCACGTCAAGTCCGGGCACTCGAAAAAACGCATGCAGATGGCGCTCGCCGCCGGCGGTCTGCGCGACGCGGTAGCCGCCACGGACGGCAAGGCGGCGGTACTGGCCGATTCCCAACTGGGCGAACTGTTCGAGAAAGTCGTCCTCTCCCAGCATTCGCAGTCGAACGAAAACGAGGCGGACGATTACGCCATGGCCTTCCTGAAAGGAAAAAAATACGATCCGAAGGCCGCGGTAAGCGCACTGGAAAAATTGGACAAACTCTCCGGCGGCGGTAGCGCCAGTTGGCTATCCACACACCCGGCGCCCGCCGAGCGTGCACAGCGGATGCGCAGCAAACTCGCCTGAGCCTTTTCAGTTTTCAGGTAAAAAGAACGGGCCGCGATTGCGGCCCGTTCTTATTGCATCAGGCCAGGCGTCAAACCTTCCAATGCGCTCGCTCCTGGAGCGCGGATAGTAAAGACGACGAAATGCAGTCTGACCAGTGTTAGCCGGCTTGCAACCCTGCCATCCCCACGAAATAACTCCTTTGAGCAAGCCGGGCAAGTCACTTCTGAATCGGCGTTGCCACGGCTATAGAAACCAATGCCCTTACTTCGCAAGAACCTGGTTTTCCGTCCCACGGGAAGAACGGGGTTCTTCATATAGCCCATAAGCCGGCGGCCAGTCTTTGGGCAAGTGATAGGAGCCAAAGATCCGGTCGATGAAAGCAAGGGAAGTGGCGAAGTTCTTGTTCGAGTTCTGGTTGTTGACGTGATGCCAGTGATGAAATGCGGGCGTCACGATGATTTTTTCCAAAAACCCGAAACGCAGGTTGATGTTGGCGTGAACGAAAAATGACCAGAGCGTGGCGACAAACAACGCTATGGCCGGTAATGCAGAAGGGGCTCCAGCATTGAACTGGGCCAACCCCAATGCATAGAGCGGCACCAGACCGCACAGCCGCACATAGACTATGTCGAGCGGATGGGCACAGGTGTTTACGAGCCAGTCCAGATGTACGGGCGCGTGATGCATTGCATGGAAACGCCACAGGAAACGGTTGGAGTGAGAAATGCGGTGCCCCCAGTAGCTCCCCGTCTCCAGGACCAGAAGCGCAAGAATGAAGCGCAGCCAGACCGGCAAGGAAGCAATGAAGTCCCGCATGACAAGCGGTTGCACCTTATGGACCAACTCGGCAAGAACCGTCATTGGTACGGCGATGAGGAAGGCTGGAAGCAGGCCATTGAGAAAATACAGGCCGATATCTTTCCAGAAACCCGTACGCAGGATCTTATCTTGCCGCCGCAGGGACAGAACTCTTTCCAACGGCACGAAGATAGCCGCAAGAATGGCCAGCCAAAGGCTCAATGCAAGAACTTGAAGCACCAGTGTGTGCGTCAGGAAATGCAATTTCCATCACCCTGAACAGTGGGCGCATTCACCCACTGCTCTTCTTGTCAAACAAACACGTTCGACCTCAAGCTGCGATGCGATGCCTTCTCCGCACCAGTCCCGCGATGCCCAAGCCGAGCCCTACCAATAACCAGGACGCAGGCTCCGGGACGGCATTGCTGTCGGCGAACAGCGAAATATCGGCCAGCAATGCGATGGGAGGCAGGCCCGACGGTGTTCCTATGGAAAGGAAGCTGAGCAATTCACTGGTGCTGGTGGCGGTAAAGGTAAATATTTCGTCGAACCAGCCCGTGGTGCTATGTGACAGATTATTAACAACTTCCGTTGTATAGGTTTCATCGCCCAGGCTGATCTGGAGCTGCTCGGTCGTGTCACCAGTACGGCTCAGCAACTGGTCGGCCGCCCAAGAGAACGAAAGCGTGTATCTAGTACCGACGACCAGGCCCGAAATCATCTGGGAGATGCCCCCTCGGACACCTATGTCGCCATCCAGTGCAACAAAGTTGCCGCCAGTGGGGCTGCTGTTGGTACTCAGCTTGTCGTAAGGGCTTCCCCATTGATTGCGGGCGGAAACCGTATTGGCAGTACCGCCAAAATAAAAGATGTTGTAGCCGCCGTTACCTGTCCAACCGGTAACTCCCTGCCCACCCCAGGCCGAACCGAACTGATGGTTCTGCGTATAGCTTGTTTCCGAGAAATCGCCATTGGTGACAAGGTTGACAGGCCCTGCCATTGCAGCAGGGATTCCCAATGCAACAAGTCCCATGACCAGCCAGACGGAAGCCAGGATACGTATCTTTTTCATCTTCGAGATCACCAATTTATTCCAGAAAAGCGTCTTCACTCACCCCCCGCATCAGCCTTCCAGAGGCCAGCAATTTTTTCTCTTGAATACATCACTGATGATTTCGACGTATCCAAGCGCAAGACTACACGTAAGCATCTAGAGCGTGCATGAACTTTGCAGGATCGCAGCGGCATTGCATAACTGCAACGCACGAAGTTCATGACACGCTCCAGCGAGCAAAACCCCGGCTTTTACGCCGCTGTTGCCGCCGCCTTGCGACGGAACGCGGCGAGGCCGGCAAGCCCCAGGCTCAACAACAGCAGGGAAGTCGGCTCTGGCAGATTCGTAAACGAAATCGCATCCTGCGTGTAGTTCCCGCTTCCATCGTTCAGGTAAACCAGCTTGTAGTTGCCAGTCTTGGCTGCGGTCCCCAAATTGCTCAGCCACTGATCCGCCAACATGCCGTAGGCCGAGTTCGCTGTGCTCGTACTGACCCTGAAACCATCGTCCGTCGTGCTGAGATGATAACCGCCCGACGCATCCGGCGTTCCGTACGCGATGGTCCACACCGCAAGTTGGAAAGCCGCCGACTCGACCTGGGTGTTGATGGTGCTATACACCTCGTTGGCCAGGGTAATCAACTGGCTGACCCGCTGCTCGCCGTTCGAGCGCAAGGAATTGAGGGCACTCACCAGATCGCTCGCCGTGCCCACGCTATAGCTGAAGGAACCGGTCTTCATCCAGTGGTAGATATCCACGCACCACGCGTTGAACTGGCCCGTGGATGAAAAACCGTAGTTGGTATCGGACGTCGTAAAGTTGAAGCCACCGATAGCCATCGATGTGAGACTCGTATCGGAAGCGGGATTCGGAGATGTCGAGCCGCTGGCAAAACCAACGGACCCATTGCCAAAGTCGGCGGCACCGGCGTTGGTGACGTAGATGGACCCGGCACAGGCCGCGGTACTCAGGGCCATGGTGCCCAGGAAAGCCACCGTCGTGAATAAATGCTTGGTTTTCATTTGGACAGACAATCCACAAAATAAACAATGGGTTAGCAAGTCAGCAAGCCGAAGAAGGATGTCACTCTGTCCTCCTCATGAACAGAAGACGCACCAGCCGCATTGCCGTTGAGTGGAGTGTGTCGCCCTATTTATTACCCGCAAAGGTCAAATTTCACGGTACGGATCAATTCGGGTATGCCCGCATTCAGATCCTGCGATAGACCGCGCTGCCTTCGCGCACGAATTGCAGCGCCTTTTCCTCCATGCCCACAGCCAGCGCCGCATTCTCGGCGACACCGGCCTGGGCGGCAAAATCGCGAACTTCCTGCGTGATCTTCATCGAGCAGAAATGCGGGCCGCACATCGAACAGAAATGCGCGAGCTTGGCGCCCTCGGCGGGCAGCGTTTCGTCGTGGAATTCGCGCGCCTTGTCCGGGTCCAGCCCCAGGTTGAACTGGTCTTCCCAGCGAAACTCGAAGCGCGCCTTGGAGAGCGCGTTGTCGCGGATCTGCGCGCCGGGGTGCCCCTTGGCGAGATCGGCGGCGTGCGCGGCAAGTTTGTAGGTGATGATGCCTTCCTTGACGTCGTTCTTGTCCGGCAGGCCAAGGTGTTCCTTCGGCGTCACGTAGCAGAGCATCGCGGTGCCGAACCAGCCGATCATCGCGGCGCCGATGCCGCTGGTGATGTGGTCGTAGCCCGGCGCAATGTCGGTGACAAGTGGCCCCAGCGTGTAGAACGGCGCCTCCTTGCAGTATTCGAGCTGCAGATCGACGTTTTCCTTGACCATCTGCATCGGCACGTGGCCAGGGCCTTCGATCATCACCTGCACGTCGTGCTTCCAGGCGATGTCGGTCAGCTCACCGAGCGTTTTCAGCTCCGCGAACTGCGCCTCGTCGTTGGCATCGAAAATCGAGCCGGGGCGCAATCCGTCGCCAAGCGAGAAGGCGACGTCGTAGGCTTTCATGATCTCGCAGATGTCCTCGAAATGCGTATAGAGAAAGCTTTCCTTGTGGTGCGCAAGACACCACTTGGCCATGATCGAACCGCCGCGCGAGACGATGCCGGTCATCCGTCCTGCGGTCATCGGGATGTAGCGCAGCAAGATGCCGGCATGGATGGTGAAGTAGTCGACGCCCTGCTCAGCCTGCTCGACCAGCGTATCGCGGAAGATTTCCCAGGAGAGTTCCTCCGCCTTGCCGCCGACCTTCTCCAGCGCCTGGTAGATCGGCACCGTGCCGATCGGCACCGGGCTGTTGCGGACGATCCATTCGCGAGTCTCATGGATGTTCCTGCCGGTCGAGAGATCCATCACCGTGTCCCCGCCCCAGCGGATCGCCCAGGTCATTTTCTCGACTTCCTCCTGAATGCTCGAACCGAGCGCGGAGTTGCCGATGTTGGCGTTGATCTTGGTGAGAAAGTTGCGGCCGATGATCATCGGCTCGGATTCCGGGTGATTGATGTTCGCCGGCAGGATCGCCCGCCCGCGGGCGATTTCGTCGCGCACGAATTCGGCCGTGATTTCGTCGGGGATCGTCGCGCCGAAGCGCTCGCCACGATGCTGGCGAGTCAGCAATGCGGCCATTTTCTTCCCTTTTTCGCCGCTGGCGGCCAGGGAGTCGAGATAGGCACGGCGGTTCAGGTTCTCACGGATCGCGACGAACTCCATTTCCGGCGTCACGATGCCGCGCCGCGCGTAATGCATCTGCGTCACGTTGCCGGACAATCCGGCGCCGCTCCTGGCGCGGCGCGGTTGGCGCGACAGGCCGGGAAAACGCAATTCGTCGAGCGCCGCATCCACCGCACGGCGGCGACCGTATTCGGAGGAGAGCAACCGCAGTTCCTCGCTGTCGCCACGCTCCTCGATCCAGGCTGCGCGCAACGCCGGCAGGCCACTGCGAATATCGATACGGGCTTCCGGGTCGGTGTAGGGGCCGGAACAGTCGTAAACGAATACCGGCGGGTTTTCCTCGCTTGCACCCACCGCCGCCGGCGTATCGGACTGGCGGATTTCGCGCATCGGCACGCGCAGATCGGGGCGCGACCCGGCGACGTGGATTTTGCGTGAATTGGGCAGCGGCGCAACCGCGGCAGCGTCGACGCGGGCATCAGCAGCGGCGAAAGCGTGTTTCGCATCCATGCGAACTCTCCAGAAGTAAATCGGAATCAGAAAACAGAAAGGGCCGAACGGCGTCTAGGACGCCTGGCCGGCGCGGCGATCGGACCACAAGGCATGGAAGTGATGCACCGGCCCGCAACCGCCGCCGACGCCGAGTTCGCCGGCATGGCCGATCGCACCCAGCAGCCACTGCCGCGCCTGGCGCACCGCCGCTTCGACCGGACGGAAACCGCCGGCATGTTGCGGCAGCAACGCGGCAATGGCCGAAGACAGGCTACAGCCGGTACCGTGGGTGTTCTTCGTGACGATGCGCAGCGCAGGCATTTCGACCATGCGGTCGCCATCGAACAGCAAATCCACCACGTCATTGCCGGGCAGATGCCCGCCCTTGAGCAACACCCAGCGTTCGCTGGAAACCGGCAGCAATTCGCGCAGCCGCTCCGCCGCCCGGTACATCTCCTTCACCGTTTCCGGCGCGCGCTGCTCGAGCAGCACGCCGGCTTCGGGCAGGTTGGGCGTCATCAGGAACGTCAGCGGGAAAAGCGCCTCGCGCAGCATGGCGACCGCGTTCTTGGCAAGCAAGGCATCGCCGCTCTTGGCCACCATCACCGGATCGAGCACCACCTGCCGGGCCTGCCAATGGGCCAGCCGATCGGCCACCGCCGCGACCACTTCGGCGCTGCCGAGCATGCCGATCTTGGTCGCATGGATAGCGACATCGGCGAACAGGGTATCGATCTGCAAGCGCAGAAAATCGACCGGCGGCACATGCACGCCCGTCACGCCGCGCGTGTTTTGCGCGGTCAGCGCGGCGATCACGCCGCAGCCGTAGGCGCCGAGCGCGGAAAACGCCTTGAGATCGGCGAGCACGCCGGCCCCACCGCTCGGATCGACCCCGGCGATGGACAATACATTGGGAATGGAGGAAAAAACGGCAGAAGAAGCGGCGGATTGGCTCATGATGCGTTTCCCTACGCCGGTGCGAACCGGATCAGGTTGTAAGGGACTCTCTCAGCCCGACGCCACAATCGGCACAGGCACCCCCAACGACAGGCCTCGCACGATACTGGATGGCAGAAGGGCTGGCAAGCGGGGAAAGCCTGTTGACGGCGGGCCGCGCATGGTCTGGCCAACGCGCTTTTATGGGCAAATCACATATCGCTTCAAAATACGGCATTCAAGAATTTCGCTACCCTGCCGAAATATTCATATAGTCATCGAATAACGCACCTGGATCGCCGCCCGATGAAACCGGCCCATCTGTTCGCCACCGCCCTGACACTGCTGTTTTCCACGCCCGCCGTGAGCGAATGGCAACTCATCCTCAGCGACCAGGGCCGCCGTGTCGAACTCGACCGCGCTACCATCACGCGCTCCGACCGCGATACAAAAGTGGCCTGGGGGCGGGTCGTACTGTCGCCCGACCAGGCACGCCAGGCCGGCTACACCGTCGTCAAGGCGCTCAACCGGTACGATTGCATGAACCGCGGCTTCTCCACCGTCAAGCGGGTCTATCTCGACGAAACCGACCGCGTGTTGCGCGAGGAAGCGGCAACCGAGCCGGAACCGGTCATGGTCACGTGCAATTCGGTGGATGAACGCATGTGGCGTGAAGTCTGCCGCCCGCCGTCAGCCACCGATCTGACCAAGATCGCACGCGAGGCCGGACGCTCCGCCGCCAACGCACAATCCAAGCAGGCCTCGCCTTCCAAGGCAAAAACGAAGCAGGCCGCACCGGCAACAAGCGCGTCCACGCAAACGGCGACGCCCAAAAAGACACCACCGCAAACGTCGCCACCGGACTCCAAATCCATCGAGGGAACACCGGAAGAGCGCACCACCGCCGCCGCTTCACCCATGCCGGCCCAAACGCCGCCGTCTCAAGCGCCTTCACCCACCTCCCGATCCCCGTCGCAAACACTGCCGCCACGGTCATCGCCCCCCACAGCCACGGCGGCACACAAGACATCGACTACCGCCACGATACCGATCACCCCGACCGGCTGGCACTACAGCGGCGACACCGGCCCCGAACACTGGGGCCAGTTGCGCCCGGAATGGCGGCTGTGCGCCGAAGGCAAGCGCCAGTCGCCCGTCGATCTGCACAACGGCATCGTGGTCGATCTGGAGCCGGTGAAATTCGACTATCGCAGCAGCCGCTTCCGTATCACCAACACCGGCAACACCCTGCGCGTGGATGTGGGCGACGGCTCGGGCATCGAACTGCGCGGGCGCCGCTATGCGCTCGAATCCTTCACCCTGCACCGGCCATCGGCAACGCGCATCGACGGCCAGATGGGCGACATGTCGGTGCAGTTCTTCCACCGCGAACCCGAAGGCCGCATGGCCATCCTCGAAGTCATCCTCGAACTCGGCGAATCGCCCAACGCGTTGATTCAAACGGTGCTGAACAACATTCCCCTGGAAGCGGACGGCAACTACATGCCGGCGGCACCGCTCGACCTCTCCTCCTTCCTGCCTGCAAGCCCGGCCCACTATCTCTACGCCGGTTCGCTCCCCACCCCGCCCTGCACCGAAGGTGTCACGTGGGTCGTCATGAAGCAGACGGTTCCGGTCAACGCGGAGCAACTCGCCGTCTTCGGCCGCCTTTACCCGCACAACGTCCGCCCGCCGCAGCCCCTCAACGACCGGCTGATCCTGGAGTCGCGCTGACATGCACTCCGTTCTGGCGACACGGCTTCCGACCCTCCCGGGCCTCCGCTGTGCCGACGTTGCCCGTGCGACGCCATGCGTGCCTTTCCGCCTCTTTCACTCTCACCAGACCATGCCCGCCAGCCTCAAAGCCTTGCTCGCCCAACTCGCCGGCGTGGCGGTCGCCTTCGTGCTCGCCCGCGCCAACCTTCTGCCGCCCGGTCTGTGGCCGCTGGTCGGCACGCAAGCCATCGCCGCCGCCGGTACGGCAATACTGCTGCGTAGCGCGCGCTGGTGGCTGCCCATCCATCTGTGCTTCCTGCCGCTCGCCGTTCTTGTCCAGCGCCTGAATCTTCATCCAGGCTGGTATCTGGGCGCCTTCATCTTACTGGTGCTGGTTTACTGGACCAGCTTCCGCACCCAGGTGCCGCTCTACCTCACCAACCGCCCCACCGCGCAAGCGCTCGCTCGCCTGATGCCCGCGGAACGCGCCTCGAACCTGATCGACCTCGGCGCGGGCGGCGGTGCGCGACTGCACCGGCTTGCACGGCTGCGCCCGGAAAGCCGCTTTACCGGCATCGAAACCGCGCCCGGCCCCTGGGCGCTGGGCTGGCTGCTGAATCGCCGGCAAGCGAACGTGGACTGGCGCCGCGGCGATCTGTTTGCCCTGCCATGGCGCGACTACGATGTTATCTATGCCTTCCTGTCGCCCGCCCCGATGGCAGGGCTCGAACGCAAGGCCACGGCCGAAATGCGCCCGGGCAGCCTGCTCGTCAGCAACAGCTTTCCGCTGCCCGGCCGCGAAGCGGATTTCGTCGTCGACGTCGACGACCGCCGTCGAACCCGTCTTTACTGTTACCGCGCGGCAACGCCGGAAAACGGGAAAAACCTGGAAATAACGGTATGAATCGCCGCTTTTCCCACGCTACCCGTCACCGTCGCGCTTCGATAATCCCCCCATGCGGCGATGCGGCGCCGCGCGTCGAGGACTCGTTTCATGGCTGAAATCATCTGCATCATCGGAAACAAGGGCGGCACGGGCAAAACCACCCTGTCTCACATGCTGTGCCAGGGCCTGGGGCTGCTGAACCACCGGGCGGCCTGCGTGCTGACCGACATCTCGCGCGAGCCGCTCGCCCCGGAAGGCCGCCGCTACGTCACCGCCGACGCCCGAACGCGCGACGCCCTCGCCAAGGTCGTGGATAAACTGCGTACCCTGCCCGACTGGATCGGCGTCATCGACGGCAGCGGCAACCACACCGAGATGGACCGCAAGCTCTATGCGCTTTCCGACATCGTCCTGCTTCCCTTCCGCGAATCGCACGAAGACATCCGCACCGTCGTGCGCGATCTGGAAATGTTCCC
Organism: Azoarcus sp.; assembly: GCA_031556475.1. GTDB lineage: Bacteria > Pseudomonadota > Gammaproteobacteria > Burkholderiales > Rhodocyclaceae > Azoarcus. Next base: position 62,898 of record JAVBSY010000109.1, read on the forward strand.
CCGCGCCTATGCCGTACCGATGCAATGGCCAAGCAACGCCTGGCAGCGGGACGCGGCCGACCGCGGCGTCGCGGCGATGATGGGCGCCTACCGGCACCGCATTCTCAGACCCGTCTCGGCCCTATCCTCCTCCAAGCTGTTGCTGCAAAAACGGCTGCCGGACCAGCTTCCCACCCCGCTCGCCAACGCCTGCCGCGCCATTGCCCGCCAGGTGCTGGAAGTGCTCGAAATAGACCATGCCACCTCCGGCGTATCCGACGGGGATGCCGACCACACCGAACCGCTGTCCCCCGCCGACATGCCCATGCGCCTGAACTACGGCGAACGCCGCTCCCATTGAGACCGGCCGGCTGCGCCGGCCAACGCGCAACACCGATCGAAGGAAGGGGCCGCACACGCGGCTCTTTTCGATTCACACCCGCCAGTTCGGGACCAACACCAGACAGGCGGGGCCATCCCATGCCTGCCCCCATGGAAACAGGCCATCGCGGTTACCCTTTATGCGATCCGGCGCGCGGCTTCCGTTAAACTCGCGCCATGATCGAAACCGACAAGCTTCAGTCCCCGCGTCTGATTTCCGCCCAGTCCACCGACCGCCAGGAAGATGCGATCGAGCGCGCCCTGCGCCCGAAACGTCTGGCGGAATATGTCGGACAGCAGAAAATCCGCGAGCAGTTGGAAATCTTCATCCAGGCGGCGAAGAATCGCCGCGAAGCGCTCGACCACGTCCTGCTGTTCGGCCCGCCTGGGTTGGGAAAAACGACGCTGGCGCACATCATCGCCGCCGAAATGGGGGTGAACCTGCGCCAGACCTCCGGCCCCGTGCTGGAACGCGCGGGCGATCTTGCGGCGCTGCTGACCAATCTGGAACCGCACGATGTCCTGTTCATCGACGAGATTCACCGCCTGTCGCCCGTGGTCGAAGAAATCCTCTACCCGGCGCTGGAGGATTACCAGATCGACATCATGATCGGCGAAGGACCGGCGGCGCGCTCGGTCAAGCTCGACCTGCCGCCCTTCACGCTGATCGGCGCCACGACCCGCGCCGGCATGCTGACCAATCCGCTGCGCGACCGCTTCGGCATCGTTTCACGGCTCGAGTTTTACAACGCGGAGGAACTCGGTTTCATCGTCGGGCGTTCGGCACGTTTGCTCAATGTTTCGATCGATGATGCCGGCGCGATCGAAATCGCCCGCCGCGCACGCGGCACGCCACGCATTGCCAACCGCCTGCTGCGCCGGGTACGCGATTACGCAGAAGTGAAAGCCGGCGGCGATATTTCCGTCGAGGTTGCCGATGCCGCGCTGACGATGCTGGATGTGGACGCGCTCGGCCTGGATCTGATGGACCGCAAGCTGCTGGGCGCCATGCTGGAAAAATTCGGCGGCGGCCCCGTGGGCCTGGACAACATCTCCGCCGCCATCGGCGAATCGAGCGACACCATCGAAGATGTCATCGAGCCCTATCTGATCCAGCAAGGCTATCTGCAGCGCACGCCACGCGGACGCATGGCGACGCTATCGATCTGGCAGCATTTCGGCCTGGCGCCGCCGCGCACCGACGGCGATCTGTTCGGCCGCTGAACCGCGCCACGGGCCAGAACATCACCGAATCGGCGACTGAACGCGAATGCGCTCCTTCCAAGTCATCATGTTCAGTCTGTGCGTGTTGGGCGGCTTGTACCTGCTCGTCTGGGCGCCCGCTTTTTTTCTTCCCGATCGCTGGAATCCAGCCATGGGCCGGCAATTCGATCCACTGGCCGCACGCCTGCTCGGCGGTGCGCTACTGGCTATCGCCTGGAGCGGCGCCGGCTACCTGCGCCGCTTCTATTACGGTGACGGCACACACCGGCTTCTGGAGCCGGCGGCGCAGCGGCACCACTTCGTCATCATGATCCTGGCGCTGACGCTGCTCGGTAGCGCCTTTCTGGCCTCGACGCCCGCTGCGAATCCGGACCATCACCCGTCATCGCACAACACGCCATGACGGCAGCTCCACGCTCAAACCGCGCGTGCCAACGCGGCCCGGCGCAACTGCGCCAGATTGCGCAAGGTTTCGAGGATCGGCTCGGAGAGGTGACGCACGATTTCTCCCCCTTCGAGACGCAGGATGAAGTCGCCGACATTGGCGCATGCCACGCCGGCATCGTGGCAGATGGCGGCGATCTCGGCTTCGATGAGGGCAACGATACGCCGCTGGGAACGGATCATTTTCATCTTTTCACTGCCGGGACAGAAGGCGCCGCGACCGGTCGGCCACCGACAGCACTTCGGACAATTGGCGCGTGCCGAGAAGCGAGCCGAAATGTCGGATCGCATCAGCCGTCACAAACAGATGGCCGTTGCGCCGCTTGTGGATCCACCCCAACTCGACCAGGCGGGCGATCTTGCGCCTCACCGTTTCCCGCGGCAATCCGGTAGCCGCGGCAATGGAGTAGGCATTGCAGGGCTTGAGCTGGCACGGGATATCGCTGCCGGCTCTTTGGTTTACCGACTGTCCGCCGTTTTCAAACGCGCCGACGTTATGCAGCGCGATTTCTCCCAACAGGATCGGCAGCAGGATGTCGTGATCGAATTCGTCGAACCAGCGCCGCAAATTGCGTATTTCGTGACGCGCGATCAACAACGCAACATCCCGAAAGGCTTGCTGCCGGCGCACCGGAACAGCCGTGTCGAAAATCGGATTGTGTCTCTCGGCGGCTACGCCCACCGCCGGATGAAAATCTATTGCCATGAATGCCCCGCTGCCGCTCTCTTGCCGCAGGCAAGGTGTGCGATCAAGTCTGTGGATTGTTTTATTTCGTGTGGCGAAACATAGCCGACGGCTATCGCACCGCAACATTGGCGGATACCCGCATACGGGGAAACACCAATGAGCGCGAGCGAGCCGGAGATCGGTCGAATTGGGCGCCGGATCGCCTTTCAGGACCGGATTGGCAGAGGTTCTTACGGCGGGTCCGGGCTTTGTTTTGCAGCTTGGGCGTCATGCCCGAAAGCGCATTGCGCCGAACGCTCAACCCGCCTTCACCGTGCTGCCCAGTCAGACTTCCCCATCAGCCGGCAGCAAGTCGGCAAAGCCGAAGCGGGAAAAATCGCGGATGCGCATGGGGTAGAGAATGCCATCGAGGTGGTCGCACTCGTGCTGCACGACACGTGCGTGAAAACCTTCCACTTCGCGCGCCAGCGCGTTGCCTTCGATATCGAAACCGGTATACCGCAGGTGCCGGTAGCGGGGCACCCAGCCGCGCATGCCGGGTACCGACAGGCAGCCTTCCCAGCCGCCTTCGATTTCATCCGACAGCATCTCGAGGGTCGGATTGGCAAGGATGGTAAGAGGAACCTCGGGCGCCTCGGGGTAGCGTTCGCTGTGCTCGAAACCGAAAACCACCAGGCGCAGATCGACGCCGATCTGCGGCGCGGCGAGGCCGACCCCGCCGACCGCGCGCATGGTATCGAACATGTCGGCAACGAGTTCGCGCAGTTCCGGGGTACCGAACTTGGCGATCGGACGGGCGACGCGCAACAGGCGGGCATCGCCCATGCGCAGGATGGATCGGATCATGGCAGCGGACCAGAAAGAGGGCTTGTGGTGCGTTCACTCACGATGATAGGGGTGATTACGCAGCATCGTCCAGGCACGATAGAGCGCTTCGGCCAGCAGCGGACGCACCAGGGCATGAGGCAAGGTGAGACTGGAAAGACGCAGGGTTTCGTCGGCGCCGGCCTTGAGCGAGGAATCGAGCCCGTCGGGGCCGCCGACGACGAAAGCAACGTCCCTCCCATCGGCCAGCCAGCTTTCGAGGCGTTGAGCCAGGTCGCGAGTGGTCGGCGCCGTGCCGCGCTCGTCCAGTACCACACGCCGGCAACGTGGCGGCAGCGCGGTCTCGATGCGCACGGCCTCGGCGGCCATCATGGCGGCCACCGTTTTACCGGTGGTGCGTGGCTCGGCCTTGACCTCGATCAGTTGCAGCGGCGCCTCGCGCGGCATGCGGCGGGCGAATTCGTCGAAGCCGGCTTCGACCCACGCCGGCATGCGGGTGCCAACGGCGACGAGGAGAAGTTTCAAGCGGAAGCCACCACGAAATGACAGGCCATGAAGCGATGCGCCGAGTCAGCCGTGCCACGGCTGACCGAGGTCGACGCAAGCTTTGCCGGCACGCGGATTTATGCTTTGGCGGCGCGGGTAGCGTCGCCGGCCGAGCGGCGACTGGCCGGCGCGGTGCTCCACAGTTCTTCCAGGTTGTAATGGCTGCGCACGGCCGGCTGCATGATGTGGACGACGATGCTGCCCAGGTCGACCAGCACCCATTCGCCCGTTTCTTCGCCCTCCACGCCGATGACGTGACCGCCGGCCTCCTTGACCTTGTCCTGCACGCTGCGCGACAGCGCGCGCGTTTGCCGGCCGGAATCGGCGCTGGCGACGACGATACGGTCGAACAGCGCGGTGAAGCGGGAGGTATCGATGACTTCGATATCGCGGGCCTTGATGTCTTCGAGGGCGGAAACGATGGTTTTCTGTAGTTCGGGCAGGTCCATGTGCTTGGGGTCGGAAGGCGTGGAAATAGGCATTTTGAAATCAGAGGTAAAGACGGTTCAGCCCAATATAGTCGAGAACGGAATCGGGCAGCAAATAACGGGCGCTCACGCCGGCGCGAAGCAGCCCGCGCACCAGCGAGGCCGAGATCGCCAACGGCGTCATGTCGAAGGCGACGATACGGCCAGCGGCGGCAGTGCGTAAATCCGCCGCCGCACCGTGGCGTTCGCGCCGCAGCGCGTCGAGTTCCGGCGCCAGTTCAGTACCGAAGCGGTCATGGCCCGGCCGGGTGGCGACGGCAAGGTGGGCAAGGTCGAGCACTTCCTGCCAGCGGTGCCAGGCCGGCAAACCCGCGAACGCGTCGGCGCCGAGGATCAGCACCAGCGGACGTTGTGCCCCCAGCTCGGCGCGCAGCCGTTCAAGGGTGGAAACGGTGTAGCTTTTCTGCCGCGCCAGCACTTCGCCGTCGTCCACCTCCAGCGCCGGATTGCCGGCAGCAGCCAAGCGCACCATCGCCAGTCGGTCGGCGGCGGCGCAGCGCGGCATCTCGCGATGAGGCGGGTCGCCAGCGGGAATCAGGCGCACACGCTCGAGACCGAGCGCCTCGCGCGCTTCTTCGGCCAGACGCAGATGAGCGAGATGGATCGGGTCGAACGTGCCGCCGAGAACACCCAGCGGCGCATCCGGCGGCACACCCTGCGGCCCCCGGGACGTGCGCGGATCAGGCGGCGGGGACATCGCCGGGCAGGCCGAGCACGTCGCGTACGTTGATGTAGAAGCTGGCGAACGCGATCGGAACCAGCAAAAGCAGCAAGGGAATCGACAACAGGTTGGCGAGCACCGGCGACACCAGGCCGATGACGCCGAGTACGAAACTCGGCAGGATGACACCGAACAACAACAACGCAACGCCGAAGGCAAGGAAGGGTCGCCAGTTCCGCAGACAGGCGTAAAAGCTGAAGAAAAGCGCTTTCATCGCAGGCAGCGACCACCAGCCGGCAAGCACCGGGGCAAACCAGTAGGCCATGATGACCGGCGTGGACACGCCGGCGGCGAGCAGCGCGGCCAGGGCAAAACGCGGGGTAGAGTTGATCAGCGCAGGATCGACTTTGCCGTAGAGCACCGTTTTTACCAGCACGCCACCGTCGACCGGGATCGTAATCAGCAGTGCAAACACACTGCCGACGAGGTAGCAGCCGCCGATGGTCAACAGGCTTTGCACATTGTTCCGAAAACCGGAAAGGAGGATATCCGGCCCTGTTTTGCGCCCCTCATCCACCACACGGCAACCGTTGAACACGCCCAGCGAAAGCGCCGGCATCAGCAGGAAGGCAAGCGGTTGTCCGATGAAGGGAAAGACGCTGACGACGATGAGGATCAGCAGATAGCCAAAGGCGAGGAAGGAAATCAACGCAGGGTTGCGCCGCCACAGCGCGAAACCGTCACGCGGCCAATACCAACCTCGCTGCATGGGAACTTGCTGGACGTGCATGGGATGACCTTATTCGGTTATGGGTGCCGGGGAGGACGGCGTGGATGAAGCGGGCGGCGCGGAAAAAACATCCCGCCAGGAGGCCAGCGCAGTGCCGGCAATGACGGGAACGAGCACCAGCATTCCCAAACCGTAAGGCAACAGCGCCAGCCAGACGAGGACGCAGAGCGCGACGGCGAATACGATGAGCGCCGGCAGATTGGCGAAACAGGCCCGCACGGAAAGCTGCATGGCTTCGAGCGGCGCCACGCCTTGCAGCATGACCAGCGCGGGCGCGAACCATAGCGCCATGATCAGCATGCTCCATAGCGCGGTAAACAACAACGTCGTAGTGTAGGTCTCGGCGCCGATCGCATGGGCCAACCAGCCATCGAGCAACGCGCCGAGCAGGTAGAAACCGCCGACCACGAGCAGATTCCCGGCATGGCGGCGGACACCCTCGAACAGATGGAAAACGTAGATCGTCTCGCCACGGTCGAGCCGGTCGGCACTGTCGACCATGCCGGCAATCAGCATGGGGAAGGCAAGCGGTGCGACGATAGCGTTGATGAAGGGAAGAACGGCGGCAAGGGCCAGAACGATGAGCAGCACCAGCGCTTGCGCCAACCATACCAGCGGGTTTTTCAGAAACAACCGCCAGCCGAAGGCGAACCAGTGCAAGGCGCGGACCGGCGTGACGGCGCCCGGGTGGGGATGGCAATGAGGATTGGGCGCGCGCGCGGAAGCAGTCATGTCGTGGATATTTTGCTGTGGTGCAACATGCCGACGATGCTAGCCCATGCAGGGGGAAAAATTCAATGTGAAAAAATTTGCTACGCCGGGAGTGCCGGGTGGCTCGCAATGCGCAAACGCAACATGTCGCGGTATTCGGCGGGATCTTTCACCAGAACCATCTCGCCGCCGCGCGGCAAGTGCATGTCGGCCGCGCGCGACAACCAGAAGCGCAGCGCGGCGGCGCGCAGCATGGCCGGCCAGGCCACGCGTTCGGCAGCGGTAAAAGGGCGTTCCGCATGGTAGGCGGCAAGCAGCGCCGCGCATCGACGCGAATCGAGTTCACCGTCCGCGCCGGCGCACCAGTCGTTGACGGTAACGGCCACGTCGAACAGCAATGCGTCATGGCCGGCGAAGTAGAAATCGATGATGCCACCGATATGTTCGCCGTCCCACAGCACGTTGTCACGGAACAGGTCGGCGTGGATCGCACCGACCGGCAGCGCGCCATCCCGACCTGTGCAGGCTTCGGCCTGAAAGACAAGCTCGGCGTCGAGCAGCGCCTGTTCATCGGCGGAGAAAAAGGCACGCACCTCGCGCGCAGTGACCGCGCGCCACGCCGGACCTCGCGGATTGGCCTGGCGGCGGCCGTAGGATTGTCCGGCCAGATGCATGCCGGCAAGCATCGCGCCGATTTTTTCACAGTGGCCAAGGCCGGGGTTCATCTCCGAACGGCCAGCCAGACGCATCACCAATACCGCCGGCCGGCCTTGCAGTTCGCTCAGGTATTCGTTGTCGCGATTGGCGATCGGCGCCGGCACGGGCAGGCCGTGGCGGGCGAGGTGAGCCATCAGGTCCAGGTCGTAGGGCAGATCGGCACGCGGAATGCTCTCGAACAGCGTCAGCACGTAGCGGCCCAGCGTGGTGGTGACGAAGAAATTGCTGTTCTGCACGCCCGCCGAAATACCCTGGACATCCACCAGACGGCCGACGGCGTAATTGCGCAGCCAGTCGGCGAGAACGGTTTCGGGGACGGGAGTGAAGACGGACATGACGCTTAACGCGAATCAGGCCGCGGCGCTGGCCACGGCATCGCGCAGCGCGCGCCAGGCATCGAGTTTCTGCGCGAAACCGAGCGCGGCGTGAGCCGGGCTGGTGGAAGGCAGGCGCCGCAGTTGCAGCGGCGATGCATCGACAGGCAGTTGAACATGACGACGAAAGGCGCTTTCCGCCGTGCCGCCGTTGAAGAAAATGTGGCGCAAGCCGGGGCAGGCGGCGAACAGCGTGGGGAAATCGTTGGCGACGATGCTGCCGGGGGCGATGCTGCTGTCCAGGCTGCCGCTGCGCTCACAGCAGGCGATGACGTCCCACAAGGCAACGCCGGCTTCGACCAGGCGCGCAAGCCGGTCCGCATAAGGCAGTTCCGGCCCGGCGCCGAACAGCGCACCCATGATCGGCCAGAAGGCGTTGCGGGGATGAGCGTAATAGCAACCGGCTGCAAGCGAGGCCTCCCCCGGCATGCTGCCGAGGATCAGCACCCTGGCGTCGGCGCGGAAAACCGGTGGAAAGCTGTCGACCAGGGGCGCGGCGGCGGGCAAGCGCACACCGCGCGTACCCTCCGGCCTCACCAGGATTGAAGCACCCACATCGGCACAGCCAGCGTCGGCGCGGTATCGTCGCGCACCATCTGCCCGTTGCCCTCCTTGTCCACGAGGTAATACGGTACGCCGTGCGGGGGCGTGACCTTGACCATGTAGAGCTTGCCGCGGATACGGTACTCGGTGACGGAATCCTCGCCACGCTTGAGAATGGTGACTTCCGGATCCTGCGCCTCGCCCGGCATCGGCGGCGGCTCGGGAATCGGTTCGAGTTTCGGCGGTTGTTGGGCGAAGACGGGAAGGGCTGCGGCGAGCAGCGCGAAAGTCAGGGTTCGGCGCATCGTGTTCTCCTTTTTCGACCGATTCTAACAGAGCGCCGGGCAAGCCCTGCCACCGCGTCCTATAGATTCAGCATCAATTCGTGTTCCGCGGGCAGCGGCAGGAAACCACGCGTTTCGTAATGCTTGAAGATGGCTGCGACGACATCTTCCGGCTTGTCGATGACCTGGATCAGATCCATGTCGGCGGCGTGGATCATGCCTTCGCCCACCAAACGATCGCGAAACCATTCGAGCAAGCCTTTCCAGAAAGGTTCATGGACCAGGATGATGGGAATCCTGCGGCTCTTGCCCGTCTGCACCAGCGTCAGCGCCTCCAGCAGTTCGTCCAGCGTGCCGAAGCCGCCGGGCATCACCACGTAAGCGGCGGCGAACTTCACGAACATGTATTTGCGCGCGAAGAAGTGCTGAAAGGTTTGCGAGATGTCCTGGTAGGGATTCGCGGCCTGTTCCATCGGCAACTGGATGTTGAGGCCGACGGACGGGCTTTTGCCGAAATAGGCACCCTTGTTCGCCGCCTCCATGATGCCGGGACCGCCACCGGAGATCACCGAGAAGCCGGCATCCGACAGTTGGCGGGCGATCTGCTCGGTCAGCGTGTAATACAGATGATCCGGTGCGATGCGGGCACTGCCGAAGATGGACACCGCCGGGCGGATGGCGTTGAGTCGTTCGGTCGCCTCGACGAACTCTGCCATAATTCCGAAGATTCGCCAGGATTCCCGCGCGTTGAAGCGTGGCGCCGCGGTGTTCGCCGCGCTGCGTGGAAGTTTGTCTGTCGCGTTCATGTCGTTCTCTCTTGTTTTTTGAAAAATATCCGCCCACGGCGTGCCATGAAGAAACGTGGCACGTCGGCCTTCCGCAAGGATTTTCAGCAGGCCCACCCGGCGGCTCGTCGATGGCTCCAGCTATCTCTATCGCGCTGATCACGCGCTACCGGATCTGCGCACATCGCGCGGCGAGCCCACGGGGGCGATACGAGGCGTGCTGTCGATGCTACGTCGGCTCGAAAGCGACTACAAGGCGGAATTTCGCGCCTGCGTGTTCGACGCCAAGGGCAAGACCTTCCGCGACGACTGGTACCCCGACTACAAGGCGAACCGCCCCCCGATGCCCGACGACCTGCGCGCGCAGGTCGAGCCGCTGCACGAAGCGGTACGCGCCGAGGGCTGGCCGCTGCTGATGGTCGAGGGCGT
>JAVBSY010000118.1:0-11918 GCA_031556475.1 Azoarcus sp.
AGGATGAACACCGGCAAGGTGAGGATGGCGGCAATGAGCAAGGAGCGTTGCAGCGCCCGCGCCTCGATCTCGCGGCGCTCGGTGTCCTGGTCGCCCGCATTCGCCGTTTCGGCGGACAGGCGGCGGGACTGGTAGCCTGCCTGTTCGACCGCCGTCTCAAGGTCGGCCATGGAGACGACCCTGGCAAGGTGGCGCACGCGTGCTCGCTCGGCCGCCAGGTTGACATTGGCTTCGAGCACGCCGGGGACTTGTGCGAGCGCCTTCTCGACCCGGCCCACGCACGATGCGCAGGTCATGTCCTTGATCGCGAGCTCGGAGGTCTCTTCGCGGACGGTGTAGCCGGCGTCCTCGATGGCGCGGACGGCTGCCTGCGGATCGGCCAGGCCGGTGAAGGCGACGTCGGCGCGCTCAGTGGCGAGATTGACCGCAGCCGAATGCACGCCGGGGACCGCTTTCAGCGCGCGCTCGACACGGCCGACGCACGATGCGCAGGTCATGCCTTCGACCAGTAGGCTCAGGCGAGCGCCGAGGGACGGGGACAGATTGGAGCCTCGTTGAAAGGAAGAGGAATCCATTGAATTACTCCTTGAACGTTTCCGTTGAAGAAAAGCTTGAGGCTTCCAACGCTGGGAAGGTCAAGGTCTGTCTGCAATGCCGTCAAGTGTTCCCGGCAATTGACGTCGCAAACTCGCTTCCAGCATTCAAGCGGGTCTGTGGGGCAAGGCAATCTCTGTAAGGTCGAAAACAAGCATTGGCGCGGCACCCCGAACGAAGTTCTGCCTGAGCAGGCTCTTCGCCAGGCGCGAATTTGATGCTCCAAGGCAGCGTCGCCGGGACGAATTCGACCATGCGGCTCGCCGGATCCCAGGTCCGATGCAGACCGGGGATCCGCCGTCTGACAGACAGCTCGACCGTCTCCTTGCGACCCATTACTGCCGGTCTATTCCTCTTGGTTCAAGAGCTGGTCTCCAAGTGAAGCAGTCGTTTGGCACGGCCCCCTACGGCGAGCAGGTAGGACCAGGCGGCCGTTGGACATGGGCCTCGAAGGCAGCACTCCTTCTCGGACTATTTCTCGGCGTAGGAAGAATGACAAACCAAGTCATCCAGCCCGTCGAAAGTCAAGGTCTCCGCTTGGGGCAGCAACTCGACGATCTTGGCATCCAGGCCGATCCGTACGGCGGCGGCGATGCCGGCTTTTAGTAGCAGCATGGCCTGCTCCGGCTCGGGAACAATGGCGCCTTGCTCGGTAGCCTCGTGGAAATGCTTGTCGAAATAGCCTTCCGTAGTTGTATTAAGACGCAGGGTCCGGCCCAAGACGACCACCGCTAGGCGGGCATCGCGGAAGGCGAGGTTGAGATAGTCAGAGTAAAGGCCACCGAAGGCCACACCCAAACCGGACAGGCCTTTCGCTGCTTGGTCGTTATCGACTTGGCGCGCAGTACATTGGTCGGAGAGGGAAAAGGCAGCCAGTAGCGCATTTTCGCCGTGATGGCCGCATTCGCCTTCGGCCACACCCCATTCGTAGTAGTACGCCCGATTGCTCTCAACCAATGCCGCCACCTCCCGGAATACATGCAATGCATGTTCCGGCAGTCCTGCCCTGCGGTATAGGTTGGCAACATGAGTACGGGTGAGAGAATTCGTCGGCTCCCGGTCGAGAACAGCTTGCGCGACGTGGATAGCCAATTCCCTCCGGTCGGTGTCGAAGAAATGGGTGGAAATCTCATAGCGCCACCTCTTTAGATTCTCCGGCAGAGGCTGGTGCGAAGCTATTGCGTAATCGATCGCAGCTTTGCCGAGTGCGACATAAAGTTCGCCAATATCTTCCCCAAACTCCGCCGCCAACACCGACAGCAGAATCTCGGCGATGCGCCGGTGGCGGGTGTAGATGAAGGACGAGGTGGTAGTGGCCGCCGCCTCCTGACCCAGGGGTACCAGCACGTCGCGATGCAATTTGGTCAGTGGACAGCCCAGCGCCTGGGCGAGAACCGGGCGGGAGAGGAATTCCAGCCCTTCGGCGTGCATGGCAGCGATGTAGGCTAGGGCGTCGCGTAGCGTGCCGCCGCTGGGAATCTTGCGCAGTATCAGCCGTTCCAGCAGCAGACGGGCATGGTTGCGCAAATCGCTGCCGCTGCGCACCGCCAGCAGGGCTCCGAAGAAGGCTCCGCCCTTAGTCTTGGCCTCATCCTTAGCCTGCCGTTCCAAGATAGTTGCCCGCTTGATGGCGGGCTGCTTGGCCAAGTCGCCAAGGCCAGCGTCACCGAAAGCCTGCCAAGATTGGACGATAGCCAAGGCATCGGTCGCGTCGAGGCCATGCAAGTGCTCCCTACTAAAATCAGCGATAGTCCAGTCCAGATTGGCCGCCGGGGAGCTGAGCCAATCCGTGTCCCGGCAGGCCAGCAGGGCATGCACTCGGCCATGCAAGGCCGAAGGCAAGCTTTTGAGCAGGGTATGCAGATCGGTAGCTGCATTGTCGGCCTCGTCTAGCATCATCAGCCAGATGTAGTCCCTGTCCAGCAAGGGAAGGATTTCGTCGGGCACCAAGGGCCGGGACTCGTCCCGGCGTTGCAGGATGCGCCAGTCGTTCTTGCCTTCGACGATGCCGTAAGCGGCTTGCAGCAAGGCGGTGGTCTTGCCTTCGCAACCGGCAGCCAGTAGCAGGGTAACGATGGGCTTGCCAGCACTCTCGGCCTGAGCGAATCGGTTCACCAGATCGCCGACGATACGGCGGCGTGGTATGGAAGCGGACAATGCAGTGGACCAGTCAGGCACCGCGCCATCGAAGTAGCGCAGGGCGGCTTCCGCATCGAGCGGCCGGCGATGCGCGGCAAGGTCTTCCGGTTTGAATACCGACCAGCCCTTAGGTAGCGGAGCAACCGGCACGGCAGGGGCGTAATCCACCTTCACCGGTTGATCGCTGGGTAGCGGGTAATGCCACCAGTCGCCTCGGTGGTGGTTTTCGTGAAAGGCATCCGTCGCCGGTGTCCAGGCCTGTTGGTCAGGAGTCCACCGCCAGGGTTGCAGCCGGACTACGCCCACGTTTAAGTCCACCTCGCCCCAAACTAGGCCGTTGCGCCAAGACTCTCCTTCCCGTGCCTGAAAACTAGCTCCGGACTGAATAGCAAGGTAAGTATGGCCGCCGCCATAGCTGGGTTCCGCCCATGCATCGTGAAGGTGGCCGTGCAGGTAGAGCACGTGGTGTTGGCCCAGCAGGCTCTTGATGGGTTTCTGTTGCGAGGAGATGAACCAGTCGATGGGGTGGTGGCCCAGGACGATGCGCAGCTTCGCTGATTTGATGGTGTCGAGGGCCTTCTCCAATAGCGGTTTTCCGGGAGTGAGTTGACGCTCGTCCTTGTCGTCCTTGGTGAGCCAGGCGGTGTTGATGCCGACGATGCCTACTTCATGGCCATGCAGCATCACACAGTGGGCATAGGCACCTTCCCGGTTGGCGAAAGCACCTTTTGTTGGGGAGCAGTCGCTGTCCAGATAGGACTGAAAACGGGGAATAAGCAACTCACCGCGCAACTTCGCGCCTTCTTCAGTGGGATCAAGGTAATGGCTTTCCGATTTGGCGACTTCTTCCCGACTGAAGGCAGGAAGCTTGCCGCGATCCACATCGTGGTTGCCCGGTACTACAAAAGTCCGTTGACCGATACAGTCACCGATCTCATCCTGTAATGGGGTCACAAATTCCAACCAAAAGGTCTCGTGTTCGCTGACCAACCCTTGGTTGGCCAAGTCCCCTGTTATGAACAGCAGGTCGGGGACGAAGCCCTCGGCCTTGCGTTTGCGTACATGGGTCAAGATGTAATCGAACATCTTGCGCGTAGCGTAGTTGTCCTTGCCGACGTGGAAGTCGGATAGGTGCAGCCAGCGAATGGGGGGAGGTGTCATTTTTTTCCCTGATGGCTTGCCGATCACGCCAGACTGTTCATGACGGCCGCCGCATCGAAGACCCGGACCTCTGATATACGACAGATTCTAGTTCTAACCAGCCGCTCGCATGACAGCTCTTCAGAAACGGTGAGTGGCTGCTCCTGGCCGATGAGGAAAATTCGTCGGCAACGACGCAGGTACTCTGGAGTCGTCCTGCGCTCTGCGGGGAACCGCGCCGAGCTTTGTTTTCGGCTCTACCGAAACAAGGTCGGAATCCGACCGTCCCGAGACCCGCAGGGGGACTCGACATCAGTTTTCGACTTTATCAGCCGGGAACATCCAGTTAGCCTTTTTGCATATCATCAGATAGGCCCGCATGCACGATGCATGCGCGCGCAGCGCCGTAACTGACGCGGCGTTCAGTGTATCCCGAAATAGGCGATCTTGGCCCACATCCACAGGGCCATCGCCACCATCATCAGGTTCTCGGTCAGGGACACGAAGCCCAGCGGCACATTGCTGTCCCCGCCCACGCAGGCGCATTTGAGTTCCCGGCGATCTACATAGACCGCCTTGAAGACCGACACGGCCCCGACTGTGCCGATGAAGAGCGCGAGGGGAATCGACACCCACATACCCACTCCCGCGACCATCAGAACGCCCGCGATGGCCTCTGCGAACGGATAGAAATAGGCATACCGGACCCATCGCTTGGCCAGCAGGTCGTAGTTGAGGAACATCGTCGCGAAGCTATCCACGTCCTTGAGCTTCTGCAGCGCCAGCAGGCACATGGCGAAAGCCACAAACCACTCCGCCGCCTGAATGCTCCAGAGCTGGCCGTAGGCGGCCCAGCTCGCCGCCAGCGCCATCGCGGCGGTCATGGCGAACAGCGCGATCACCGGGGCGTAGGTCACGGCGTTCTTGTCCTTCACGGACATGCCGAAGAACTTGCGCAGGTCGTCGTAGCCCCCCGCGCGCCGCCCGTCGATGAAGGCCTGTGGAGTGGTCTCAACGCCGTGCTCCTTCTTGAACGCATCCGTCTGCTCGCGGCTCGCCAGGTGCTTGTCCGCGACCTCGTAGCCCTTCCGTTTGAGCAGATCGAGCGACTTCAATCCGTGGGGACAGGTGTGTTCAGGGGTCACCATACGGTAGAGCGTGGCCTGTTTGAGCGCAAACATGCTGGACTTCTCCTATGTAGCCTCCATGAGGGAGGTCGCCGCGGCCGACCGGCAAGGAAAGGACTTCAGACTGCCTCGCAACGCTGACTGGCCCTGACGCAAGGGTGCGTAGGTGCCTGCCTCACGGGATCGTCAGGCTGCAACGCCGTCAGTCCTCCACCTGCCAGCACATCGGTGCCGGAGGCCGGCGTGCCCACGGCGGCACGCCACGCCTGGTGGTCTGTCTATGATTGGTTCGCGACGCTCGAGTTCGGCATGCCGTCGGCTCCGCCGCAGTCCTGTTCCGCCTCCGCGCAAATCTCCCAGCCGCCGCCCAGCGCCTTGTAGATGCTGACAACGGCAAGCCGCTGATTGGTGCGGGCGACTGCCAGCGCACGCCGGCTCGCATAGTCGGAGCGTTCGGCTTCGAGCACATCCAGGTAGAAGCCTTCGCCTGCCGAAAACCGCACCTGGGCAAGGCGTGCCGCTTCTCGATTCGCCGCAGACTCCAGCAGACGCAGCCTGAGCGTGCTGCCCGCGGCGCTATAGGCCTTGAAGGCGTCATCCGTTTCCTGCAGTGCGCGCAGCACAGTCTGGTCGTAGACGATCAGCGCCTCTTTGCTGCGGGCCTCGCTGGCGGCGATGCGGGCGCGCACACGCCCGGTATCAAGAAGGGACCAGCGAATGATCGGGCCGATGAAGGTGGACAGCGTTCCTGCGCCAGTGAGCGCATCGAGGCTCCCCGCAACGAGCCCGATCGAACCCTGCACCTGAATATCGGGATAGAGACCGGCCGTCTCCACTCCAATCTGGGCGGTTGCCGCTGCGAGCGCCCGTTCGGCAGCCGCAATATCGGCGCGCCGTGAGAGCAATGCGGCGGGATCGCCCACGGCGATTGTTCGAACGGTCAGCGCTTCACGCAACGGTGCGGCAGCGGGCGGGTTGAAGGTTTGCGGCGTTTCGCCAAGGAGGACTGCCAGTGCGTTGATGGAGGCGGCGCGGCGCCGCTCCAGTTCGGGCACGGCCACCTCGACCGTGCGCAATAGCGCCTCGGCACGCAGTCGGTCGAATTCGCTGGCGGAACCGATGCTCACGAGACGTTCGACCAGGCGCAGGCTTTCGCGCTGGCTTTGACTGATATCAGCGGCGACAGCGAGTTCGCTTTCCAGGCCTTGCAGCTCGAACCAGGTGGCGGCCACCGCGGCGGCAACGCCCGCCTGTACAGCGCGCAGCAGCGCCTCGCGGGAGCCCGCCTGCGCCTGGGCCGCTTCCACCGATCGCCGCACGCGGCCAAAGAGATCGATTTCCCAAGAGGCGTCGACCGCGCCGCGATAGGTTTCGGTCCGGCGTGGCTGGCCCGGCGGCGTCTCGACCTCGCTCCGGCGATGGTTCTCGTAGCCGAGCGCGGGCCCTCCGCGCGGCAGGAAGTCTTGACGACTCTCGCGCAACATGGCCTTCGCCTCTTCGAGCCGCGCGGCAGCGATCCCGACATCGTGGTTCGCGGCGAGCGCCCGCCGGATCAAGGTGTCGAGCGCCGGCTCGTCGAACGAGCGCCACCACATCGCCTCGACGGACTCCGGGCTGAGGTCCGGGTGATGCTCGCCGAAGCTGACGGGCAACGACGGTGAAGGCGCCGAATAGTCGGGGCCCACCGCCGCGCATCCGGCCAGCAGAACGAGCGCGCTCAGCGGGAACAGCATTTTTCGATAGAAAGCGCTCATGACCTGCTCTCCTCCAGGCGCAGCTTCGATCCTGACCCGCACCGCTCGAAGCGGGCCGCCAGACCGCGCATCGCCACATAAAAGACCGGCGTCAGGAACAAGCCGAACAGCGTCACGCCGAGCATGCCCGCGAAGACCGCGACGCCCATGGCCTGGCGCATCTCGGCCCCGGCACCGCTGGCCAATACCAGCGGCACGACGCCGGCGATGAAGGCGAGCGAGGTCATCAAGATGGGCCTCAGCCGCAGCCGGCAAGCCTCGACGACCGCATCAAGCACGCTTGATCCTTCGGCTTCGCGGCTGCGCGCGAACTCGACGATGAGGATGGCATTCTTCGCGGCCAGGCCGACCAGCACGACGAGCCCGATCTGGACGAAGACGTTGTTGTCGCCACCCGCCAGCCAGACGCCGACGATCGCGCTCAGCAGACACATCGGCACGATCAGCATCACCGCCAGGGGCAGCAGCCAGCTGTTGTATTGCGCGGCGAGGATGAGATAGGCGAGCAGCACGCACAGCAGGAAGATGAACGGCGCCGAATTCCCGGCCAACTTTTGCTGGTAGGTAAGATCCGTCCATTCGAAGCTCATGCCTTTCGGCAGGACCTCCTTCGCCAGGCGCTCCATGACCGCAACCGCCTGACCCGAACTGACGCCCGCCATGGCGCCGCCCGAAATGTCGGCCGAGGGGTAGCCGTTGTAGTGAATCACCCGGTCCGGGCCGGAAGCCGGCGTGACGCTGACGAACGAGGACAAAGGCAGCATGTCCCCGGCTGCGTTGCGTACCTGCAAGCGCCCGATGGCTTCGGCCTGCATGCGGTGGTCCGCATCGGCCTGGGCCGTCACCTTGTAGGTGCGTCCGAAGCGGTTGAAGTCGTTGACATAGAGGGAGCCGAGATAGACCTGGAGCGACTCGAATACATCCGCCAGACGGACCCCCAGGCTCTTGGCCTGGGTACGGTCGATGGCGACGTCGAGCTGCGGGGCGTTGACGTCGAAGCTGGTGAGCAGCCCGGCCACCTGTCCCGATTCGCTGGCTTTGGTCATCAGAATTCCAGTCTGCTGAGCCAGGGCCTCCAGGCCGGCGCCGCCGCGGTCCTCGACCTGCATCTTGAAGCCGCCGGTGGCGCCCAGACCGGGCACCGGCGGCGGCGGAAACACGCCGAGGAAGCCGTCGGGGATGCCGGCGAATTTCGCTTGCAGGCGTCCGGCGATCACGGTCGCAGCCAGATCGGGCGTTGCGCGATCCTTGAACGGGTCGAGCATGACGAACATCACCGCGGCATTCGGCACGTTGACGAAGCCATTGATCGACAGCCCCGGAAACGCGACGACGCTTTCGACGCCGGGCTCGGCCAAGGCGATCTTCGACATCTGCTTGACGACTGCGTCGGTGCGGTCCAGCGATGCCGAGTTGGGCAATTGGGCAATGCCAACCAGATAATATTTGTCCTGCATCGGCACGAAGCCCGGCGGAACGGCCTTGAACCCGAAGAAGGTCAGCGCGAGGAGCCCGCCGTAAACCAATAGCGCCACGCCGCTGACCCGCACGACCTTGCGGACCGTATGCCCATAAGCGTCCGGCGCACGCCGGAGCGGTTGGCCAAGCGCCTGAAACAAGCGCTCGGCGCGGCCACGCAGGCTGCGCGGATCGCGCACGATCCCCTCCTTGCGCGGCCGCAACAGGAGTGCGGCGAGCGCCGGGCTGAGCGTGAGCGAATTGACCGCCGACAGGAGCGTCGAGATGGCGATCGTGAGCGCAAACTGGCGATAGAACTCACCTTGCAGACCGCTCAGGAAAGCGGTCGGGATGAACACGGCGGCGAGCACCGAGGTGATCGCGATGATCGGACCGGTGACCTCGTCCATGGCGAGCCTCGCGGCCTGGGCGGGTTTCTTGCCATTTTCGATGTGCCGCTCGACATTCTCTACCACCACGATCGCATCGTCGACGACGATCCCGATCGACAGCACCAGGCCGAACAGCGACAGGGTGTTGAGCGAGAAACCCATCAGGTGCATGACGGCGAAGGTGCCGATCAGCGACACCGGCACTGCCATGAGGGGAATCAGCGAAGCCCGCCAGTTGCGCAGGAACAGCAACACCACGATGACGACGAGAAGAATCGCCTCCAGCAGGGTGGTCGCCACCGACTCCAGCGAGGCCCGGACAAAGACCGTCGGGTCGTAGGCGATGCGCGCGCTGAGCCCGGCCGGGAAGTTGCCCTCGAGCCGCTGCATGGTTGCCCGCACCGCCTGCGCAACGTCGAGTGCATTGGCGCCCGGGCTCTGGATGATCTGCAAGGCCACAGCCGGTTCGCCGTCGAGCAGGCTGCGCAGTGCGTAGGCATCGGCCCCCATCTCGATGCGGGCGACATCGCGCAGGCGCGTCACCTGGCCGTCGTTGCCCGTGCGAATGATGATGTCGCCGAACTGCGCCTCATCGGTCAGCCGCCCGAGCGTGTTCACCGTCACCTGGAAGGCAGCGGTGGAATCGGGCGCCTGGCCGACGGAACCAGCCGCCACCTGCATGTTCTGCTCGCGCACCGCGGCAATCACGTCGCCAGCCGTCAGCCCTCGCGCGGCGATCAGGTGCGGATCGAGCCAAAGCCGCATGCTGTATTCGCCCGCGCCCCAAACCAGAACGTCGCTGACCCCGGGGATGCGCGACAGCTCGTCGCGCACCTGAAGGTGGGCGTAATTCGAGATATACAGCGGATCGTAGCGTTGGTCGGGCGACAGCAGGTGAACCACCATCAGGATGTCCGGCGAGGTCTTCTGCGTGACGACGCCCTGGCGCTGCACCTCTTCGGGCAACCGCGGCAGCGCGCGCGCGACCCGGTTCTGCACCTGGACCTGTGCCATATCGGCATTCGTTCCCTGTGCGAAAGTGACGGTCAGGATCATCCGGCCATCGGTTGCCGATTGCGACGACATGTACAGCATGCCCTCGACCCCGGTGACCGCCTGTTCAATCGGCCCTGCCACCGTTTCAGCGATCACCTTGGGATTGGCACCCGGATAGGAGGCGGTTACTTGCACAGTCGGCGGGGTCACCGCCGGATACTCGCTGAGCGGCAACTGGAAGAAGGCAACGCTGCCGGCGATTACCATCAGAATCGAGAGAACGATGGCAAAGATCGGACGTTCGATGAAAAAACGTGGGAAAGTCATCGCGTGTCTCCCGAGATTTGCGCCACCGCCATGGGTGTACCGTCAATCGCGGCAGGCTGTGGCGTGACCTGCATGCCCGGACGCACCAGCCCCTTGACGACGATACGCTCGCCCGGCTGCAGACCTTGCTCGATCACGCGCAAGCCATCGACCAGCGGGCCAAGCTCGACGGGCCGGTATTCCGTCTTGTCGCCCTCGCCGACGACCAGCACGTAGCGGCGACCCTGATCGGTGCCGATCGACTGGTCGGATAGCAGAACCCTGGATTCCGCCGCCCCGGTCTCCAGCCTGACCTTGGCGAAAAGGCCGGGCGTCAATCGGCCATCGGGGTTATCGACAACCGCGCGGATACGCACCGTTCCCGTCCCGCGGTCGACGGTGTTGGCGTGGAAGTCGACACGGCCGGGCCGCGAATAGGTCTTGTCGGTGAGCAGTGCCACCATGACCTTTGCCGGCTGCCGTCCATCCTCGGCCGCATCTGCTCGGCTTGCAACGAGCGACCGCAAATACGTGCGCTCGTCGACATCGAAATAGACATGAAGCGGATCGATCGAAACGATCGTCGTGAGTGGGGTGCCGGTCGCGACATAGTTGCCCTCGGTTGCGAGGACATGGCCGACCCGTCCGCTGATCGGCGCCGTGATACGCGTGAAACTCAGATCCAATTGCGCGGCATCCAGCGCAGCCTTGGCGGCGCCGACCTGCGCTTGGCGCGCATTGCGCGAGGCAACCGCTGCGTCAAGGCGATCACGAGCGACGACCTTTTGGGTGAACAACTGTTCGGCTCGGACATGGTCCGCCTGGGCGAGCGTCAATGCCGCTTCAGCCTCGCGCAGACGCGCCTTCGCGGCGTCCAGCGCGGCCTGGAACCCGCGTGGATCGATGAGGAACAGCTTGCTCCCCTTCTCGACGAAACGTCCTTCGGGCACGCTCACGTTCTGGATATGGCCGGCGACCCGCGGGCGCAGCTCGACCCGGTCGATGGCAGTGAGCGATCCGCTGAACTCGACAAAGGGCGTCACCTGACGAACGACTACCTCGGCCACCGGAACGCTGGGTGGTTTTGCGGATGCGGCAGAGGGCTGCGTCTCCTTGCATCCAGCGATAATGAGCGCGACGACTATCGTCGCTGGGATCGGAATCACGCGATTACCTTTCATCGTCTTGCCTTTCTCGACTGGAGTCGAACTGGTTTCGTTGAGCCGGAACAGCTCCCATTTCTTGCGTTTCTTCGACTATGGAACTTCCAACGCTTGGAAGGTCAAGCGGTAATTTTTGGATTCAAGAAGTGCTGTTGGCTGGCTCGATCACGGCAAGACCCTCCTGCACCACGTAAACGATGGCGCCGAACGGAAAGAATGGAGGAAGGCAGATGGAATCTCTGGCCGAATGCACTGTTCTGGATGATGTCCTTCGAGCGGCTGCCAGTGGCGAACGGTGCATGCCTATTTCGCCAAGTGGAGCGAGCCTGGTCCAGACGGTTTCAGCGTTCTGGAGCGGGCTTTAAAAATGTGGTTGGCGCGGCTCGTACCAGACAGGGGCGCAAATCCTCGACGAGTTTCTTGATCGTCGACGCGCAGAGCGTCAAGAACACCGATAGCGCCCGGGAGAAGGGCTACGACGCGGGCAAGAAGGTCTCGGGAATCAAGCGTCACATTGCGGTCGATACCCAAGGGCTGCCCCATGCGATCGCCGTGACGACGGCCGACGTAACAGACCGCAAGGGGGCATTACGGGCCTTGCACCGCTGTGCCACTGATTTGCGAGCCGTTCAGAGCATCCTGGCTGATGGCGGGTATGTCGGCCAGCCATTCGCACAGGCCGTCGAAAAACTCATCGGGGCTCAGGTACAAATCGCCAAACGCAGTGAGTTGCACACCTTTGCGGTTATGCCCCAGCGCTGGGTCGTCGAGCGATTCTTCGCCTGAATCGAGAAATGCCGCCGCCTATGGAAAAACTGCGAATGCAAGCTCAACACCAGCTTGCAGTTC
>JAVBSY010000017.1:0-17923 GCA_031556475.1 Azoarcus sp.
CCTCGGGCACGACAACCGCGCCGTCCTCCCGCTGGTAGTTCTCGAGCACCGCAACCAGCGTGCGCCCTACCGCCAGTCCGTAACCGTTGAGCGTATGCACCAGTTCGTTCGTGCCCTGCGCGTTCTTGAACCGGGTCTGCATGCGGCGCGCCTGGAAAGCTTCGCAGTTCGAGCAGCTCGAAATTTCCCGGTAAGTGTTCTGCGCCGGCAGCCACACTTCGATGTCGTAGGTCTTCGCCGCCGAAAAGCCCATGTCCCCCGTACACAGCGTAATGACCCGGTAAGGCAGTTCGAGCTTCTGCAGGATGGCCTCGGCATGGCGGACCATTTCCTCAAGTGCGTCGTAGCTTTTCTCGGGGTGGACGATCTGCACCATCTCGACCTTGTCGAACTGATGCTGGCGGATCATGCCGCGCGTATCGCGCCCGGCGCTGCCCGCCTCGGAACGGAAACAAGGGCTGTGCGCGGTCAGTTTCAGCGGCAGCGCTTCGGGCGCCAGCACTTGCTCGCGCACGCTGTTGGTGAGCGAAATCTCGGACGTGGAAATAAGGTATTGCTCGGCGGACGTTTCATCACCGCCGCGCAACACCCAGAACATGTCGTCCTTGAACTTGGGTAGTTGCCCGGTCCCCTCCAGCGCCTCGCGATTGACGATGTAGGGCGTGTAGCACTCGGTATAACCATGCTCGCGCGTTTGCACATCAAGCATGAACTGCGCGAGCGCACGGTGCAGCCGTGCAACGGGACCGCGCAGAAAGCTGAACCGCGCGCCGGACAGCTTCGCCCCGGTATCGAAATCCAGACCCAGCGGTGCACCAACATCCACATGGTCCTTCACCGCGAAGTCGAAGCTGCGCGGCGTACCCCAGCGGCGCACCTCGACGTTCGCGCCCTCGTCGGCACCGACCGGCACGCTTTCGTGCGGCAGGTTGGGCAAGCCCGCACAAAATATATCCAACTTTTCCAACAACGCAGGCAACGCCTGCTCGCAAGCCTTCAGTTCGTCGCCCAGGCGGCCCACTTCCGCCATCACCGCCGAAGCGTCCTCCCCCTTTTGCTTGCGCACGCCGATCTCTTTGGACAAGGCATTGCGCCGGGCCTGCAATTCCTGGGTACGAACCTGCAAGGTTTTACGTTCTTCCTCCAAAGCGAGGAAAGACGCGGCATCGAACTGCATGCCACGCTTGGCGAGCCGCGCGGCAACCATGTCTATTTGATTGCGGAGAAGCTGAATGTCGATCATCTGTTTTCCTTGAACCCTTTCAACTCAAAAGCTTACAGGCATAACTTAATGCATACGCTCATATTCGGCCGCCAACCCGATCATATCAAGGGGGTTTTCATATCCTGCCGTTCTTTTTGCGCTGCACAAAATAATTAGAAAAATCAATCAATTACGAAATTTTTAGGAATATTTTTTCCTTGCTATTCCTGCCCATGCGCGTACCCTTGACAAAGGGTTGTAAAAAACTCCGTCAGAGGGTAATCCATTGGAGGATTCAGCATGCTATCCATTCGCGACTGCCTAGACTACTGCGACCTGACCGAGGAAGAAGTTTCCTTGATCGCCGAACACGAAGGCATCCCTGACATCGCCGCCGCACATGTTGCCTGCGGACTCGTGCAGACACGGGAAGGGGTGCTCCTGCTCACCCACTATATGCTGGACCTCGTCGAACGCCATGCACGGCGCGGCGAGGAGGAAAAGGCTGCGCATGCGCGGTCGTTGTGCGAGCAGTTCATGGCGGACCATCCCGTGCCGCATTGATCCGTGGCGTTTTCCCTACCCAAGTTTCGATTCAGCTTCAAGTTTGATCCAAACGACCTGACCCGGGCATTGGCGGCCGATTATTAGCCCTGCCCGGCTGCCTCGTCCAAAGCCCGCAGATGCGCCAGTTTTTCGCGGATGCGGGCCTCCAGGCCATACGCCGTGGGCCGATACCAGGCCGGCGGCGACACGCCATCGGGAAAGTACGTTTCGCCCGCGGCATAGGCCTCGGGTTCGTCGTGCGCATAACGGTAGGCCTTGCCGTAACCGAGTTCTTTCATCAGCTTGGTCGGCGCATTGCGCAGATGCAACGGCACCGGACTCGACCCTTCCTTGGAAACGAACTGGCGCGCGGCGTTGTACGCCTTGTAAACCGCGTTCGATTTCGCCGCGCAGGCAAGAAAAATCGTCGCCTCGGCCAAGGCCAGCTCACCTTCCGGCGAGCCGAGCCGCTCGTAAACGGCACAGGCGTTGAGGGTGATTTCCAACGCGCGTGGATCGGCCAGGCCGATATCCTCCGTCGCCATCCTGATCAGGCGTCGGCCGAGATAATGAGGGTCGGCACCACCATCCAACATGCGGCACAGCCAGTACAGTGAAGCATCGGGATTGGAGCCACGCACCGATTTATGCAGCGCGGAAATCTGGTCGTAAAACGCCTCGCCGCCCTTGTCGAAGCGGCGTAGATTGCGCGCCAATGTCTCATCGACAAAAGCCGCGGCGACCGCATCGACGCCAGCGGTTTCCGCCGCCACCTGGATTTGCTCGATCAGGTTCAGCAAGCGGCGGGCATCGCCATCGGCAAAGCCGATCATGCGCTCGCGCGCATCGTCGTCGAACGCCAGGGCAGGACAAGCCACCAGGCGGGCACGCTCGAACAAGGTCGTCAGCGCGGCCTCGTCGAGCGGCTCCAGCACATATACCGCAGCGCGCGACAGCAAAGCGGAATTGACTTCAAAGGAAGGGTTCTCGGTGGTGGCGCCGATGAACGTCACCAACCCTTGCTCGACGAAAGGCAAAAAGGCATCCTGCTGCGCCTTGTTGAAGCGATGCACTTCATCGACGAAAAGCAGGGTGTGCCGGCCGCGCGCCTTGGCCGCCTGCGCCTGCTGGATCGCCTCGCGGATTTCCTTCACACCGGAAAATACCGCCGACAGCGCGATGAATTCCGCATTGAAACCCTGCGCCATCAAACGCGCCAGCGTGGTCTTGCCCACCCCCGGCGGCCCCCACAGAATCATCGAATGCGGTTTGCCGGACACAAACGCCAGCCGCAACGGCTTACCCGGCCCAAGCAGATGAGTCTGCCCCGCCACGTCATCGAGCGTTTTCGGCCGCATCCGCTCGGCAAGCGGGATTTGCACGGGATCGAGCGTCTCGAACAGATCGGCCATTGCCGGCTCAGCGTCCGGTGCGGTCCACTTCGTCACCGATCACGTCCGCGCCCACGGGCGGCGTAAAGCGGAAACGGCCTGCATCGAGCGGAGGATTCGCAACAAAACGGGAAAATTCGATCACCGTGGTCTGGCCGAAATTGTCGCGCATTTCCATGCGCCGTATGGCGTCGCCCGCCATACCCAAGCGCAACGCCTCGAAGCCGGTATCCGCCGCCTTCGAGCGTGCTTCGACCCAGGCAAGCCCATCGCTGGCGCCACCGTCGGTCAAATCGAAATGGCGTTCCAGATCGCCGCTGCCAAACAGAATCGCAGCCGGCGTCGCACCAAGCGCGTCGCCCATGCGTTTCACCGTAACCTGGTTCAGGTCCCGGTCCCACACCCACAACCGCTCGCCGTCGCCGACCAAAAGCTGCTGATACGGCGTGTCGTACTGCCAGCGGAATTTTCCCGGTCGCAAGAAAGCAAAGCTGCCGGTGGCCTGCTGCGGCTTGCGGCCGGACTTGGCCATCACGACCTGGCTGAAATCGCCCTCGGCGCTACGTGTCGCGGTAACAAAGCGACGCAGTTGCGCCACACCGTCTGCCGCGACCGCAGCCGCGCCCACCGACGCCAAAACGAAAACGAGCAGCCACCGCACGGCCCGCTGCCATACCAAACGCAAAGGGATCAAACCTTGCCCGCTCATTCCGCATCCTTCGCCGGCACCACCACTTCGCGGTTGCCGTTGCTGCCCATCGACGATACAAGCCCGGAACGCTCCATCTGCTCGATCAGGCGTGCCGCCCGGTTGTAGCCGATGCGCAAATGCCGCTGCACCAGGGAGATCGAAGGCCGACGGGTTTTCAGCACCACCTCGACGGCCTGATCGTAAAGCGGGTCGGCTTCGTCGCCACCCTCTCCGCCACCCGCGCCACCAAGCGCATCCATGTCGTCCTCGGGTACGGACAGAATGCCTTCAACATAATCCGGCGGGCCGGCTCGCTTCAGATGATCGACGATCTTGTGCACCTCGTCGTCGGCGACGAAGGCGCCATGCACTCGCACAGGCAGGCCCGTGCCCGGCGCAAGGTAAAGCATGTCACCCATGCCGAGCAGCGCTTCGGCCCCCATCTGATCCAGGATGGTGCGCGAATCGATTTTGCTCGATACCTGGAATGCGATGCGGGTCGGCACGTTGGCCTTGATCAGGCCGGTAATCACATCCACCGAGGGCCGCTGCGTGGCAAGGATGAGGTGGATACCGGCCGCCCGCGCCTTCTGCGCCAGGCGGGCGATGAGTTCCTCCACCTTCTTGCCCACTACCATCATCATGTCGGCAAGCTCATCCACCACCACCACGATGTACGGCAGCGTATCCAGCGGCTCGGGGTTTTCCGGGCTGATCGAGAACGGATTGGTCAAGGGTTTTTCCACCTTGCGCGCCTCGACCACCGCCTTGTTGAAGCCGGCGAGATTGCGCACCCCCACCGCCGCCATCAGCTTGTAGCGCCGCTCCATTTCCGCCACGCACCAGTTGAGCGCGTTGGCCGCGTGCTTCATGTCGGTGACGACCGGTGCGAGCAAATGCGGAATGCCTTCGTAGATCGACAGTTCCAGCATCTTCGGGTCGACCATGATCAGCCGCACCTTCTCCGGTTCGCTCTTGTACAGCAGCGACAGGATCATGGCGTTGATACCCACCGACTTGCCCGAGCCGGTCGTGCCCGCCACCAGCAAATGCGGCATCTTGGCCAGATCGGCGACGACCGGCTGGCCGCCGATGTCCTTGCCCAGCGCGACGGTAAGCGACGAGCCCATGTCGTGATAGGCCTTGGAACCGAGAATCTCGGACAAGCGCACCGTCTGCCGCTTCGCGTTGGGCAATTCCAACGCCATGCACGACTTGCCCGGCACCGTTTCGACGACGCGAATCGACACCATCGACAGCGCACGGGAAAGATCCTTCGCCAGATTCACCACCTGGCTGCCCTTGACGCCGACGGCGGGCTCGATTTCATAGCGCGTGACCACCGGCCCGGGATACGCCGCCAGCACACGAACCTCGACGCCAAAATCGCCCAGCTTGGTTTCGATCAGGCGCGAAGTGAATTCGAGCGACTCGGCAGACGGCGGCTCGGCATTGCCGTCGGGCGGATCGAGCAGCGCCAGCGGCGGAATCATGCCTTCGGAGGCATCGAAGATCAGAGGTTGCTGGCGTTCCTTATCCACCCGCGCGGATGGACGCACGGCCGGGGCGGCGGGTTCGATGTGCAAGGGTGGCGGCGGTGGCGCCTTCTCGATCTTGCGGCGGCGCGTTTCGACCACCGCCTCGCGCTTCTGCGCGACCTCACGCCCCACGCGGCGATCCTGCCAGCGCACATAGGCACCCTGAACAAAGATCACCGCCTGCTCCAGCCACAGGCCGATACGCTCGATCACCGCCAGCCACGACACGCCGGTAAACAGCGAGATCCCCGAGGCCAGCAAGGCCAGCAGCAATAAAGTAGCGCCGGTAAAGCCGAAATAACGGTGCCCGAGCTGCCCGAGCTCCACGCCCAGCAAACCGCCCGGCCCCAACGGCAGGCTGATCCCGTGGCCATAGAAACGCAACGCTTCGAGCGCGCTGCTGGTCAGCAAGACAACGAAAAAACCGACCAGAACGACAAAAAACGAACGGCGATCGAGCGTCAGCTTATTCTTCAGCCGGCGAAATCCCCACAACAGGCCATAACCCAGAAAAATGACCCACCACCACGCGGACACACCGAACAGATAGAGCAGAAGATCGGCCAGCCAGGCGCCAAAGCGTCCGCCAGGATTGGAAACCCCCGCTACCGAGGACGCATGCGACCAGCCGGGGTCGGATTTGCTGTAACCGACCAGGATCAGCCCGACGTAAAGCGACATCACGCCCAGGATCAGCCAGCGGGCCTCCTGCAGCAGCAGCGAGATTTTTTCCGGCAAGGGCTGAGAACGGGACGACGGACGAGGCAGCATCAGGACAGGTCGGGGAAAAATAAGGGGAAGACATGGGATTATATTCGATCCCACTCTCCCCCGATCCCGCTGGCCCGCCCGCCTCACCGGGCGGGCGCCAACCCTGAGCGCTCAAACGTCGTTGAGACGGTCGCACAGAATGATGCCCTGCGCGGTTTCCTCGATCAGCCCCTGCTGGCCGAGATCCTTCATGACACGGCTGACCATCTCGCGCGAAGCGCCGATCATCTTGGCGATATCCTGCTTGGATATCTTGCGCGCCACCATCGTCTTGCCGCCAACATCCTCGGACATATCGATCAGCAAGCGCGCAACCCGGCCATAGACATCCATCAACGCCAGGCTTTCGATCTTGCGGTCGGCGGTGCGCAGACGCTCGGAAAGGTTGCCCATGATGCGCCAGGCGACATCGAAGGTATTTTCCATGATCAGGCGGAAATCGTGCTTGGCGATCATCACCAGATCGGACGGCACCACCGCGACCACCGAGGCCGAACGCGGCTGTTCGCCGAATATGCCCATTTCACCGAAAAGCTCGCCCTGCCCCAGGATGGACAGAATGACTTCGCGTCCCTCCTCGTCGCTGACGACAACCTTCAGGCTGCCGGTCAATACGAAATACACGTAATCGGTATGGTCGCCCACCCTCACGACCGTTTGTCCGCGCGGAATCCGGCGCATCATCGCGACGCGGGCCACGGCCGACAAGGCATCGTCGGACAAACCCTGGAACAACGGAAAAGTCCGTAACGCAACGGTGGAAACAGCTGTCGGCTGGCTCATTCGGCCTCCATCAAGAACCGGTGTACGCAAGACCGCGCTACACCAAAAAAACACATGTGGGTATAAAGAGGCTACTTTACGTTCCGTGAATAAGAAAAAGCAATAAAAACAAGCTATCGGGCTGATATCCACCCTCCGCCAAGGATACCCCTCCTCCTCGTTTATAATGCGCGCCACTTAACACCGCTACTATTTCGGAGACCTGTCATGACAACCAGACATGCCCGTCTGCTGATCCTCGGCTCCGGTCCTGCCGGCTACACCGCAGCCATTTATGCCGCCCGCGCCAACCTGAACCCGGTACTCATCACGGGGCTTGCCCAAGGCGGGCAACTGACGACGACGACCGACGTGGACAACTGGCCGGCGGACGTCGACGGCGTCATGGGGCCGGATTTGATGACGCGCTTCCAGAAGCATGCCGAACGCTTCGACACCGAGATGATCTTCGACCACATCCACACGGCGCGGCTCGGCGAAAAACCGTTCCGCCTCACCGGCGACGCGGGCGAGTACACCTGCGACGCACTGATCATCGCCACCGGCGCCACCGCCAAATACCTCGGACTGCCGTCGGAAGAAGCATTTGCCGGCCGCGGCGTTTCCGCCTGCGCCACCTGCGACGGCTTCTTCTTCAAGGACCAGGATGTCGCGGTCATCGGCGGCGGCAATACCGCGGTGGAAGAAGCGCTCTACCTCTCCAACATCACCAGGAAGGTCACGCTGGTGCACCGCCGTGACGCCTTCCGCGCCGAGAAAATCCTCATCGGCAAGCTGATGGAGCGCGTTGCCGCCGGCAAGATCGAACTTCTGCTCGATGCCACACTCGACGAAGTGCTCGGCGACAACACCGGCGTCACCGGCATACGCGTAAAGCATCTGAAAACGGGCCAAAGCAGCGACCTCGCCGTGCAAGGCGTATTCATCGCCATCGGCCACAAACCGAACACCGACATCTTCGAAGGCCAACTGCAAATGGAGGGCGGCTACATCGTCACCCAGGGCGGCCGCAACGGCAACGCCACCGAAACCAGCATCCCCGGCGTATTCGCCGCCGGCGACGTGCAGGATCACATCTACCGCCAGGCCGTCACCTCCGCCGGTACCGGATGCATGGCCGCACTGGACGCCGAACGCTATCTGGATGCCTTGGGCACCTGATCCCTGTCGGGGGCTGCTCCAACAGCCTCCGGCAACCCCGGATGCCCTAGCCTCGAAACCACCATGTCTCGCCCACGCGCCAACAACAAAACGCCCCCGTCCCACCCGTTCGACGCACTAGCGTCGCTTCGCGGCAAAGTACCGAGCGGCAAGAACGGCGGCGCGAAACCGAAGCGCCCGCAGGGCGGCACCAATGCGCCCGATGCAGACGAAGACGGCCGCCTGTTCCGCGCCACGGTCGGCGACGTACAGGCACTACCGTCCACCAATCGTGCCGAAATCGAACGCCCCCGCCCCGAGCCACTACCGCGCCGACGCGAGGAAAACGCAGAAGGCACAGAAAACGACGCCACGCCCTCCCACCCCGATGCCAGATTGCGCAACGACGACCCCCTAAGCCTGGCCTATGCCGGCGTCACCCCGCTGCGCGACGATGGCCGGGCGCTGCTCGACACTGCGCTCCACGCCACAACCTCTCTTGCCCACGACATCGACCCGCTGCCGCCAGTTACGACATTCACCGACCCGGCCGAACTTTTTCGTCACGTCGTGCGCAGCGCCACACCCCTCGAGCACAACAACCGCGTCGAACTGCAGCGTCCTGCGCCGGAACCAAGGCCGGTCAAGCACCAGGCCGACGAACGCGCCGTGCTCGACGAATCGCTCACCACGCCGCTGAGTTTCGAAGACCGTCTCGATACCGGCGACGAAGCCGCCTTTCTACGCCCCGGCCTGCCTCGCCGGATACTCTCCGATCTGCGCCGGGGGCGCTGGGTACTGCAAGGTGAAATCGACCTGCACGGCTTTACCCGCGAAGAAGCGCGCCAGGCGCTGGCGGATTTTCTCGCCCTCTGCCTGCAGCAAGGGCGGCGCTGCATCCGGGTCATTCATGGCAAAGGACTGGGGTCGCCCGGCCGCATCCCCATCTTGAAGCAACTTTCGCGCGGCTGGCTGGCGCAGCGCGAAGAAATTCTCGCCTTCTGCCAGGCCGGACCGCATGACGGCGGCAGCGGTGCGCTACTGGTACTGATGCGCGCAACCAACGGCTCCCGTCAGTAAAAACAAAAGGCGGTCCGCCGGTAAAACGCCACCGGCGCCGCCTCGAACAAACCTCGCACGAATCAAATCGCGTTGTTGCCCGTTTCTCCGGTCCGAATACGCACCACCTGCTCGACCGACGTAACGAAAATCTTGCCGTCGCCGATCTTGCCGGTACGAGCGGCCTTGATCACGGCCTCCACCGCCTGCTCCACCATCTCGTCGCTCACCACCACCTCGACCTTGATCTTGGGCAGAAAATCGACCACATACTCGGCACCACGATACAGCTCGGTATGCCCCTTCTGGCGGCCAAAGCCCTTCACCTCGGTCACGGTCAAACCACTGATGCCCACTTCCGACAAGGCTTCGCGGACTTCGTCCAGCTTGAACGGTTTGACAATGGCTTCCACTTTCTTCACAACGCTCTCCTCGTCCGAAACGACACGCGCCGCCCAAGGATATGGACGGCGCGCCTGACACTCACTCAATATTCCTCTTTATAGCGCGATGTTATCGGATAACGCCAATCCCGGCCGAACCCGCACCGCGTCACGCGAATACCGACCGGTGCCTGACGGCGCTTGTACTCGTTGCGCTTGAGCATGGCCACCACGCGCCGCACCTCGGCTTCCGGATAACCGCGAGCAACGATCCTGCGCGGCGGCTCATTACGCTCCATATAGGCCTCGATGATGGCGTCGAGCACCTCGTAAGGCGGCAGGCTATCCTGATCCTTCTGATCCGGCTTCAACTCCGCCGACGGCGGCCGCTCGATGATGTTGTCCGGTATCACCGCACCCACTGTATTGCGCCACGTGGAAAGCCGATAGACGAACGTCTTGTACACATCCTTCAGCACCGCGAAACCGCCCGCCATATCGCCATACAGCGTAGCGTACCCCGTCGCCATCTCGCTCTTGTTGCCGGTGGTGAGCACAATCGCGCCTGTCTTGTTCGACAACGCCATCAAAATCATGCCGCGAATGCGGCTTTGCACATTCTCCTCCGTCGCATCGGCGGACAAACCCGCGAACTGCGCGGCAAGCAACCCGTCGAACACCCGCATTGCCGGCTCGATGGGGATTTCGTCATAACGCACGCCGAGCCGCCGCACCATCTCGCGCGAATCGTCCAAACTCATCTGCGCCGTATAAGGCGAAGGCAACATCACCGCCCGCACCCGCTCCGGCCCGAGCGCATCGACCGCCACCGCCAGCGTCAATGCCGAATCGATACCACCCGACATACCGATGATCGCACCGGGAAAACCGTTCTTGTCCAGATAATCGCGCACCCCGAGCTTCAAAGCCTCATAAACCTCGGCCTCGATCGCCCGCGCCGGCACGCGCAGATCGGAAACCCACTGCCCGCCCTCGAAACGAACGATATCGAAACGCTCCTCGAACGCGGCTGCCTGATACACCACGCCCCCATCCCGGTCGAGCGCAAAAGACGCACCGTCGAACACCAATTCGTCCTGGCCACCGACCAGGTTGCAATACAGCGTCGGCAACCCTGTCTCGGCCACCCGCTCGCGCAGCGCCCGATAACGCTCCTCCTGCTTGTTCATGTGATAAGGAGACGCATTGAGCGACAGCAGCAATGCCGCCCCGGCCTCCCGCGCCGCCCGTGCCGGCCCGGCCTCCCACACGTCCTCGCAGATATTCACGCCGATGCGCACGCCTTTCAGCTCGAACACGCAAGACTCCGTTCCCGGCTCGAAGTAACGCTCCTCATCGAACACCTCGACGTTCGGCAACAACTGCTTGCGGTACGTCGCCAGCACATGCCCGTCACGGATCACCAGCGCGGCATTGAACCGCCGCCCGCCATGTTCCTCCGGGTAGCCGAACACCACGCAAACCTCACCCGTCGCGGCGGCGATGCGCTCGATCTCACACGCGCAGGCACGGTAAAAATCCGGCCGCAGCAACAAATCCTCCGGCGGATAGCCGGACAACGCCAGCTCGGGCGCCAACACCAGATCGGCGCCAGCGGCACGTGCCCGCCCGATCGCCTCGATGATCCGGTCGGCATTTGCCGAAAGATCGCCTACCGTACAGTTGAGTTGAGCGACGGCAATGGAAAGTGAAGTATTCATGGAGCGGAACTATACCTGTCCGGCCCAACCATCCAAACCGCTGATGTCGCGCTAGTCTTCAACGCTCTCACGCCCTGCATGGGCAAACCCCGGCCGCGATGACCAGCTCGGCCACCCGCTTCTTCAAAACACCAAACCAGCGGATCGTATCCGTCGCAGGAGAGCCCATCAGTCACAGATGTGTCCTAACCCACCTGCTTCGGGAGGGCGACGCTCTGTTCGGCCAGGAGCCATTTCCTCACGATGAATTTTCTTGCGGAAACTTTGCCAAGAAACCAACACCACGTCCGACCCTGGCTTGGCCGAACACACCACAAGTGCAAACTGCTGCGGATGCTCGCTGCCCAACCATACCGAATACCGACATTGCATTCAGAAGCGAGCAACTTCAGTCCCCACACAGGAAAGGAGGAGATGAGATCGCCCTATATCCGTGAAAAAATGGGCACTATTCCAGAAAGATATTTATAATACACTGGCTTATTTTAAACGAGCCGAGCCGATTATTTGGAATTGGCATTCTTTCAACGCATATCGATTGAAAATTTCTATTCAATATGCGTTGTGAGAACCGATTTACCGGATCGTGCATTCTCGATAGTGCCTGCCCCGCTATGGGTTCGAACAGAACTGGCAAACCATAAAGGACATCATCAATGAAGAAAACGATTGTTGCCGCTACCATGACGGCATTGTTTGGCTTTTCCGGCGCGTCTCATGCCGGCTTGGTCACCAGCGATCTGACCAGCGGCCTGACCGCGCTGGATCTGGTTAACTCCCTGCTGGGCAGCAACAGCGGAATCACCGTTTCCAACGTGCAGTACATTGGCGCCAATTCTGCATCCGGCCTGTTCTCCGGCGGTTCCGGCATCATCGGTTTCGATGGCGGGGTCGTCATGACCAGCGGCGATGCCTCGTTTGTCACCGGCCCGAACAATCACGCCGGCTACTCCGTGAACAACGGCGCCCCCGGGGACAGCATACTGACGAGCATCATCGGTATTAACACCAACAACGCGTCGGTGCTGTCTTTCGACTTCATTCCAACCAGCGATTTCGTCCAGTTCAGCTACGTATTCGGATCGGAAGAATATAACCAATACACCAACTCTCAGTTCAACGACGTTTTTGCATTCTTGGTCAATGGCATCAATTACGCGCTGGTTCCCGGCACCAACAGCCCGGTTGCGATCAACACCGTCAATTGCGGCGGCCCAACCGGTGCAGGGCAACCGGCGAATCACGTCAACGAAAGCAACTGCCAGTATTTCCGCGACAATCCAACCAGCAACCCCACCATCGACACACAGTTGAATGGTCTGACGACGGTATTCACGCTGATCGCCCCTGTGACTGCGGGCGTAGTCAATACGATGTACCTCGCCATCGCCGACGCTTCCGACACATCCCTGGACTCCGCCGTATTCATCAAGGGTGGCAGCTTCTCCGGTTGCGGCGGTATAGGTCAGCCCGCCTGCGGCGGCAATGCGATTCCTGAGCCAGCCGGCCTCGCTTTGCTCGGAATCGGCGCATTGGGACTTGGTCTGCGCAGAAAATCCACCAGCCGTAAAACGGCATAACGCGTTTGCCACTAGCGCGGGCTGCTTCCTCGGAAAGAAGCAGCCCGCGCCGCAAATCCAAAGCCTGTCATCGACCTGATCGAACCTTGATGGCGACAGGTAGCATCAGACGAACAAAAACAATGCAGTACAAACCGCCCCAATCTTCCGGACACATTCTCCCCTCACGATAGGGGCCAGAAAAACGACCTCAACCGGCGCGCCAGACAAGTGGCTAAACGAAACGCAACGTGATCAGCAGTACTTCCGACCGGCCGACCGTGCGCACCGGCGGGCCCCAAGTGCCGCCGCCTCCCGATACCCAGTAATTCGTCGCGCCGCGCCGGGAGGGGCCGTAGGCGTTTTCGTAGAGTGCGCCGACGACGAAGTTGGCCGGAAAGAGTTGTCCATTGTGCGTGTGTCCGGAGAGTTGCAGCAGTGCGCCTGCCTGTTCCGCCTCTTCGAGATGAAATGGCTGATGATCGAGCAGGATGAATGGCAGGCGGCGCTGTTCGCCGGGTACGGTCGCCATGAGATCGGGCAACTCGGCACGGTGTTTGCCGTTGAAGCGCTCGATCGAGCGGTCGTCGCGCCCAACGAGCAGGACTTTTCCACCCGGCGCGGCCCAGCCGTCGCGCAGCATGCGGATGCCGCTTCGTTCCAGGATTCTCACACTCCGCTCGGCGTCACCGGCGATGTATTCGTGGTTGCCGAGAATGCCCCACACGCCCAGCGGCGGAGATAGGCGCGCGAGCGTGGTTTTCATCGCTTCCTCGTCAAGACCAGGGAAATCGTCGATGACATCGCCGAGAAACAGCACGAGATCGGGATGGCGCGGTTCGATGAGGCCGACCAGTTTGTCGAAATGCGCGGCGGAGACGACACGCCCGAGGTGGATGTCGGAAATCGCGGCGACAGTCAACGTATCGGGCGGCGACGCAAAACCTGCACGGGGAACGGAAATCTCGATTTCACGCAGTACTGGCCAGCGGGTATTGACCCAGCCGGCAAGGCAGATCAGCAACGCGCCGCCGGCGATTGCCGCGCAGGCTGCGTAGCGGATGGCAGGCGCACCATCGATGAGTTGCGGGAACCAATAAAAGACCCGGTTCAGCAAGCGGAACAGATCGACGGCTAGCAGCAGCAAAAACGCATACAGCGCCAGACCAATCCAGAAGGAACCGGCGAAGGCGAACGTTCTTTCCAGGATGCCGTTGCCGTCGGACATGCGCGACAGGGGATAGGCGGAAAGCAGGAGCACCGGCACCAGACAGAAAACGACGCGGAAGACTCCCGCGCCCTGCAGGGCGAAAAAAAGACGGCCTATCAGCCAGAAGTTGGCGAGGAAATAAACCGCGAGAATGACGAGAAAGGTAGGCATGATCGGTTGATATGGTCAAAAACGGAAAACGCAGCCGTGATTCGCGACGAAGCCAAAATGCAGAACCAGCCAGAACGACGCCACGACGAACGCAAACGCCAGAAAGCACGGGCACAGCCAGGAAACCCGGCATTCTCGCGCAGAAAATAAAAAAACCGGCGATGCCCACGCCAGCTTGTGGCAAAGCACGATGCTGTCGACGCCGATGTAGGACGCGCCGCCGACGCTGAGATAGGCGACCAGTTGCACGCAAAAGCAGGCGCGAGCATGGCGGCGCTAGTGCAGATGGCATCTGAAAGGCCACACAGACAAAAAGGCGGAACAAACGCGGAAGACGAGAAAAGAACGCCACCGGAGGCATTCCATTCCGTACTTTTCTTCGCTCTGCCCATTTCGTCATAATTTTCAGCTCGGTAGCCCGCGCATTGTTCCCCAAGTTATCCCAGGTGTTCAACACGTTGGAGCGCCCTCCGCCAACCCGGTACTTTTTCCGCCAGCCGATGAAGCATGCTGAATGGCAAGCAATGGATTCCGGCCTGCTCATGCGTCCTGTACGTCTTTCACCAATGCGGGTTACGCATCATGAATGAACAATTTTTTATGGGAAATCTTGAAGCAAGATACTCATATCCGATTCCATCGAACAATTTCAAAAAATATTTCAGATCCCTTCTTCTGGCAAAACCCGATAGCTGTAATTCGGGGCATAAACGGATGTCTGTCACCTTTTTCACCCCCGGCTGGTCACATGCCGCCAACCATACTGACCGTCGGACTCAAACGAATGACTTCCGCAAAAGCCAGGGAATTGCCGAAGAACTCACCCTTTTCCTGCCAAATCTTAAACGCAATTCCAAAAACCACGACGCTGCCGCATACGCAAAAAGCACGCAAACAATATAAAAAAACCAACCCTTCAAATTGGGCAGCGATCGCGGAACCGGGTCAGGCAGTGGGTGTCAACGGCAAACCGCATCGCTCCGAATGAAATATCCGGCCAGCGCGGTTTGCAATGCCTCCTTCGATCTGCGCGACATTCTGGAGAATTTCCATGAATACGTTTCCGGGAAACAACAGGCGCTACTTCCTTCAAACCCTTGCAGCCACGGCCACCTTGCCGCTCGTGGGCGCGGCTTCCGCCTCTGCCTCCACCACGAGATCGCTGGATGCGAAAAATATTCAAGCCGCGATCGATGAGGCTCATTCCGCCGTCAAATCAGTCAAGGACGGCAAGAATGCCGACTACATTCCATATCTTGCCAAGGTTCCTTCCGGCCTGTTCGGTATCGTTGCGGTGACGCCTGACGGACGGACGTACAAGGCCGGCGACACGGACTATGCATTTGCTATTGAATCGATCTCCAAGCTCTTCACGCTCTCGGTCGCCATGGCGGATGTGGGGCCAGACGCGGTGCGCGCCAAGATCGGCGCCTCGCCGACGGGCTTGCCTTTCAACTCCGTGGAAGCGATAGAGTTGCATCAGGGCCGTCCGCTCAACCCCTTTGTCAACGCGGGAGCGATCGCGACAACAAGCTTACTGAAAGCGACATCGCCCGATGAACGCTGGCAGAAGATCATCGGCCAGATGAGCGCCTTCGCGGGGCGCGCGCTCAGCGTGAATCAAGACGTATACAAGTCCGAATCCGACACCAACGAGCACAACCGCGGCATTGCATGGCTGCTCAAGAGCTACGGCTATCTCTACAGCGATCCCACGGAGGCCACCGACATCTATACGCGTCAGTGTTCGGTCGCAGTCACAACCGAGGATCTCGGCATGATGGGCGGCGTGCTCGCCGCGGGCGGCGTCCATCCGAAAACGGGTCAGCGTCTCGTTGCGGAAGACCATGTACCGCGCATGCTCGCGGAGATGGCGCTCAATGGCATGTATGACGGCAGCGGCGATTGGCTCTATAACGTGGGCCTGCCCGCGAAAAGCGGTGTCGGCGGCGGAGTGCTCGCGATTGCACCGGGCGAGTTGGCAATCGCCGCTTTTTCGCCTCCACTCGATCCACTCGGTAACAGCGTGCGCGCGCAACGCGCGATCGCGATGATCGCGGAAAAGCTCAAACTCAGCATCTTGGCATGAGGTGCCGCCATCAGGCGGTTTTCCACACTCAAACCCGTACCGCGATACCTGGAATTATCGGGCCAGCTACAGCGCAATTCGAAAATGCTTCATCGAGGCATGGCAAAACAGGGAGGCCTTGCCTCCCTGCCCTCATCTTTCAATCACCCACCAAGCCTGCCCCGCCTCGCCCCCTGGCCATCGCCCTGACCGCTCGCAAGCGGGACATGCAGGCTTTCTGATGCACCGCCATAGCAGGTCAATCGTCGTCATCGTGACGGAAATATCGGTTATATCCCAGGATCAGCAAACCAATCACAACGCCTATCATGCCGTTTCGCAACCCGGCAGAGGGATTGACTCCGGGGTCCGATCTGGAGGGAATTGGCCACCCCAACCCCCAGGCGAAAATCAGCAGCGCCATGCCGATACAGATGAAAAATATACCGCCGAATCTCCAATCCCGAGAGCCAGTCTCGCCAAATTTTGCATAGGCCAAGGCGATGCAGGCCGGCAGTAGAAAGAAACATACACCCAGCCGAATTTCTTCACCTGTCGTCATTCAATCAACCATTTACGAATAATCAAATTCGATTTATCGGATGTCATTCTGACCACGTATTGTAAAACTACCCCGGCACACCCAGCGGCAGCGCTTGATTGCCGGATTCTTTCAGTCGTCCAAACCTTCAAAACGATGGGCGAGAAACGCGATAACGACGCCGATGGCTATTGTGATGGGTCCGACAACCAAACCTAGCGATCGATCGGCCACCATACCCTGCCACCTGACATGAGTCGGCAAATTAAATAGGCCGGTGAAGACGAAAAGTGCCACGCCCAAGCAGACGAGACCGATTCCGCTCGCCATCCACGAGTCAAACGGAATATCCTTGGACTTGCATAGGGAAAAACCCACCCCGAGCGGCAAGAGCAATTGGGTGATCAAAAAAAGTACGGAACCAGCGTTCTGGCTCATTCGGCGAATCCGGATCTGGTGGCAGAAGATCATCTTCCGATACGGCAGAAAACTGCCTATGTCTGCACGATGTTAGCAGGCTGACACAAAACAGGGGGACGATCTGTGCATTTATTGGTCATAGATTGAGTTCCGAGGCTCGACCGATAGCTGCCTCGCCAGCCGATGCAGGTTCATTCAGGCCACCTCGATCGCCTCGGTGCCACTGGCCAGAAATAGCCAGCGGATCAGGCCACCCTCTGACGATCACGCGTCTTCACGGTCTGGGTCTTGAATATCCCCAAATACATCCCGCATAGCTTGCGGCTCCTTCTCTTCTTCCTGCCTGATCAGCATCCGCTTCTCCGACAACGTGTAGTCTTTCGACAGGCAGACGCGATCGATGAAGTCGCGCCGCGCGTTAATCCGCCGCGCTTGGTGAAGGTAGCCATTCTGGTGCAATCCATGGTGCGCAGATGGGGCAAAAAATGCGCCAATTTGTTGTTTTGTGCCAGGGATTGTGATTTTTTGCACCAAGCCAAAAGAGCGCAAGGCCCTTTAAATGTATGAGATTAGTGCAAATTACTCGACATTGCATGGCAATGTCATGGTGCCGAAGACGGGACTCGAACCCGTACGCCGCAAGGCACTGGCTTCTAAGACCAGCGTGTCTACCAATTCCACCACCTCGGCATGAGGGGATGCGTTTTTTCCGCTCGGCCGGCCTTCA
>JAVBSY010000150.1:0-9982 GCA_031556475.1 Azoarcus sp.
TTGCCGTTGTCACGATGGCGGCGATCAAGGAACTGGCGCTGCCGCACGACAGGGTGAACGTGCACGGCGGCGCGTGCGCGCTCGGCCACCCGATCGGCGCTTCGGGCGCCCGTATCCTGGTGACGCTGATCGGCGCGCTGCGCAAGTACGGCAAGAAACGCGGCGTGGCCAGCCTGTGCATCGGCGGCGGCGAAGCGACGGCGATGGCGATCGAAATCGGGGGTGCCGCATAATGATCCTGACATCCGAACAGGAAATGATCCGCGATTCCATCCGCGCTTTTGCGCAGGAGCAACTGGCGCCGTTTGCCGCCGCATGGGACCGCGATCACACTTTCCCGGCCGAGGCGCTGCGCGGGCTGGGCGAACTGGGCGCGATGGGCATGACGGTGCCCGAGGAATGGGGCGGCGCCGGCCTGGATTACATGAGCCTGGTGCTGGCGATCGAGGAAATCGCCGCCGGCGACGGCGCCACGTCGACGATCGTCAGCGTGCAAAACTCGCTCGCCTGCGGCATCCCCTCGCGTTACGGCAGCACGGCGCAGAAGGACAAGTGGCTGCGCAAGCTGGCGCGCGGCGAGGCGCTGGGCTGCTTTTGCCTGACCGAGCCGCATGTGGGCTCCGACGCCTCGGCCATCCGTACCACCGCGGTACGGGACGGCGACCACTGGGTGCTCAACGGTGAGAAGCAGTTCATCACCACCGGCACGCATGCCGACATTGCGATCGTCTTCGCCGTCACCGACAAGGCAGCGGGCAAGAAGGGCATTTCCTGCTTCCTCGTGCCGACCGCCACGCCGGGCTACGTCGTTGCCCGCGTCGAGGAAAAGATGGGGCAGCGCGCCTCCGACACCGCGCAGATTCTGTTCGAGAACTGCCGCGTTCCGCTCGATGCGCTGCTCGGGGCCGAAGGCGAGGGTTACAAGATCGCCTTGTCCAACCTCGAAGCCGGACGTATCGGCATCGCCTCGCAGTGTCTGGGCATGGCGCGCGCGGCGCTGGAAGCCGCGGTGAAATACGCCCATGAGCGCGAAACCTTCGGCAAGCCGATCTTCGAGCATCAGGCGGTGAATTTCCGCCTTGCCGACATGGCCACGCAACTGGAAGCGGCACGCCAGCTCGTCTGGCATGCCGCCACCCTGAAGGATGCCGGGCGGCCGTGTCTCAAGGAAGCGTCGATGGCGAAGCTGTTCGCGTCGGAGATGGCGGAAAGAGTGTGTTCCGACGCCATCCAGATCCACGGCGGCTACGGCTACGTGAACGCCTTCCCGGTTGAGCGCATTTACCGCGACGTGCGCGTGTGCCAGATTTACGAAGGCGCGAGCGACATCCAGCGCCTGGTGATCGGACGCGCGCTCGCGCTCTGACGCGTTCGTCCGTTTTTCATTGTTGCAGCACGCCATGCTGCGGCGGGGGTACCCTCCCCCGCCGCAGCATGGCGTCTTCATCTGCCGGGAGTATTCACGATGACGGGTTCCGCCCCCACTGATTCTGCCGTTGTTTCACCGATCGATTTCTGGTTCGATTTTTCCTCGCCCTTCGCCTATTTCATGAGCGAACGGATCGACGCCGTCGCCACCCGCCACGGCCGCGAGGTGCGCTGGCGCCCCTTTCTGCTCGGCGCGGTGAACAAGGTGCTCGGCACCGATCCGCTGCCGCTCATACCGATGAAGGGGCCGTACTCGCTCAACGACATCGCCCGCAGCGCGCGCTTTCTCGGCATCCCCTACCGCAAGCCGGACACTTTCCCGCTAAGTTCGCAGCAGGCGGCACGAGCCTTTTACTTTCTCGCGGAGCGCGATCCGGCACTCGCCCGCCGCTTCGCCCGCGCCACGCTCCGCGCCTATTTCGTCGATAACCGCGATATCTCGCAACGCCCGCTGGTCGTCGAACTCGCAGCCGCCGCGGGCGGGGACGCTGTCGCGCTCGACGCCGCGCTCGACGGCGAAGCGCTGAAGCAACACTTGCGCGAAGCCTGCGACACGGCGCTGGCAGCGGGCGTGTTCGGCTCGCCTTATATCGTCATCGACGGCGAACCTTTCTGGGGTGTGGACCGTCTGCCACAAATAGAGCGCTGGCTGGAAAGCGGCGGTTTCTAGTTTCTGAATTTCCTGAAAAGCACACGACAAGAAAGAGACGAGGAGAATGGGCGAGATACGGCGGATATGCGTTTTCTGCGGTTCCCGCACGGGCCACCGTCCCGAGTACCGCGAACTGGCGGTCGGGCTGGGCAGCCTGCTGGCGGAAAAGGGGATCGGGCTCGTTTATGGCGGCGGCAATGTCGGCCTCATGGGCGTGGTGGCCGACGCCGCGCTGGCGGCCGGCGGCACCGTGATCGGCGTCATACCGCGCGTGATGCTGGAATGGGAAGTCGGCCACGAGAAGCTGACGCGGCTGGAGATCGTCGATTCCATGCACGCGCGCAAGGCGCGCATGGCCGAGCTGGCCGACGCGTTCATCGCGCTGCCGGGCGGCCTGGGTACCTTCGAGGAACTGTTCGAGATCCTGACCTGGGCACAGCTTGGCTTTCACACCAAGCCGATCGGCCTGATCGATACCTGCAATTACTACGCGCCGCTGGTGCAACTACTCGAACGCGGCGTGGAGGAAGGTTTCATGAAACCGGAAAACCGCCAGTTGCTGCTGAGCGCGGACGACGCCCCGGCGCTGCTGCGGGCGATGGCGCAATACCACACGCCCGTGGTGGCCCAGCGCATTCGCGAAAGCCGGCAATTGTAGGCCGGCGGCGGCTCATCGCCGTAAAATGGCTGCAGATACACACCAAGGTACACGACGGCCCATAAAAGTCGTGACCGCTTACCCGAAGAGAGAAGCCGTGAGCATCGAATCCCCCTGTATCGACGTCTGCCGCATGAACCCCGACACGGGACAATGTGACGGCTGCCGGCGCACGCTGGAAGAAATCATTGCCTGGAGCCGGGCGGGCGACGACGAAAAACGCCGCATTCTCGCCGCGGTGGCCGAACGCGAACGCACCGCCCCCCAGGCCCCGGACGCACCGGCGGCCACGCGGCCATGAGCGGCGACCCCGGTTGCCTCGGCATGTGCATGATCGACTGGGATACCGGCGTGTGCATGGGCTGTGGGCGCGGCGCGGAAGAAATCAGCGGCATTCCGACCCCCACCCCGCCTCCCGCCCCCCGCAGCGATACCGCCACACCACTGCCGGCCAACGTCGCCGAACAGGTCGGCGGGGGCAGCGATTGAACGCCCCTCGCCTGCCCAGGACGCTGCATGTGCTCGAACGCGGCTGGCTGTCGTCGAACAACGTCCTGTTGGTCGACGGCGACAACGGCGAAGCCACGCTGATCGATTCCGGCTACGTCAGCCACGCCGCGCAAACCCTTGCCTTGCTGCACGAGGCCCTGGCCGGGCGGCAGCTGGCGCGGCTGGTGAATACCCACGCGCATTCCGACCACATCGGCGGCAACGCCGCCGTGCAGCGTGCTTTCGGCTGCGAGATCGTGGTACCGGAAGGCGCCGCGCAGGCCATCGCGGACTGGGACGAGACGGCCTTGCTGCTGAGCGTCATGGCGCAGGCCTGTGAGCGCTTCCGCCACGACCGTACATTCGCCGCCGGCGACACTTTCGTTGCCGGCGAACTCGTGTGGCAGGCTCACGCGGCGCCCGGGCATGCCATGGACGCGTTGATGTATTACGCCCCGGACAAGCGCGTGCTCGTTTCGGGCGACGCCTTGTGGCGCGACGGCTTCGGCATTCTGTTCGCGGACGTGCTCGGCACCGGCG
The DNA here is from genome assembly GCA_031556475.1 of Azoarcus sp. Taxonomy (GTDB): domain Bacteria; phylum Pseudomonadota; class Gammaproteobacteria; order Burkholderiales; family Rhodocyclaceae; genus Azoarcus. The sequence continues at coordinate 3,768 of JAVBSY010000150.1, forward strand.
ACGGGGTCGGCGCCGCCCGACGCACGCTCGAAGCGATCGGCCGGCTCGCCGTCGATACGGTCATCCCCGGCCACGGCGCGCCCTTCGCCGAGTTCGACGACGCGCTCGAGCGCGCCTTCGCCCGCCTTGCCGCATTCGAGGCCAATGGCGAGCGCATGGCACGCAATGCCATCCGCGGCGGCATCACCTTCGACCTGCTCCACCGCCGCCGCATCGCGCTCGACACGCTGCCGGGCCACCTTGCCGCCACGCCGCTGTACCGCGACGCCAACGCGCGCTTTCTCGGCATGACGGCGGACACGCTCGCCGCCTGGCTCGTTGCCGAACTGGAACGCGCCGGTGTGGCCCGGCGCCAGGGCGCGGACCTGATCGCGGCGCGAAAACCGCACGGTACGTGAAGGTACGCGGTGCGAGGGCTACGCAGCGAAGGCTGCGCAGTGCGCAAAGGCTGCGTTATAGTGGCAGCGTTGTCTGTAACGAAATGACGCCATGCAGATCGTATTGATTAGCGGCTTGTCCGGCTCGGGTAAAAGTATCGCCCTGAATGTGCTGGAAGACGCGGGCTACTACACCGTCGACAATCTGCCGGTGGCGCTGCTTCCGCAGCTCGTCGCGCAACTGCGCGGCGCGGGCTATCAGCGCGTCGCGGTGGCGGCGGATATGCGCTCGGGTTCGAGCATCGCCGCGTTGCCGCAGCAATTGGAGGCATTGCGCGGCATCGTGCAGGATCTGCGCTTCATCTTCCTCGAAGCGCGCGACGACGTGCTGATCGCGCGCTTTTCCGAAACACGCCGGCGCCACCCGCTGAACGCACAGGGCCTGTCGCTGGAAGAGGCGATCGAGCGCGAACGCGAGGAACTGGCCACGATCGCCGAGCTCGGCCACCGCATCGACACCAGCGACCTGCACGCGAACACGCTGCGCACCTGGATCAAGGATTTCATCGATGTCGAAGAAGGCGAAGGCTTGACGCTGATGTTCCAGTCCTTCGGCTTCAAATACGGCATCCCGATGGACGCCGACCTCGTCTTCGACGTTCGCTTCCTGCCCAATCCGCATTACGACCCGGTGTTGCGTCCGCTGACCGGATGCGATCAGCCGGTGATCGCCTTTCTCGAGAAAATCCCCGAAGTCGGCCGCATGGCCGAGGACATCCGCCGCTTCGTCGCCAACTGGCTGCCCGCCTATATGCGCGACAACCGCAGCTACCTGACCGTTGCCATCGGCTGCACCGGCGGCCAGCACCGTTCGGTGTATTTCGCCGAGTGGCTGGGGCGGCGCTTCCGCGACAATGCGCGCGTCATCGTGCGTCACCGTTCGGCGGCACGGCGCGTGGCGGATCGGGCAGCGGGTGGCGGCGCGTAATCTCCGCTGGATACACCCACGCTGGGCGGACTGGCGCGCACTGCTGCGCCCCGGCGACGTGTTGATTGCCGTGCTGGGGCTGGCTTTGGCCGCCTGGTGCGTCACGCAGCTATGGCGCGGCGGCGCCCCGGATGGCGCGGTGATTCGCATGGGCGGCAAGGTTTTTGCCACGGCCGGTTTATCCCAGGCACGCATCATCGAGGTGCCGGGGCCGCTCGGCATCACGCAAATCGAAATCCAGCCCGGCCGCGCCCGTGTCGCCGCCGATCCCGGCCCGCGCCAGTATTGTGTGCGCCAGGGTTGGCTGACCCGCGCCGGCGCGGTGGCGATCTGCGCCCCCAATGAAGTCAGTCTGGTTCTGACCGGGCGCGGCGCCGACTATGACACCCTCAACTATTGAGCTGCGCCCCACCGCGGAGGATCGACGTGTGGCGCGCCACGCGGCAGCGGCGATCCTGCTCACCGTGGCCGAAGCGGCGATTCCGCTGCCGCTGCCGGGCGTCAAGCCGGGGCTGGGCAACATCGTCACGCTTGTCGTGCTGGCCCGCTGGGGCTGGCGCGACGCAGCGTGGGTGGCCTTGCTGCGCGTGTTCGCAAGCAGCCTGTTGCTCGGTCAGTTTCTCGCCCCCGGTTTCTTCCTCAGTCTCGGCGGCGCGTTGGCCAGCCTGTTTACGCTGGGCGCGGCCATCCGCCTGCCTGCGCGCTGGTTCGGCCCGGTGAGCCACAGCATATTGGCCGCCGCCGCCCACATCGGCGCACAGCTCGTCATCGCCCGCCTGTGGCTGGTGCCGCACGACGGCGTGTTCTACCTGCTCCCCGTGTTCATCGCGGCGGCCGTGCTGTTCGGACTAGTGAATGGCCTCGTCGCCGCGCACTTGCTGAAAACGCTGAAAGAAGACCACACCGCGTCGGAACGGTGACCCCCCGCCGCCGTCCAAGCGGCAACAGACATACGGCACGGCAGAGGAAAACGATGCGAAAGCGCGGGTGGACATGGCTGGGCACGCTGCTCGCAATCGTATGCGGCGTGGCGTTCGGGCTGTTCGCCGGCATCGCCGTGGTGCGGGCGCAAACCGCTGCGGCAGCGGAACGGCTCGAAGTGATGCAATCCACGCCAACACAGCCTGCCAGCCCTTCCCCGCAGGAATCTGCTTACGGCGCATCCGAACCGGCGCAATAGGGCAGGATTCGAAGCTGCGCGCGCGAATCGCCGTGCTTCAACCTTGGCGCAAGCGGCTTTGGCGCGGAATGTGGCGGGCAAGGAAATCCATCTGATCGGCCAGGATATTGCGGTTGCACAGGATCAGATATTCGGCCTTGTTCGGCACGTAGGGCGCATACAACAGCGCCATGCCCGCCTGCTCCGGCGTGCGGCCGCTTTTGTGCTGATTGCACGGCCGGCACGCGGTCACGACGTTCATCCAGATATCGCGCCCGCCTTGTGAAACCGGCGATACGTGGTCGCGGGTCAGTTGGCTGCCCGGCAGGCGATGGCCGCAATAGCCGCACAGGTGGCGGTCGCGGCGGAACAGTTCGCGGTTGTTCAGCGGGGGAATGTGATTCGACGCGCCGGCGTGGAAACGGCCCTTGATGGCGATGATGCTCTGCGTGGCAATGTGCGAACGCAGCCCGGTGGCGCGGCAAATGCCGCCGAAGAAGTGAAATTCGCGCTCACCGATGCTCCAGGCCACCATGTCGCGGGCGTGGTAGTGGCAGGCGGCTTGCCAGGATATCCAGCGATGCGGCATACCGTCGGCATCGAGCGAGAGTATCCATGGGTAACAGGCGTCGTCCTGGGCGGCATCCTGGGCAATCGATTCCCGCTCTTGCTGTCGAGTCGTCGAAATTTCGGTCAACACGATTCCTCCGTCATCGATAGAGAGTTTCGTATGGACGCCAACGCCAATCAGAACAGGATTTCGCCCCCGTGCGCAAACGCCCGCTGTACATATCCTTGGATCATCGCCGCCCTGCCACGGTTCAGTTGCGCCGCAACAAAACGGGGAAACGGGTCACGTTTCCGGCGATCATCGGTCCAAGACGCTGTACAGGCCTGAAACAAGTTTACGCTCATTGAGGACAATCCACCCCCTAACACCCCATGCGCCGCGCCGGGGATCTCGTGTTCCAGAGCCCGGCGAGGGCATTCCGGCAGCAATCGCAGCCGTCGGCCATCGAGCGGAGGGCCCGGAACAAAAGGGAAATCGCATGTTCCATATGCCCTCGCCCTGCCCTTTCGCGCCGGACGATTCAGGGGCGTGGCGGCAGTATCACGATCGCCTCGATTTCAAATAACGCGCCCGGCAGGGCCAGCCTGGAAATTTCCACGGTCGTGCTGGCCGGTGGCGCCGCGGTATTGATATACGAATCCCGAACTTCCCTGAGCACTGGAAGCTGGTTTTTCATGTCGGTGAGGTACATGTTGATCTTCACGATATGCCCGAAGGAGCCACCGACGGAATCGAGCGCCGCCTTGATGTTCTCGAAGGCTTGCCGTGCCTGCGCCTTGAAGTCGCCGGGTGCGCCGACGAGTTTTCCTTCACGGTCGAGCCCGAGTTGTCCCGCGATGTAGACGGTGCGGTGCGCCCCGGCGATTTCCACGACATGCGTGTAGCCCGGAGGCTTGGAAAGCGTCGCTGGGTTGGAAAAAGCGGGGGAAGCCGTCTGCGCCTGCACTTCGCCGATGGGCAACGACAGAAGCAGCGAAGCGGCACATCCCATCAAGAAAAAGGAACGAAAACGTTTCTGCGTGATGAACATATGGAATTCCTTTCTGGCGACGTCATGGAATGGATATGGTGACACGGGAAGCGGCATGCCCAATGAAAAAGCCGCCCGCAGGCGGCTTTTTCATGACGCGCAATCGCAGCTTATTTGTCGTGGGTTTCCACCTGCTGCAGGGGCTCGTCGACAACCGCCTGGCGCACGCGCGGTTTGCGGCCGAGCCGCTTCGGCTCTTCCGGCGCACCGGAGCCAAATGCCGCTTGTTTATCGTGGCTCGTCTCGATCAGGGTCAACCCGCTATCGGAAAGCGGGAAATCGAGGTGAATCGGCGCGGCGGGCGGAACCACTGGAGCGGGGGCAGGAGCCTTGTTCTGCACCACGGCCTCGACCGAAGCCGTCATCATAAAGACCGGCGCGTCAGGTTCGGCGGTACCAGCCGTTTCAAGCGCATCCACATTCTCGGCCGGCTCGGCGGCATCAGCCGGATCGGTCGGCATCAACGGCAACGATGACTGCACAGCCTGCAACCGCGCGATGGCGACCGGCAGCGGCACTGCTTCGACCGGTTCCACCTGGGCGACGGCAACGGGGGCCTCGTCGGCGACAGCCGACGGGGTGGAGACCGGCACCGGCTCTGGCGCAGGCTCGGCCGCCTGCGCAAAGTGCTCGTTTTGGGCAGGTTGCGCCACAGGGTCCTGGCTCGCATCGTCCGTGAGCACAGGGAAAGCCAGACCCGTATCGACAGCGGAAGCGGCTACGGAACCGGTGACGGTCTCGACGGCAGCGGTCACGGTGTCGGATTCTTCACCCGCCACGATCTGCTCGGCGCTTTGTTCGACAGACGTCGCCTGGTCTTCCGCGCCACGCCGGTCACGCCGGCCGCCACGGCTGCGGCGGCGGCGTTTTTCCGGCGCGGCTTCGTCACCGGCGGCAGCCACGTTTTCGACCACGGCTTTTTCCTGCGGAATGACCATGGGCAAGGTGGCAACCGGCAAGGCCACGGCAGTGGATGTACTCACCTGATTCGTTTCCGCTGCGGCTGCTTTGTCCTGGGCTACTTTGTCCTGAGCTTCTTCCGTGCGCTGCGCGTTGCGCTGGCCACGGCCGCGCGTGCGGCCGCCTTCACCGCGTTCGGTGCGCTCGCCGCGTTCCGCCCGCTCACTGCGTTCACCACGCTCCGAACGTTCAGGGCGCTCGGAACGTTCGGCACGCTCGCCTTTTTCCGATGTCTGCGACGACGCGCGCTGGGGACGCTCACGCTCGCCGCTCTCTCCGCGCTCGTCACGCCTGCCGGAACGGCCACCCTGGCCTTCGCCGTCACGGCGATTGCGGCCATTGCCACCGCTTCCGCGGCGGTTATCGCCACGCTCGCCGCGCGAACGGCTTTCACGCTTCGGCGCGGTTTCCGTCACCGGCGGCGTAGCCGGCGCCGGCGTGGAGCTGCCGAACAGCAGGCCGATCAGGCGGGCAAGCACGCCTGGGCGGGCCGGCGGGGTTTCGACAGACCGTTCCACGACCGGAGCGGGTTGTTCGGGCGAAATGCTCTTTACCGCCGCTTCCTGGCGAGCCGGCTTGTCGCCGTTCTTGGACGATGTGCGCGCTTCCTCTTCTGCCGGCTTTTGCACCATCTGGTAGCTGGCCAGGGCGATGTCTTCCTGGTTCAACTGGTCATGGCGCAGGCGGACGATTTCGTGCTGCGGCGTTTCCAGGTGGCGGTTGGGCACGATGATGAGCTGCACCTTGTGGCGCATCTCGATGTGGGCAATGTCGACCCGCTTCTCGTTGAGCAGGAAGGTGCCGACATCGACCGGCACCTGCAGGTGCACCGCGCCGGTGTTGTCCTTCATCGCCTCTTCTTCGAGGATGCGGATGATGTGCAGCGCGGAGGATTCGGTGCTGCGGATATGACCGGTGCCGTTGCAGCGCGGGCACGGAATGTAGCTGGTTTCGGCCAGCGCCGGGCGCAGGCGCTGGCGTGACAGTTCGAGCAGGCCGAAACGGCTGATCTTGCCGGTCTGTACGCGGGCGCGGTCGTAATGCAGGGCTTCGCGCAGGCGGTTTTCGACTTCGCGCTGGTTTTTCTGCGACTCCATGTCGATGAAGTCGATGACGATCAGGCCGCCGAG
>JAVBSY010000105.1:0-2871 GCA_031556475.1 Azoarcus sp.
AAGATAAGGCTTTCGTTGCGCCGTAGTTCGGGGGTGAGGCTTTGCCAGGCGACAGCCAGGCGTGCGCCGGGTAGGGTGTGGGGGTCAAGGGTGTCGCATCCGCCACGGATGAGCCAGAGATTTTCCGAGCGGCTGTAGGTGAGTTCGCCGGGAGCGAGCGCTTCGAAGTGGATGCTGCGCCCTTTGGTGTCGTTGAGGGTGAGGACCTCTTCGCCAAGGCTGAGGGTGGGTTCCTGGGGGAGCCACCAGCCGGGGCCGAGCAGGCCGACAGGGGCGGGGGTGGCGGTCTGGTAGCTGGAGTAGTCGCGCGAGATGATGAACGGGAGCGGGCCGGGCAACGCAATATCGACTTCGCCACCAAACACTTTGGCACCCAGCAGTGGATTGACTGGATTGCCCACGGAAACACCGCCGGGGCAGGACGAGCAGGCGACCCCGCCCTGGCTGCCGATCAGTACCGTGAGTGAGCCCTGAATGATCTTGCTGTTGGCGATGCCGTCGCCCATACGCGCAGCGGGCTTGCCACTCATAGACGCTCCTGTTGAATAAGGGGACTGGCTGGGTTGGATGCGCTCGAATTTGATGACAGACGATAGTGCTTATCTGAATCCTATATGTATATGTATTTTTGATCAACTCTTTATGGCTGGGCGTAGCCGGGGAGTGCGCTATGGATTTGAAGATTGACCGCGGCTGTCAAGTCGTGAGATGACAACGGGTTGCCGTCGTCGATTCGGTACTTTTAGCGACAGTCAGGAACGACTGCTGGGGCTACCTCATGTACGCAGCGACAATCGCTCGCTATATCCAGCCGCCCCACTGCATCAGGAAAATGCCGATATTGGTGGTCACTGCCGCCGTTACCGTGGTGAGCACGATGATCGATGCCGCCAGTTCGTGGTTACCGTTTGCTATACGCGCCATCACGTAGCTGACCGCCGCCGTGGGGCTGGCGAAATAGAGGAACAGCACGCCCAGTTCCGCGCCACGAAAACCGTAGAGCCAGGCGCCGAAGGTGCAGAGCAGGGGCAGCCAGACCATTTTCATCAGGCTTGCGCTCAATGCCAGGCTGCCGCTTTCCCGCATCGATGCCAGGGACAGCGTGCCGCCGATGCAGATCAGCGCCAGCGGTAGCGTCATCTGGGCAAAGTAGTTCGCCGAGGTCAGCAGCCATTCCGGCAGCGTGATCTGAAACCAGGAAAACGGCAACGCCGCCAGTACGCCGAGGATCAGCGGATTGCGCAGCACGCTCTTGAGGATGCTTCCGGGATCGGATTTCATGCTCGGGCTGTAGATTGCCAGCACGACCGACGAGAGTGTGTTGTAGCAGATGATCACCAGCGCGGCGAGCACCGAACCCAGGGCCAGGCCGTGCTCGCCGTACAGGCTGGTGGCCAGCGCCAGGCCGATGATGCCGTTGTTGCCGCGGAATGCGCCCTGGGTATAGACCCCGCGGTCCTCGCGCGGCACCCGCCAGATCGCCCAGCCCCAGGCGAGCAGGAAGCCCGCCAGGGTTGCCACGCAGAAATACAGCAGTACTTCCGGGCGTGCCGCGTTGTGTAGATCGGAATGATAGATGCCGAGGAACAGCATGGCCGGCATGGTGGCGTTGAACACCAGTGCCGAGGCGGTCTGGATGAACGTCGGATCGATCCAGCCTACGCGCCGCAGCAACACTCCCAGGAACAGCATGGCAAACACGGGGGCTGTGATGCCGAAGGTCTGGAGCAGGAGCGCAAGCATGAGGCCACGGAAGCAAGGACGGAGGGCTGCGATGATAGCAAGCCCATCGAGCGGAATATTCCGGGAGGAGGCTGGCTTCAGGTGGTTTTGTCGCGGAACAGGCACAGGTCGCGCACCAGGCATTCGCCGCAGTGCGGTTTGCGTGCCGTACATACGTAACGCCCGTGCAGGATCAGCCAGTGGTGCGCGTCGAGCAGGTAATTCTTCGGTACGCGGCGCAGCAGCGCCTTTTCCACCGCCAGCACATCCTTGCCGGGCGCGAGCCCGGTGCGGTTGGCGAGACGGAAGATGTGGGTGTCCACCGCCATCGTCGGTTCGCGGAATACGGTGTTGAGAACGACGTTGGCCGTTTTGCGGCCGACGCCCGGCAAGGCTTCCAGCGCTGCGCGTTCATGGGGTATTTCGCCGCTGTGCCGTTCCAGCAGCAAACGGGAGAGGGCGACGGTGTTTTTCGCTTTGTTGCGGAACAGGCCGATGGTTCTGATGTAGCCGGCAACGCCTTCCTCGCCGAGCGAAAGCATGGCTTCAGGTGTCGGCGCGGCGGCGAACAGCTTGCGCGTGGCAAGGTTGACGCTTTTGTCGGTGGCTTGGGCGGACAGTACGACGGCAACGAGCAACTGATACGGCGAGGCGTATTCCAACTCCGTTGTCGGTGCGGGGTTGGCGGCGGCGAGGCGGCGAAAGAATTCGTCGATGGCGGGTTTCTTCATCGCCATCGGCATTCAGGTGGCGCCCGCCGTGTCGGGTGCGGGTACAACATTGCCGCCCTGTATATGCGGACGGCTGCGCGCGGCCAGGCGGGTGTTGATGGCGTTGTAGGCGGCGATCAGGCAGCCAAGGGCGAAGAACGCGCCCGGCGGCAGGATGGCGATGAGGAAGCCTGGGTAATCGTCGCCAAACACCGTCAGCGCGGACGTTCCGGGGATGAGCATTTCGATGCCGGAGAACAGCGTGCCGCTGCCGATCAGTTCGCGTATGCCGCCGAGTACGGCGAGCACGCAGACGAGGCCCAGGCCCATCATCGTGCCATCTACCGTCGAGGCGATCGGGCTGTTTTTCGCCGCGTAGGCTTCGACACGGGCGAGCACGATGCAGTTGGTGACGATCAGCGGAATGAAGATGCCGAGC
>JAVBSY010000031.1:0-4279 GCA_031556475.1 Azoarcus sp.
CTCTACCAGCACGTGTTCTGGTTCTTCGGGCACCCCGAGGTCTACATCATGATCCTGCCGGCCTTCGGCATCGTCAGCCAGATCATCCCGACCTTCTCGCGCAAGCCCCTGTTTGGCTACGCCTCGATGGTCTATGCCACGGCCTCGATCGCGATCCTGTCGTTCGTCGTCTGGGCGCACCACATGTTCACCACCGGGATGCCGGCGGCCGGGCAACTGTTCTTCATGTATTCGACGATGCTCATCGCCGTGCCCACCGGCGTTAAGGTGTTCAACTGGGTGGCCACGATGTGGCGCGGTTCGCTCAGTTTCGAGCCGCCGATGCTATGGGCCACCGGCTTCATCTTCGTGTTCACGATGGGTGGCTTCACCGGGCTGATCTGCTCGATCGCACCGATCGACATCCAGGTGCAGGACACCTACTACGTCGTCGCCCACTTCCATTACGTGCTGGTGGCAGGGTCGCTCTTCGCGCTGTTCGCCGGCGCCTACTACTGGCTGCCGAAATGGACCGGGTACATGCCGGACGAACGGCTCGGCAAGCTGCACTTCTGGGCGTCCATCGTTTTCTTCAACGTCACCTTCTTCCCCATGCATTTCCTCGGGTTGGCCGGCATGGCGCGCCGTATTCCCGATTACGCGTTGCAGTTTGCCGATTTCAACGCGGTCGCGAGTGTGGGGGCGTTCGGTTTCGGCCTGTCGCAACTGATCTTCATCGTCGTCGTGGTCAAGTGTGTGCGCGGCGGCGTGCGTGCGCCGGCGAAACCGTGGGAAGGCGCGGAAGGGCTGGAATGGACGGTGTCGTCGCCCGCGCCGTATCACAGCTTTGCCGAAGCGCCGGTGTTGAGATGAACGGTGGCGCCTTGTGCTGTTGTCATTCGAAGGTGAGGGGAGAAGCATCATGAATCACAGTGCTCGTATGGAGCTGGACAACCGCAGGCTGCTGGTGCGCTTGAGCGTCGCGGCTGTGGTGATGTTCTGCTTCGGTTTTCTGCTCGTGCCCTTCTACGACAAAATCTGCGACGCAACCGGCCTCAACAATCTGGTCAGGCCGGATCGCGACGCCGTGTTGAAGATCGTGTCGCGGGCCAATTCGCAGGTCGATACTTCGCGCACCATCGTCGTCCAGTTCGACGCCAACGCTCACGATCTGCCGTGGCGTTTCGAGCCGCTTACACGTTCGCTGCGCGTACACCCGGGCGAACTGGCTCAGGTTGCCTACGAGGTGTCGAACAACCGCGCGGAGGCGGTGACCGGCCAGGCGGTACCGAGCTACGGACCGATGGCGGCGGGGCAGTACTTTCTCAAGATGGAATGCTTCTGTTTCAGCCAGCAAACGCTCAAGGCGGGCGAGAAACGCACGATGCCGGTGGTATTCGTGATCGATCCGAACTTGCCGGCGGACGTGAGCACCATCACCTTGTCCTACACCTTTTTTGAAGTCGCGGGGCGGCGGCTGACGGCCGGTTTGTCATCGCCGCCGCTCGTCATGCAATCGGGTACGGCGCAACCGGTCATGCAACCGGTGTAGTGGGTCGGCGTACCAGGTAGTGCAAAGGCAAGACAGCGCGATGGAGTCGCCGCGCCGCGCAGGGTTCTGGGCCACGTTGCGGGCGGTGTTGTGGTCTTTCGCCGGTATCCGCAAGCGCCGCGAGTATCACGCGGACGCCGGTTCGCTCGACCCGAGGGCGGTGATCGCCGCCGGTGTGCTGGCAGGTGTGGTGTTCGTGCTGGTGCTGGCTGTGGTGGCCCGATGGCTGGCGGGTGCCTGAAGGCGCAGGGCTTTTTTGTGGGAGATGGGCATGACTCAGACTCTGGAACGCTACTTCGTCCCCGAACCGTCGAAATATCCCATTTTCGGTTCGGTCGCCCTGCTGCTGCTCGGTGCCGGTGCGGCCATGTGGGTGAACAAGATCGCTGCCGGGCCGTGGCTCGTCACCGGTGGCGCGGCCATTCTCGTCTACATGCTGTTCGGCTGGTTCGGGCAGGTGGCGCGCGAATCGGAAAGCGGCAAGTACGGCCGTCAGGTGGACGCCTCGTTCCGCTGGTCGATGGGCTGGTTCATCTTTTCCGAGATCATGTTCTTCGCCGCCTTCTTCGGCGTGTTGTTCTACGTGCGCGTGCTGGCGCTGCCGTGGCTGTCGTCCGGCAACAACGAGGCACTGCTGTGGCCAGGCTACGGTGGCGAGTGGCCCACCGCCGGCCCGCGTGCGCACGACCCGTTTACGCCGATGGCCGCGTGGGGCATTCCGGCGATCAATACCCTGATTCTGCTCACCTCGGGCGCGACGGTAACGTGGGCGCATTATGGCCTGCTGAAGGATAGGCGCGGCCAGTTCAAGTTCGGGCTGTTCCTCACCATCGCACTGGGCGTGCTTTTCCTCGTGCTGCAGGCCTACGAATACCTGCACGCCTACAGCGAACTCAATCTGCGGCTGGACACCGGCATCTACGGTTCCACCTTCTTCTTCCTCACCGGTTTTCACGGCCTGCACGTCACCGTCGGCGCAATCATGCTCACGGTCATGTTGTGCCGCGCCTTCGCCGGGCATTTCCGTGCCGATCACCACTTTGGTTTCGAGGCCGCGGCGTGGTACTGGCACTTCGTCGACGTCGTCTGGCTGGTGTTGTTCGTCGTCGTGTACTGGTTGTGAAGCCGTCAGAGCTTGCCACCGATGAAACCGCTCGCCAGCCCCGCCATCAGCAGCGCGAACAGCGCGATCGACAGCCCGACACGGATCGCCAATGCCCGCGCGGTGCGCTGGCCACGCCCACGGTCGCGCAGCAGGAAGAGCAGCGCGGAACCCAGGCTGGCGACGATCAGCAGCAGAAAAACGATGACGACGAAGCGCATGGCCAACCTCCCTCGCGGTTTGCCGCAGTGTAGGGCGGGGCACGTGATTCAGGCCAGTGGCTCGAATACGACCGGTGACATGGCGGAGCAGGTGCGATGAAGCCGCACCGTAGCCGGATCTTGCCCTTGGTGGTGGGCGCATTGACGATGGCACTCACCGTGCAACTCGGCAATTGGCAATTGCACCGTGCGGCGGGAAAAGCCGCGTTGCAGGCGCGGCTGGATGCGTTCGATGTGGCCACGCCGATCGTTGCGCACGGTGGCGACAGTGCGCTTGAAGAATGGCGCCCGGTACGGCTGGATGGACACTGGCGCGCGCAGGCCACGATCTTCCTCGACAACCGCACCCGTGCCGGCAGAGCCGGTTATCACGTGCTGACGCCGCTGCAACTGGATGACGGTTCCGGCTGGGTATTGGTCAATCGCGGCTGGATCGCAGCCGATGCCGACCGTAGCCACTTGCCGTACGTGGCCACGGCGGACGACGCGCAACAGCACATCGAAGGCCGGTTGCGCCATGTGGAAACCAATCCTTTCACGCTGGGCGACGCCAGCGCCATACGGCAAGGACGCGTATGGCAAGTGGTCGACCTGGCCCGCTATCGCGAAAGCACCGGGCTGACGGTTACGCCCTGGCTGGTGCAACAAACCTCCACTGCCGCCGATGGCCTGGAGCGCGACTGGCCACGCCCGGATGCCGGTATCGACCGCCATCGCGGTTATGCCTTCCAGTGGTACGCGCTGGCGGCGCTTGCGGCCGGGCTGAGTTGTTGGTACGGGTGGAAAGAATTTGCCTGGAGGATGCGCGGTGAGCGACCTGTCCATTGAATCCGCTGCGGCTGCCGAGGCTGCCAAGATGGCCAATCCCCCCGCTAGGTGGCCGGTTGGCGGTGTTTCCGCCATTGGCCGGCGTGTGTTGGTGTTGCTTGCGGTGGTGTGCGTCCTGCCGGTGGCGGCGTCTTATTTCGCCTACTACGTGTGGCCGCCGAGCGGGCGGGTGAACTACGGTGCCTTGCTCCTGCCTACGGCGTTGCCGCGCGCGCCATTGGCTGGTGTAGCCGGCCAGCCGCCGTTGGCGCGGACGGAGCTCGAAGGGCGCTGGACGTTGGTGCTGGCCGCGCCCGCCACCTGTGCCGAAGCGTGCCGGCAGGCGTTGTACCGCATGCGCCAGGCACGCCTGGCGCAAGGCGAGGAGATGGGGCGCGTCGGCCGCCTGTGGTTGTTGTCGGACGGTGCCGAGCCGACGACCGATATTTTTGCCGCCGAGCCGGGTTTGCGCCTGGCCCGCGCCGGCGACGAGTGGCTGGCGCGCTTGCCGGAGAACGTGCGCGGCGAGCAGATTTTTCTGGTCGATCCGCTTGGCAACGTCATGATGCGTTTCCCCGCGCAGGCCGACACCCTCATTGCCACCCAGGGCATGATCCG
>JAVBSY010000142.1:0-14593 GCA_031556475.1 Azoarcus sp.
GTTGCCGTGCCGCCCGCGCCGCCCGTGCCGCCGGTATTGCTCGCCATGCCGCCCGCGCCGCCGTTGGCCGCGCTGTTGCCGGAGGTGCTGGTGGCGCCGCCGGACGTGCCCGCGCCCGCCGTGGAGGTGTTGGTGCCGCCGGTGCCGGTGCCCGCGCCTGCCGTCGAAGTCGCGCCGCCGGATGTGGCCGCGCCACCGGTGCCGGAGCCCGCGCCGCCGGTGGAGGTGGCGGTTTGCGTCGAGGTGCCGCCGGTGGCCGTGGCCGCGCCGGTGGTGCCGCCCGTGGAAGTAGCTGCACCGCCGTCGCCGGACGTGCCGCCCGTGGACGTATTGGTGTTGGTGCCGCCCGTGGAGGTGGCTGCACCGCCGGTGCCGGCCGTGGCTACTTCATCCGTGGTCGGCAGGCCCGTGCTGACGGCCTTGGCGTTGGCGCCCGCCGCCTTGCCGAAGGCGCCGCCGCTCGCGGTGTCGCCGCCGATGGCTTTGCTGCCGCCCGCGTCGCTGACGTTCTTGGCACCGCCGGTGTAGCCTTTGTCGGAGGCCCATGCATCGCCGCCAGTGCCCTTGGCGCCGCCGCCCACAGCAACATCCTTGGCGCTGGCATCGCCGCCGACGCCTTTGGCGCCGCCCACTACGCCACCCGCGCTGCCGCCGCTGGCTTTGTCCGCAGAGTAAGCAGAGCCGGTCTTGGCGCTGGCGTCGCCGCCGCCGCCGGCCAGCGCGCCTTTGGCGCTGCCGCCGTCGCCGCCGCCGCTGGCTTTGGCCCAACCGGAGGAGGTGTCGCCGGTAGCGGCTTTGCCGCCACGCGCGCCATCGCCGCCGTCGCCGCCATAGGCCTTCCCGCCGTCGCCGCCGTTGCCGCCGGAGACTTTGCCGCCGTCGCCGGCGTTACCGCCCTTGGCATCGCCGCCGTAGGCGGTTCCGCCGTCGCCGCCATAGGCTTTCCCGCCGCTGCCGCCATTGGTGCTGCCGAAATTGGCGGCGCTGTTGCCAAGGCCGTGAACGCTGATCTTGGTCACCATGCCATCGAGTTTGGACAGGGCGACGGCTGAAGTCTTGTTGAATGAATCGGTCAGGGTCGCGGTGGCCGTGGCGCCGTTGGTCGCCGCTGCGGTGCCGTAGTCCTTGGCAACCGCGAGGCCCTTGTTGCCACGGTTGTCGCCCGCGCTCTTGTCGTTGCTCTGGTCCGAGTTGTTGCTGCTGTCGGTGTTGGTGGTGTTGTCCTGATACGCCTTGGAGTATTCGTTGGCCTGCGGGCCGGGGCCGCTTTGCGTTGCAGTGGCCGTCGCGGTTTGCGTTCCGGTTTCGGTCGCTTCATTGAGGGTGTTGGTCGGGTTCGCGAACGCCTGGGCGGAGATGCCGAAAGCGAGCGCGATCGCACTGGTTAGCAGACTGCGTTGCATGGTTTGCCTCCTCTGAAGGAAAACAAGGTCCAGCAAAGCGCCGGGCCCTGCCGGCGAGCATGGCAACTCTCATGCCACCGCCCGGCAGGGGCACTTTCTTGCGGGGTAACCGGGGGTGGTGCGTGCGTGGGACGGGTCGAGTTGTTCAGAATGATTTACACCCGGCCACGGGCCGCAGCCGGGGCGTTTAGGGGAAAACCCTTGCCAGCAGTGAAGAAACAGTTTGATACAAGGGTATTTCAAAGTGTATCGGCGCCGATACAGGCGAAAGCCGATATGAGGAAGCCGATATGAGGAAGCCGATATCGAGAAGTAGCGAGGCGGGGTGAGGTATTGGCGGCGGCGCCCGCGCGGGAAAATATCTATATTGACGAGTAGGGCCGTAAGCGTATGCTGCTTCGGCCTCGTACGTTGCCGGAGGAGATCGCGCAGTACATAGAGCAACGCGAGGTGGTGTAGGTGGGAAGCGTGCAGGGAGCCTGAAGGTCTCTCTGCGCAGGCGTTCGTGGGGGCTCGTGCCTGCTGCGACGCGGCGGTCTTCGCCCGCATCGACGTTGGGAATGCACCGAGGAGGAATCGCCAATGTGGAAATCCCTGCATATCGATCCCGTGAAGTGTACGGGTTGCCTGCAATGCGAGATGGCCTGTTCGTATGAACACACCGGGGTCATCAATCCGAGCAAATCGCGCATCAAGGTTTTCAGCTTCGAGCAGGAAGGGCGCAAGGTGCCCTATACCTGTACGCAGTGCACCGAGGCGTGGTGCCTGAACGCCTGTCCGGTCGATGCGATTCGCATCGATCTCGCCACCGGGGCGAAACAGGTGTTCGACGATGTCTGCGTTGGCTGCAAGGTGTGCACCATTGCCTGTCCGTTCGGCACGATCAACTACAACCAGGAGTCCGGCAAGGTGCAGAAATGCGATCTGTGCGCGGGCGATCCCGCGTGCGCGAAAGCGTGCCCGACCGGGGCGATCACCTACGTGGATGCCGACTGGACGGGCCTGGACCGCATGCGCGCCTGGGCGGCGAAAGCCAACACGCCGGCTTCGGCCACGGTTTGAGGAGGCGATCATGGGCTGGAATCGCAAACTGCTGCGGGTCGATCTGACCACGGGCATCTGCGCCGCCGAGGCGCTGAACATGCAATGGGCGCAGGATTATCTCGGTTCGCGCGGGCTGGCGTCGAAATACCTGGTGTCGGAGATCGATCCCAAGGTCGATCCGCTGTCGCCGGACAACAAGCTGATCATGGCGACTGGACCGCTTACCGGCACGATGGCCTCCACCGGCGGCCGTTACACGGTGGTGACCAAGGGGGCGCTCACCGGCACCATCGCCTGTTCCAATTCCGGCGGCTTTTTCGGCGCGGAGCTGAAGTTCGCCGGCTGGGACATGATCATCTTCGAGGGCCGTTCGCCCAGGCCGGTCTATCTCTACGTCGAAAACGGCCGGGCTGAACTGCGCGACGCGTCGCATCTGTGGGGACGCAGTTGTTGGGAAACCGAGGAGACGATCAAGCACGAATTACAGGATGCGCAGGTGCGCGTGTCGTCGATCGGCCTGGCGGGCGAAAACCAGGTTCTGTTTTCCTGTATCGTCAATGACTTGCATCGCGCAGCCGGGCGCTCGGGCGTCGGCGCGGTGATGGGGTCGAAGAACCTCAAGGCGGTGGCGCTGCGCGGCACCAAGGGGGTATCCGGCATCCGCGACTTCGGACAGTTCATGCAGGCGACCAATGCGGCGAAGAAGGTGCTCGCCGACAACGCCGTGACCGGCCAAGGCTTGCCGAAGTTCGGCACCCAGGTGCTGATGAACGTCATCAACGAGATCGGCGCGCTGCCCACCCGCAACCACCGCGACGTGCAGTTCGAGGATGCCGGCAAGATTTCCGCCGAGGCCATGCACGAGAAGCGCCCTTCCGACGGCAAGGCGCATCTGGTGACGAATGCCGCCTGCTTCGGCTGCACCATCGCCTGCGGGCGCATTTCGCAAATCGACAAGGATCACTTCACGGTCAAGAACAGCCCGCAATACTGGGGCGCTTCCGGTGGCCTGGAATATGAGGCCGCCTGGGCGCTGGGCGCGGCCAACGGCGTGGGCGACCTGGAGGCGTTGCAGTACGCCAACCTGATCTGCAACGAGCAGGGCATGGACCCGATTTCCTTCGGCGCCACGGTCAGCGCGGTCATGGAACTGTACGACATGGGTGTGCTCACCGCCGCGCAGATCGGCATCGATTCGCCGTTCGGCTCCGCCCAGGCGCTGGCGCGGCTGGTGGAGATGACGGCGAAGGGCGAAGGCTTCGGCCGCGAGATTGGCCTCGGCTCCAAGCGGCTGTGCGAGAAGTACGGCCACCCGGAACTGTCGATGAGCGTGAAGGGGCAGGAATTTCCCGCCTACGATTCGCGTGGCATCCAGGGCATGGGCTTGGCTTACGCCACGTCCAACCGTGGCGCATGCCACCTGCGCGGCTATACCGTGGCTTCGGAGGTGCTGGGCATTCCGGTGAAAACCGATCCGCTGGCGACGGAAGGCAAGGCCGATCTGGTGAAATCCTTCCAGGACGCCACCGCGGTGTTCGATTCCGCGGGCATCTGCGTGTTCACCTCGTTCGCCTGGACGCTGGCCGACGTGCAGCCGCAGATCGCCGCCGCCTGCGAGGGTGACTGGAGCATGGAAAAGCTCGCGGTGGTCGGCGAGCGCATCTGGAACATGGAGCGCCAGTTCAACAACGCCGCCGGCTTTACCGCCAGGGACGATTCGCTGCCGCCGCGCCTCACCACCGAACCGGCCAAGACCGGTCCGGCCAAGGGCTTGGTGAACGATCTGGCGAAGATGCTGCCGGAGTATTACCAGGCGCGTGGATGGACGCCGGAGGGGGCGCCCACGGGTGAAACCCTTGCACGGCTGGGGCTATGAGCCGTGCCGCATCGGCGGCATGGCGTCATGACGGCATAAAAATACAGGCAATGAAAGCATGAACACCGGCAAGCCCCGCGCAGCGAAAGCGCGGCGCGGGGCGCTGGTTCATCGGGGGGAGGGGGACGCTCCATGAAACACATCATTCTCGGTAACGGCCCGGCTGGTGTCGTCGCCGCGGAAACGCTGCGCCGTGCCGCGCCGGGCGACGATATCGTGCTCGTCGGCAATGAGGCCACGCCGCCGTATTCGCGCATGGCGATACCTTATCTGCTGGAAGGGCGCATCGACGAGTCCGGCACGTGGCTGCGCAAGGAAGCGGGTCATTTCGACATGCTGCGCCTCCGCCAACTGCGCGGCAGGGCCGTGGCGCTGGATGCCGGCAAGCGCAGTCTTCTGTTCGACGACGGCCATTTCGAGTCCTATGACCGCTTGCTGATCGCCACCGGCTCGCATCCGGTAAGGCCGCCGATTCCCGGCGTGACCTTGCCCGAGGTGCAGACCTGCTGGACGCTCGACGACGCTCGCGCCATCGCCGCGCTGGCCCGCCCCGGCGCGCGTGTGCTGCAACTGGGCGCGGGCTTCATCGGCTGCATTATCATGGAAGCACTGGCGCGGCGCGGCGTGCAACTGACCGTGGTGGAGATGGGCGACCGCATGGTGCCGCGCATGATGACGCCGCAGGCCGGCGGCATGATCCGGCGCTGGGTCGAGCACAAGGGCATCCGCGTCGTCACCTCGGCCGGGGTCGAACGCATCGATCGTGGGGAGGGCGATGCGCCGCTTTCGGTGGCGCTTTCCACCGGCGAGCGGCTTGCCTGCGATCTCGTCATCGTCGCCGCCGGTGTCGCGCCCAATGTCTCCTTTCTCGAACAAACCCCGGTGCATGTGGCCAAGGGCGTGCTGGTGGACGACCGCCTCGAAACCAGCGTGCCCGGCATCTACGCCGCCGGCGACGTTGCCGAGGCGCCCGATCTGTTTACCGGCGCGCACCTGGTTGCCGCCATCCAGCCCAACGCCGCCGATCAGGCGCGCGTGGCCGCGCTCAACATGGCCGGGCGCGAGGCGCGGCTCAAAGGCGTGCTGGCGATCAACGTGCTCGATACGCTCGGGCTCATCTCCACCTCTTTCGGTCAATGGTGGGGCGAAGCGGCCGAACATGGCGGCGCGGGTGTCGAGCATGCCGACGAAGCGCGCCACCGCTATCTCAGCCTGCAATTTCGCGACGACGTCTTGATCGGTGCCACCGCCATCGGCCTGACCGAGCATATCGGCGCGCTGCGGGGCTTGATCCACGGCAGGCTCCGCCTGGGCGAATGGAAGGGGCGCCTGCTGGAAGCGCCGCTGCGTTTTGCCGAGGCCTACGTTGCCCGCGCCCAACCGCAGGCGCTTGCCCGTTGAGGCTTGTCGAGACTTGTCGGAAACCAAGACCACACAATGAAAATCGCATTCAAACTGTTCGCTTCCCTGTCCGATTACCTGCCGCTGGGTAGCCGCAACAACCGTCTCGAACTCGACATCGCGGAGGGAACCACGGTGGCTGATCTCATCCGCCGTTATCAGGTGCCGGAAAAGAACGCCCATCTGGTGTTGGTGAATGGCGTGTTCGTCCCGCCCGGCGAGCGCTTTCGCCGCTGCCTGATCGAAGGCGATGAACTTGCCGTGTGGCCGCCGATCGCGGGTGGTTGAAAGCGGCGAACCGCCCGCGGAGGGAGGTTTTGCGCCACTCGCCTTCGAGCGTGAGCTGACGGCCACGCCCGCCGCTTTCGAGCGCGATTTGCGTGCAGCCTGGCCGGGTGGCATCGAGACGCCGGAAGCGGGGCGATTCCGCCTGCACGATGGCGCACTGACGCTCGAAATCGAGATCAAAGCTGCCGGCGAGCGCCGCCTTGGCTTGCTCGCATTGCCGCGCCTTGTCGTTCGCTATCGGTTTTACGGCGGTGAGGCGGCCGTGCTGCGCCAATGGCTGGCGAAGCTGGACCGGGCCATGCACAAAGGTGGTGGATAGGCTTATCGTGTCGGACGAAGCCATTGCCTGGAAGTGGACAGCATGTGGCATGGTTCAGCAAAACTCATGAAGCCTCGCGCGGTTGTTCGACGTTGAGGTGTTCCGATAAAAGAACGAACAGGGATGTGAGGATGGATGATTCGAGGTTGTATCCGCAGAGCCGGATTTTGCGGTGGGCTTGTTGGGCCACCTTGCTGGCGGCGCTGATTTACGGGGTCGGGCTGTATTGGGCAACTCGGCAGTTCAATATGGTTTTTGAGTCATTTGGCGCCGATTTGCCCCTGATTACGCGGATTTTCGTCAAGGCAGGCTATCTGTGGGGGCTGCTGCCGGTTACGGCCGCGGTGCTCCTGGGTTGTCTGGTGAAATCCCCACACTATCCGGTCCGGTATGACGGGCGTTACCTGTGGGGAATGTTCGCGCTCTGGGGGGTGATGCTTTCAGGATTTTGCATCTGGGTTTATGCGATGTATTCGCCGATATTTTTTCTCGGCGCCGTCGCTGATTAGAGTAGATAGTCGCTTTCAATGTTCAAAATAAAAATCAATAGGTTATAGGTTTACATCCCCCGGTTTTGAATGATTTTTACATGGCGCCGCGTGCATTTTGCGCAGGCGGCGTTGTATGCCAACGTGCCAGCAGTTCGCCACGTTTGCGTTTGACGTGCTCGATATTGCGCGCCTTGACATGGCCGAAACCGCGAATTTCTTCCGGCAGGCGGGCGATTTCCTGCGCGAGTGCAAGGCGTGGCGCGGTGAGCGTGTCGAGCAGCCTGTCGATGTCCGCTTCGTATTCGGCGATGAGCGTGCGTTCCGCACGGCGTTCGGCGGCGTAGCCGAACAGATCGAAGGGTGTGCCGCGCAGCCGCTTCATCCATGTGAGCAGGCGGAAGACCTTGAGCATGCCGGGGCCGTAATGGCGTGTGGCGATGCGGCCGGTGGCCGGATCGGGGTGGCAGAGGAAGGTGGGGGCGAGGTGGAAGCGGACGGTGAAGTCGCCTTCGAAGAGTGTGTCGATCTTGTTCCAGAAGGCGGGGTCGAGGTAAAGGCGGGCAACTTCGTATTCGTCCTTGTAGGCCAGTAGCTTGAAGTAGTTGTGGGCGACGGCCGTGGCGAGTTGTGTGCCGTCTTGTGTGCCGTCCTTGTCGGCAACGCGTTTTTCGGCGGCGCGCACGCGCTCGACAAGCGCGCGGTAGCGCCGGGCGTAGGCGGCGTTCTGGTAATCGGCGAGATAGCCGGCGCGGCGCTCGATGAGCTGATCCAGGGCGATGTCCGGGGTGAGCGGATGGACCGGCGCGACCGGCGCGGAGCAGGTGGAAGGCTGGGCGCGGCACTGGACGGCGGCAAGATCGTGCGCGGCGCGGCGTCCCCAGTGGAAGGCGCGTTTGTTAAGGTCGATCGCGGTGCCGTTGAGTTCGATGGCGGTCATCAGCGCGTCGAGCGATACCGGCACGCCGCCTTTCTGCCAGGCGTAGCCGAGGAGGAAAAGGTTGGTGGCGATGGCGTCGCCGAGCAGCGCGGTGGCGATGCCCTTGGCGTCGATGAAGTCGGTGGCGCGGGTGGCGTCGGCGATGGCGCGCTGCATTTTTTCGAGCGGGAATTGCCAGTCGGGATTGCGGGTGAATTCCGACGTGGGGGTTTCGGTCACGTTCACCACGGCGCGGGTCTTGTCCACGGCCATGCGGGTGAGGGCTTCGACGCTGGCGCTGACGACGGCGTCGCCGCCGATCACGGTGTCGGCTTCGCCGGCGGCGATGCGCACGGCGTGAAGCGTATCGGGATGGTCGGCAATGCGGATGTGGCTGAACACCGATCCGCCCTTTTGCGCGAGGCCGGTCATGTCGAGCACGGTGATGCCTTTGCCGTCGAGGTGCGCGGCCATGCCGATGAGTGCGCCGATGGTGACGACGCCGGTGCCGCCGACGCCGGTGACGAGAATGCCGAAGGGTTGGGCGGTATCGGGCAGCGCGGGTGGCGGGGGTTCGTTGGGGAAGGCGTCGTCGGTATCATCGTCGGTCGCGCTGCCGATGGCCGCTACAGCACGCCCCGCGCGCAGGCGGCCGCCTTCGATGGTGACGAAGGAGGGGCAAAAGCCGTTGAGGCAGGCGTAATCCTTGTTGCAGGAGGATTGGTCGATTTCGCGTTTGCGGCCGAACTCGGTTTCCAGCGGCAGGATGGACATGCAGTTGGATTCGGTGCCGCAGTCGCCGCAGCCTTCGCACACCATCTCATTGACGAAGACACGCCGCGCGGGGTCGGGGAAGGTGCCGCGTTTGCGGCGCCGGCGTTTTTCGGCGGCACAGGTCTGGTCGTAGATCAGCGCCGTCACGCCGCCCGATTGGCGCAACTCGCGCTGGATGGCGTCGAGTTCGTCGCGGTGGCGCAGCGGCACGTGGGGAATGTCGGCCGGGCCGTAGGCGCGTCCGCTGCCGTCGGTGACGACGACGATGTTGTGCACGCCTTCGGCGTGTAGCTGGCGGACGATTTTCGGCACGGTCAGGTCGCCGTCGATGGGCTGGCCGCCGGTCATCGCCACCGCGTCGTTGTAGAGGATTTTGTAGGTGATGTTGACCTTGGCCGCGACTGCCTGGCGGATGGCGAGCAGGCCGGAGTGGAAGTAGGTGCCGTCGCCGAGGTTGGCGAAGACGTGCGTTTCGTTGGTGAATGGCGATTGGCCGACCCACGGCACGCCTTCGGCGCCCATGTGGGTGAAGGTGGCGGTGCGCCGTTCGGTCATCCAGGTGACCATGTAGTGACAGCCGATGCCGGCCAGCGCGCGGCTGCCTTCAGGCACTTTGGTGGACGTGTTGTGCGGACAGCCGGAACAGAAGGTGGGTACGCGGTCGATGGCGAAGACGCGTTCGGACAGTGATTTTTCCTTGGCGTCGAGAAAGGCGAGGCGGGCTCGGATGGACGGTGAGGTGAAGAAGAGCGCGATACGGCTGGCGATGGCGCGGGCGATCACTGTCGGCGTCAGTTCGCCTGCGGCGGGCAGAAGCCAGTCGCCGTGGTCGATGGTGCCGTCGGAGCGGTCGAGAAGCGCCCATTCACCTTTTTCGTCGAACTTGCCGACCACGCGCGGGCGCACGTCCTCGCGCCAGTTGTAGAGTTCTTCCTTGAGCTGGTATTCGATCAACTGGCGTTTTTCTTCGACCACCAGGATTTCTTCCAGCCCTTCGGCGAAGTGGCGCACGCCGTCCGCTTCCAGCGGCCATACCATGCCGACCTTGTACAGGCGAAGGCCGATTTCGGCGGCGAGTTGTTCGTCCACGCCGAGGTCGTCGAGCGCCTGGCGCACGTCGAGGTAGCTTTTGCCCGAGGTGATGATGCCAAGCCGGGGCGTGGGCGAATCGATGACGATGCGGTTGAGCCGGTTGGCGCGGGCATAGGCCAGCGCGGCGTAGAGCTTGTAGTGCAGCAGGCGCCTTTCCTGCACCAGCGGGGGGTCGGGCCAGCGGATGTTGAGGCCGTCCGGCGGCAGGGGGAAATCGGTCGGGATGATGGTGCGGACCCGCCCGGGATCGATGTCCACCGAGGCGGAGGTTTCCACTGTGTCCGCCAGCGCCTTGAATGCCACCCAGCAGCCGCAGTAGCGCGACAGGGCGTAGCCGTGGATGCCGAAGTCGATGTATTCCTGCACGCCAGCGGGGGCGAGCACGGGCATCATCATCGACTTGAAAAAGTGGTCGGTCTGATGCGGCAGCGAGGATGATTTGGCGGCGTGGTCGTCGCCCGCGATCACCAGTACGCCGCCGTGTCTCGATGTGCCGGCGGCGTTGGCGTGGCGGAATACGTCGCCGCAGCGGTCCACGCCGGGGCCCTTGCCGTACCACATGGCGAACACGCCGTCGTATTTCGCATGCGGCGACAGATTGACCTGTTGCGAACCCCATACGGCGGTGGCGGCGAGGTCTTCATTGATGCCGGGCTGGAAGACGATGCCGTGGCCGGCAAGGTGCGTCTTCGCTTTCCACAGTGTCTGGTCGAGCCCGCCCAGCGGCGAGCCGCGATAGCCGGAAACGAAGCCGGCGGTATGCAGCCCCGCCTGCGCATCACGTTCCGCCTGGATCAGCAGCAGCCGCACCAGCGCTTGGTAGCCGGAGAGGTATACGCGGCCGGCGCCTTGGGTGTAGCGGTCTTCGAGCTTGGGAGCGTGGTGGGGTGGGGCGAGTGCGCCAGCCTGTGCGGGCGTGCCCGGCCAACGGTCGGTTTCGGCCATGAGTTGTCTCCTGCATCCGCGGGAACGCCTTCTCGGGCGTTCGTTTTTATCCGCCTCGTGGGCGTGTTGTGTATTGCGGGCGGTGGGGTGGCCGCGAGGTTCGCGCGGCTACCGCACCATTGGGTGCTGCTTGCGTACTGCCCGGGTGCTACTCGGGCATCATCTCATTCGCGCCGCTTGCTACATTGGATGCGCCAGCGGCGCGAATGTTTCAAGGGACCGGGTTTTCAAGGGTCGGGTGGAATGATCTTGCCGGGGTTCAGCAGGTTTTGCGGGTCGAGCGCCTGCTTGAGCCGGCGCATGGCGTCCACTGCGTTGGCGCCGTGTTCGGCGAGCAGGAAATCCTGTTTGCCCATGCCGACGCCGTGTTCTCCGGTGCAGGTGCCGCCCAGTGCCAGGGCGCGTTCGACGATGGCGCGGTTGAGGGTTTCGGCACGTTCGAGTTCGGCGGAATCGGCGGGGTCGACGAGAATGATGGCGTGAAAATTGCCGTCGCCGACATGGCCGAGGATGGGGGCAACGAGACCGGAGGCGTCGATGTCGGCGCGCGCGCCCGAGATGCACTCGGCCAGCCTCGATATGGGTACGCAGACGTCGGTGGTGATGGCGCGGGATCCTGGCCGCAGGTTGAGGCTGGCGAAATAGGCGTCATGCCGTGCCGCCCACAGACGGGAGCGTTCTTCGGGCCGATTGGCCCATTCGAAATCGCGCCCGCCGTTGCCGTGGGCAATTTCCTGCGCCATTTTCGCCTGTTCGTCCGCGCTCGCCGGCGAGCCGTGAAACTCGAAGAACAGTGTGGGCGCTTCGCGCAAGGCGGTTTTGCTGTGGCGGTTGATCGCACGTACCGTGAGCGCGTCTACCAGTTCGATGCGGGCGACGGGAATGCCGAGCTGGATGGCCTGAATGACCGTGTCGACGGCGGCGGCGACGTCGGGAAAGGCGCACACCGCGGCGGAAACGGCTTCCGGCAGCGGGTGCAGGCGCACGGTGAGTTCGGTGATCAGCCCCAGCGTGCCTTCGGAGCCGACCAGCAGGTGGGTGAGGTCGTAACCGGCGGAGGATTTGCGCGCTCGGCCGCCGGTGTGGATGACGCGGCCGTCGGCGAGCACGGCGGTGAGGCCGAGTACGTTCTCGCGCATCGTCCCGTAGCGTACTGCGTTGGTGCCGGACGCGCGGGTCGCGGCCATGCCGCCGAGGCTGGCGTCGGCTCCCGGGTCGATGGGGAAGAACAGGCCGCTGCCGTTCAATGCGGCGTTGAGCTGTTTGCGCGTCACACCGGGCTGGACGACCGCATTCATGTCGTTGCCGCGGATGGCGACGACATGATTCATGGCGGAAAAATCGACACAGAGGCCGCCGTGGATGGCCAGTATGTGTCCCTCCAGCGAACTGCCGACGCCATAAGGCACGATGGGCACCGCATGCGTGGCGCAGGCTTTGACGATCGCGGCGACTTCGTCGGTCGTTCGCGGGAATACCACGGCGTCGGGCGGCGCGTCGGCGAAGTGCGATTCGTCGTGGCCGTGGTGGCCGCGCACGCCTGCCGACGTGGTGAAACGTTCGCCGAAACGCGTGCGCAACGCGTCGATGAAAGCCGGCGGCAAGGGTCGGCGTCCGGGTGACAGGGGCGTATTCATGGTGCTCCGCCAAAAATGCGAATGAAGCGGATCATGGTGTTTTTGCCGCTGTTTCATCCGCGTGGCCAGTGGGCGGGGGCGCGGTGTCGTCGAGCACGCCGCGGCGGATCTGGTCCAGCTCGATGGAGTCGAACAGCGCCTTGAAATTGCCCTCGCCGAAACCTTCGTCGCCCTTCCTCTGGATGATCTCGAAGAAAATCGGCCCGATGACCGTTTCGGTGAAGATTTGCAGCAGCCGGCCGCCCTCGGCGGTGGGGGCGCCGTCGATGAGGATACGGTTGCGGCGCAGGCGCGCCACGTCTTCGCCGTGCCCGGGCAGGCGGGCATCCACACCTTCGTAATAGGTGTCGGGCGTGTCGAGGAAGGCGACGTTCGCTTTGCGCATGCTTTCGACAGTGGCGTAGACGTCCGCCGTGGTCAGGGCGATGTGCTGGATGCCTTCGCCTTTGTAGGCGTGCAGGAATTCCTCGATCTGGCTTTTGTCGTCCGCCGATTCGTTGATCGGAATGCGGATCTTGCCGCAGGGGCTGACCATGGCACGTGACTTCAGGCCGGTGAGCTTGCCTTCGATGTCGAAATATTTCAGTTCGCGGAAATTGAAAATCCGCCGATAGAAATCCGACCACGCGTCCATGCGGCCGCGATGCACGTTGTGCGTCAGGTGGTCGATCCCGGTCAGGCCGTGGCCTTGCGGATTGCGTTCCACGCCGGGCAGCCAGTTGAAATCGATGTCGTAGATGGAAACGTCGCGGTAGCGGTCTACCAGATAGAGCAGGCTGCCGCCGATTCCCTTGATGGCCGGAATGTTCAGTTCCATCGGTCCCGCCGCGCCCGGGTGCGCTTCCGCGCCGGCGGCAATCGCCGCCTCGAATGCTGCCGCTGCGTCGCGTACCCGCAGCGCGATGGCGCACACCGAGGGGCCATGAACGCGAGCGAAGGCCTGGGCGAAGCTGGCCGGCTCGGCGTTGAGAATGAAATTGATGTTGCCCTGGCGGTACAGCGTTACCGCTTTCGAGCGATGACGGGCGACCGGTGCAAAGCCCAGTTGGCGGAACAGGGCGTCGAGCCGTGCGGGGTCCGGCGCGGCATATTCGATGAACTCGAAGCCGTTTGTGCCCAGAGGATTGTGCCGCGTGTCGTCGCGAGCGGCAGAGGATGAAATGGGGTCGAGGGTGGTACTCATGCGTGTCTCCTGTCGTTGTATTTTTTTGCGTACTGCTCATTCAGTTTAGGCTCGTAATGGCGCAATATTCTTGTTGAATGAGTCTTTAAGTTCCCTGTTTGTGACATTAAATTGCGTGAAAGAGGGGTTTTCGAGTGGATAGGACGGATTTGATCATTCTCGACCGTTTGCAGCGGGATGGCCGCATCAGCAACGCCGATCTGGCTCAACAGGTTGCCCTGTCACCGTCGCCTTGCCTGCGCAGGGTGAAACAGCTCGAAGAGACGGGCGTGGTGAGGGGGTATGTCGCGCTGCTCGATCCGCACAAGCTCGGACTCGGTCTGCAGGCCTACGTGACTGTGATATTGGCCAAGCGCAACGACAGCCAGATCCAATCCTTTCATGCTGCGGTGCAGGGGTGGCCCGAGGTGCTGGGTTGCTTTGCCCTGACGGGTGACATGGACTATCTGCTGCATGTGATCGCGGACGATCTCGAGCATTTCTCCCGTTTCCTGCTGGACAGGCTGCTCAAGCAGGATGGGGTGACCGGCGTGAAGTCGAGTTTCGTTCTCCAGCAGGTCAAGAACACGACCGCGCTTCCGCTCATGGAGCGAACCCTGTAAACCAGTGCGGTAAGGTTTGACAAGTCGTTTGCATGGTTTTATAGTGCGGGGCTTCGCGCTTGGAGGGGTTCCCGAGCGGTCAAAGGGAGCAGACTGTAAATCTGCCGGCTCAGCCTTCGAAGGTTCGAATCCTTCCCCCTCCACCAAAGAATTTTGTGCCGCCGTTGTGTTTGCGGTCAGCGGGCGGTTGATGTGTGATCGGCTGCGAGTCATGTTCAAGTGATGCGGGTGTAGCTCAATGGTAGAGCAGAAGCCTTCCAAGCTTATGACGAGGGTTCGATTCCCTTCACCCGCTCCATGTGGTTTCGGCGCCCATGTAGCTCAGTGGTAGAGCACTCCCTTGGTAAGGGAGAGGTCGCGTGTTCAATCCACGCCATGGGCACCACTCGTTTGGGTTTGTGTTTTGCCGGGTAGGGTAGTGCAGTTCGTCGTAGTGCAAATCGTCGATCCGGTTTTCTGATTCTGAATGGAAGGTTTCGAACATGGCGAAAAGTAAATTCGAGCGGACCAAGCCGCACGTAAACGTCGGGACGATCGGTCACGTTGACCACGGCAAGACGACCCTCACGGCTGCGATCACGACCATTCTGTCGAAGAAGTTCGGCGGCGAAGCCAAGGGCTA
>JAVBSY010000030.1:0-6953 GCA_031556475.1 Azoarcus sp.
AGTGGCGAGGCCAAGAGAAACGCCGGCGGAGCGAGTGCTCCGCCGGCGAATTTCCGTTCAGGGAAGGGCGTTCGATCGGCCAGCTCAGTGAGCCTGAAATGCGAACGCGACGGCGACGATGACCGGCCCCCACATGGTGAGCAGCACGTTGCTGACGGCGAAGGGAACGGTGAAACCAATGGCGAAGACGTTGCTGCCCGAACGTTCCTTGAGCGCGTTGAGCGTGGCGACCGTGGTCTGTGCGCCAGCCAGTCCCGGCAACAGCTGGGCGGGTGGCATTTTCAGCAGGTAGTGGCCGACGAAGAGGCCGACGATCGGCCCCACCATCGTCACGACCGCGCCGGCGCCGATCAACTGGAGAAAAAGCACGGGCCCGCCCTGGCTGACGGCGTGCAGTGCGTTGGGGCCGGCGGCCAGCCCGATGGCCGAGATGAAAACGATAAGGCCGACATCCGACAGCAAACGCTGGGCGGATTCCGGAATCCGCCCGAAAACCGGATAGCGGCTGTGTATCCAGCCCGCGATAAGGCCCACCCCGAGCACGCCGCCGCTGCTGCCAAGCCCGAGTGGAATGCCGGTAACGTGCAGTTGCAGCAGGCCGAGCAGGGTACCGACGACGATGCCGCCAGCCAGATAGACGAGATCGGTGCGTGCCGGGTCGGGCTCGATGAAGCCGACGCGCTTCGCCGCATTTTCGATCACCTCCGGGCTGCCCGTCAGGTGCAATACGTCGCCGCGCTGTACCACGGTTCCAGGCGTCAGCGGCAGCGGTTGCTGTGCGCGGGTAAGGTTGCGCAGGAAAATGCCGCGCGTGTCGCCGTCGCGCGCCAGTTCGGCAATCGTCTTGCCCGCTACCTCGGCCTGGGTGACGACGATGGCAGCCTGGCGCATCGGAATCGCAAGCAATTCCGGGTCGTCCACTTCGGTGCCGATCTGCGCTGCCATCGTCACCATGCCGGGACGCCGCGAGGCGAGGGCGATCACGTCGCCGGCACGGATGATTTCGTCGATGCCGACGCGCTTGATGAGTTGGTCGCTGCGCCGCAGCGCTTGAATAACCAGGCGGTTGGCGGCAAAGCGCGCCTCGAGCTCGCGCGCCAGCAATCCGTCCAGCTCAGGATTTTCCACGCGGAAGGCACGGAAGGCGACCGGCGTGTAGGCCGTGAACACCGTCTCGTCTTCGCCGTGGTTTGGGGTGTCTTCCTGGCGCAGGTTTGCTTCGGCCTCGCGTGCGGCTTGAGCCAGATCCACCTTCAGCAACCTGGGTGCGACGACGGTGACGAACAGGATCAGGCCGACTTCGCCGAATACATAACAGATTGCGTCGGCCAGCGGTGCGTGTCCGGTGAGCACGGCGCGTACGGAATCGGGCAGATCCATGCCGTGGATGGTGTTGAGTGCGCTGCCGAGCGCGGCAGATTGCGTGAGGCTGCCGGAAACGAGCCCGGCCGACAGCCCGGCGTCGAAACCGAAAAGCTTCACCATGGCGATGGCCGTCGCCAGCCCGCTGCACGACACCACCACGGCCAGCGCCACCTGCGGCAGGGTTTCGCGCTTGAGGCTGGAGAAAAACTGCGGGCCGGCGGCATAGCCGACCGCGAACAGGAACAGATCGAAGAAGGCCCATTTGAGCAGATCGGGGATGTCGGGCCGGGTGAACACGCCGATCACCATGCCGGCGATCAACGTGCCCACTACCGAGCCCAGGCCGATGCCCTTGAATTCGATGCGGCCCACGGCGTAGCCCAGCACGATCGTGACGAAAATCGCCAGCTCCGGGTGAAGCCGCACGATGCTCTGGATCGTGTCCATGGCCTTGCCTTATTTCGAAAACAACATGGCGAAGTAGCCGAATACCGTCAGCAGTACGCCCGAAACGGCATAGCCGACCGGAAAACCGATCCACGGTACCGACGAACCGACCTCTTTCGCCGCCTCGCGTGCCGGGCCGGAGTGGCTGCGCGCGCCCGCCGTCGCACCCATGAGCACGGCCGGGTTGATCTTCATCAGGTGGTAGCCGATGGCCCAGACGATGATGGGCGGAATCGACGAGGCGAGAAAGCCGACAACGAAGATCTTCAGCGCCAGCACGCCGGTCAGTTGCGTCAGCAACGATGCGCCGGCGTTGATGCCGACCACGGCGACGAAGCCGATCAGCCCCAGGTCTTCGAGGATGTTGCGCGCCGCGTTCGGCGTATCGCCGAAGAAGCGCAGCCGCGACGAAATCGAAGACACGATGATGCCGGACAGCAACAACCCGCCGGCATTGCCCAGGCCCACACTGGCGCCAAAGGCGGGGAACTGGATCAGGCCGATGAGAAAGCCCAGGATCATGCCGACGGAGAGCGTCAGCAAATCGGTTGCCGTGCTGTGGCGCGCAATCCGGCCGAACTTCTTGGCGACTTCGTCCAGGATGTCCTTGCCGGCGACCATGAAGAGCACGTCGCGCTTCTGCAGCTTCGTTTCCAACCCGATCGGCACGGGCGCGCCGCTGCGCTCGATACGCGTGAGCTGGATTCGGCCCGCGTATTCGCCGCCAAGGCCGCGCAACTCCTTCAGCGGCTTGCCGACCACCGCATTCTCGGTAACGAGAATTTCCGCCTGGTCGATCGGCATGTTGAGGGCGCGCGGTTCCGCGACTTCAGGGCCGATCAGCCCCATGTTGCTCGTCAGATCCTCGACCTTGCCGCCGAGCGCAACGATGTCGCCCAACTGCAGCACGAGGTTCTGATCGAAATCGAGCAAACTGTTGTCGCGCAGAACGCGGCCGATCCGGTATTGCGGATTGCGCTCGCGAAACTGGGCGACGGTCAGGCCCGCCGTTTCCTTGTTTTCGAGCCGGTAGGCACGCAGACCGAAGGGGCGAAAGCCGGACATTCCCACATCGTCGACATTCGGCACACCGTGCTCGGCTTCAAACTTGACCGCCGCCGCGCGCGCATCCACGCCCCATATCCTGGGCAGGTATTTGCACATCAGGATGAGGCCCACCGTGCCCCAGATGTAGGTGATGCCGTAGGACAGCGCGATGATCGCATCGACCTGTTCCTTGCTGCCGCCCGGCGGCACCGGCACGACCCCGGATACCACCGCCTGTTCGGCGGAGCCGATGGCCGCCGACATCGTCTGCGAGCCGGCGAGAATACCGCCCGCAGCGCCCAGGGGGAGATCCAGCGCCTTGGCGCCAAGGACGATGATGATCAGCCCGAGGACCGGGGCGATGATCGCAAGAATCGCGTAATTGATCGATTCCTTCGACAACGCGTTGATGAACGAAGGCCCGACACGCAAGCCCACGCCGTACATGAACAGGTAGTACAGCAGGGACTTGGCGAAATCGTCCAGATGGAACTGCTGCCCATAAACCGAGCCGAGCGTGGCGACCGCACAACCGACGATGATCGCCGCCGCTACCGCGCCCAGGCCATAGCCTTTGATCGAAAACTTGCCAACCCACACCGCAAGCCCGATCGTGAAGAACAGCAGAATATAGGGGTTGGCCCCCAGGAATGCCATGAACGCGTGCATTTTGTCTTCCTCAAGCGACTGGATAGGCACGGCGGCCGAATCCTGCCTCCGAGCCGTTACGGCACGTGGCAGATTCGGCCCGTGGTGAGATCAGCACTTGCTTGGCGTTATCCGATCTTTCTTATGCGTATGAAGTGAGGGCGGTACGACATTGCCGCCGGTTTTTTCGAGCGCCTGGCAGGCTTTGATGATGTCGTCGGCGAGAATCGAGGAAACGTTCTTGTTCATATGCGGGCGCAGCACGATACGCAGACTGTTTACCGTTTCCGCGTTGGGCGGCATCTGGTAGGCCGACAGCACCCAGCCGCGCTCGCGTACCTTGGCGGAAACATCGAACTCGGTGAAATTGCTCACGCGGTCTTTATTCAGCGTGAGGGCAACCACGGGGATCCGCTGCGTTTCGTTCATGATGACGAAGTAACCGCTGTCGAGCAGGCGCTGACGGAGTATCTGTGCGTTCTCCAGCGTGTGCGTCATGAACCGCTTGTAGCCCTCGAAACCCATGCGCAGGAACTGGTAATACTGGAATGCGATCTGGAACGCATTGCGGCTGAAGTTCAGCGTCGCTGTCGGCATCTCGCCGCCAAGATAGTTCACATAGAACACAAGCTCCTCGTTGAATATCTTGCGCTCACGGAAAATGATCCAGCCCAGCCCCGGCGGCACGAGTCCGTATTTGTGGCCGGAAGCGTTGATCGACATCACGCGCGGCAGGCGGAAATCCCACTTGTAGTCGGGATAGAGGAAGGGGTTTACAAACCCTCCCGAGGCACCGTCGATGTGCATCGGTATATTGATGCCGGTACGGGCCTGATAATCGTCCAGCCAGTCGTGAATCTCCTGGATGTCGTCATCCTCGCCGGTGAAGGTCTGGCCTGCGATCGCCACGACCGCGATCGTGTTCTCGTCCACATACTTGTCGAGTTCCTCGGCGGTCAGCCGGTAGTTGCCGGGTTTCAGCGGGACGATGCGCGGCTCCACGTCGAAATAGCGCAGGAATTTTTTCCATACGATCTGTACGTTGCCGCCCGTCACCATGTTTGGCCGGCTGGCATCCTTGCCCGCCGCCAGCCTGGCCTGGCGCCAGTTCCATTTGTGCGCGAGGCCGGCCAGCATGCAAGCCTCGGATGAGCCGACAGTCGCCGTACCGTAGGGCTCGACATCCTTGGGTCCGTTCCACAGGTTATGCAGCCAGCGCACCATGCGGCCTTCCATCGCAAAAAGCTGTGGATACATATCGTGGTCGATGTAGTTCTTCAGAATGTGCTCACGCGCTACCTCGCCGGCTTCCGGTTCGAAATAAGTCGTCACGAAAGAGGAAAGATTCAGCATCGGATTCGCATCGGTCCATGCCTCGCTATTGACGATGGCCTTGGCAGCGCGCGGCGCCATCCCTTCCCGTGGAAACTCTGTTTCCGAGATATCGATGTTGAACTGGTCGTAAGGGGTCGACTTATCCACGGCGTTGGTCATGGCGTGCTCCTGGGAGAAGTTGGGGTAGGGGAGTGCGATCGTTATCTCTTTAGTGTGAAACGCAGTACCTATCGCGACCTGTCCGCAAGGTGTGCCAGGCGATGGAGAACCTCTCCGCCTGGGGCTTCTTCCGTCAGGGCGCAACGATGGCCTGTGCTGCTTAGGACCGGGACGAGGGGGTGTCGTTCACCGGTGGACTACCCAAAATGGGGAGTGGACGGAAAGGAGGTCCGCGCATCCATCAGTGCCGGAGGTGCCGTACTGATAGGGAATCGGATAGCACTTGCCCGGCGGCGCGTAACGACGTTCGATCAGATGGGCGAGTAGAGAAATGAAAAGGAGCAGGTAGAAAGAAAAAGGGCCGCGAAGCAGCCCTTGTTTTCAGCAGGCAAAATCCAGTCTTTTGCTTGTGGAGTGTTGAAGGAGCATCGCCATCATTGCGTCGATTGCAATGCAGTATGCAATTACATCATCAGGCGTTTCAGTGATCGGAACTGACGTATCCGCCGTCCTTCGAATTGAAGTATCGGTTGTAGCTATAAACTATCCAGGGTTTTCTGAGTTGTCTGTAAGCTCATGGTGTGTTTTATTCTTTCATACACACTTTGTTCCATTGAATCAGGATAGTCCAGAAGTGCATTGGCCAGTCGATCAAGCCATGCTCGCCCATTTCTCAAATCCCCCATATCTTCCACGTAAAACTCGGCAAGGGAAGATGATATCAAGGTCATATTTTTATGATCACCCATTTTTTCCGCTAGAGAAAATGCATCTTCCAGAAGATTTACCCTCTTTTTATTGGAAACGACATAATCTGCTTTTGTAGCCAAAATGCTTGGCTTGTCGCCGTATTTCATGGAAAGCCGATTCAATAGACGCAGCATCTTTTTTCTTAATGCCGCACTTTTCTCATTTTCCAGGCCATCAACAACTGCGTTTACGCACCCAGTCGCTAATATCCTTACAGCGTCCCAGTCTGCCAGAGAAATGCCATCGGAGGTCTTGGTTAAATCAGATTTCGCCATTGTTACGCATCCGATCCTTGGATTGATTTCAAAATACAAGCGGAACTATACGGGTCACAACTGCAAGGATCTTCTGCGCATTTCATATGTTCCTCACAAACTCCCCACATTAAACCCATTGTTCCCCCACGTTTAATTACTTTTAGCAATGCTCGTAACGCTTTGTAGCGCGCTTGCTGCCCATTTTGTTTTGCGTCATTCATGCTTCGCTCAACATCTTGGGGATTAGAGTTCTTATTGAATCCCTCAGTGCCAAGATTTTTCTTCCCACCTTTACTCAAACCCAAAGGGTCAACCCAATTCAGCGGATCATTCTCCACATAGGCATAAGTATTGATCCCCCCCTCCAGCCCAATCGGATCACTGGAGACATACCGCCCCGTCTGCGCGTCGTAATACCTGTTGTAGTTGTAATGCATCCCCGACTCTCTGTCGAAGTACTGCCCGGCGAACCGCAGGTTCAGCGTGAAGGCTTGCCCGCTGCCACTGGGATCCTCATTGGGCACGGTGTCCCCGAACGGCGCACTGCTCCAACGCCACACCGTGTTGTTCTGGCTGTCGGCCACGCGTCTGGGTGTGCCCAGGTGATCGGGCTCGATGCGATAGACCTGGGTGGCGTTCGGGTTGGCTGGGTCGGGCTTGATCGTGGCCACCGGTAGCTCGCCGAGCCAGACGTATTCGGCCACGAGAGTCCAACTGGTGGGGGTGGCGCGGTACTCGCCGAGCAGGTGCCCCTGTTCGTCATGCACAAAGAGGCGTTGTTCGGTGCCGTTGTCCTTGTACAGACGCCGTCCGTCCGGGCTGTAGCCGTAGCGCATGACGTCGGCGTCCTGGCGGATCTCCTTGAGTCGTCCCGCGCCGTCATAAACGTAGGTGAGGCTGCCGTCGTTGGTGAGCCGCCCCGAGGGGTCGTAGGTGTAGGTCTTG
>JAVBSY010000140.1:0-17107 GCA_031556475.1 Azoarcus sp.
ACATCCTCGCCGAGCGCGACGGCCCGCGTACAGGGCGCACAGCCGATGCTGGGGTAAAAGCGGTCGTGCAGCGCGTTGTAGGGCACGTCGTGGAGGCGCACATAGGCCCACACCTCGGCTTCGCTCCAGTCGGCCAGCGGGTTGAGTTTTTCCAGGCCATTGCCGGCATCGAATTCACGCGCGGGCAGCCCCGTGCGCGTGGCCGCCTGGGCCGCGCGCATGCCGGTGATCCACGCCTTCTTGCCGGCCAGTGCACGGCGCAGCGGTTCAACCTTGCGCGCGTGGCAGCATCCCTTGCGCAGTTCGACCGAATCGTAGAAGGCGTTGATGCCGTGCGTGCGTACGTAGTTTTCGACCGCTTCGGATTCAGGAAAGTAGAGTTTCAGCCGCGCATCGTAGCGCCGCTCGACCTCGCCCACCAAGGCATAGGTTTCGGGCGGCAGACGACCAGTGTCGAGGGAGAAAATTTCGATCGCCAACTTGCCGCCGAGGATCAGGTCGGTAAGCACCATGTCCTCCGCGCCAAAGCTGTTGGCAAAGGCCAGTTCGCCCGCCACGCCGAATTCGGCGACCGCGGCGGAGAGAAAAGCACGCGCAGCCTCGGTTTTCGCACCCACGGCGGTACGCAGAGCGTCGGTAAGCTCGGGCCGGGTCGCGGGATTGAACGCTTGCGCGCCAACCGGCGGCGGACGCAACGGGGAGAGCGTGGTGGCGTTCATGGCGCTTAGTGTTTCACTCATACCGGCACCGCTGTCCGCGCGCACCGCAGCCACAACGGGCGCGGATCGTCCACGGCACCCTGGTAGGGGTCGCTGAAATCGGCCAGGCTGGCGAGTGCTGCTTCGAGCTGGGCATCGGTGTAGCGGCCGTCGGGCGGTTGCAGGGTATCGAAGCCGCAGCGCGCGAAGTAAAAGAATTGATCCCGCAATACCTCGCCAATGGCGCGCAGCTCGCCACGCCAGCCATAACGGGTGCGTAACAGCGCGGCAGTGGAGAAACCGCGGCCATCGGTGAAAGCGGGAAAGTTAACGCCGATCGCGGCGGGGCGCGGCCGCTCGGCGGTAGCCCCGGCGACAACGATATCGGCGGCGATCGATTCGGCGCCCTCGCCACTGTCCAGCCACACACCGACATCGCCGCGCCCGGTCAGTTCGGCGGCGCGCGCGCGCCACACGGTAA
This sequence comes from Azoarcus sp., assembly GCA_031556475.1. GTDB lineage: Bacteria > Pseudomonadota > Gammaproteobacteria > Burkholderiales > Rhodocyclaceae > Azoarcus. Next base: position 1,180 of record JAVBSY010000140.1, read on the forward strand.
GCGGTACCAATATCGGGCCAGCGGGCAACGCCACTGTTTCGGCTTGTTCCTCCGCGCCCAGGCGGACGATCCGGTGCACGTCGTCCTCGATGCGGCCGTTGCGGATCACTTTAGCCATTGGCGACTTTCCTTTCGTGGCGGTGTTCATGTCCACGCTCACGTTCATGCTCCCGCTCGCCATAGACACGGGCCTTGAACGGCTCGATGCCGAGACGGCGCACGGTATCGATGAAGTGTTCGTCCGCATGGCGGTGGGCGATGTAGGTTTCGATCAGGCGTTCGACCACGTCGGGCATTTCGTGTGCGGCGAAAGAGGGGCCGATGATCTTGCCGATGGCGGCCCGGTTGCCCTGCTCGCCGCCGATCGTCACCTGATACCACTCCTCGCCGTTCTTATCGACGCCGAGCACGCCGATATGGCCGACGTGATGGTGGCCACAGGCGTTTATACAGCCGGAGATGTTCAGCTCGACCTCGCCGATGTCGTGCAGGTAATCGAGATCGTCGAAGCGCTCCTGGATCGCCTGTGCGATCGGAAGCGAGCGGGCGTTGGCCAGCGAGCAGAAATCGCCCCCAGGGCAGGCGATGACGTCGGTAAGCAGCCCGATATTCGGCGTGGCCAGCCCGGCTTCGCGCAACCGCTGCCAGACGTGGAACAGGTCGGCCTGGCGCACGTCGGCCAGCACCAGATTCTGCTGGTGGGTGGCGCGCGCCTCGCCGAAGCTGTATGCATCGGCGAGGTCCGCAATGAGATCCATCTGCTCCGCGCCGACGTCGCCCGGCGGCACGCCGGTTTTCTTCAGCGAGATCACCACGCTGGCGTAGCCCGGCGTCTTGTGTGCGCGCACATTACGCTTGGCCCAGGCGGCAAAAGCCTTGTTTTCCGCGAGCAGGCGGGCATGGCCGACATCGTTCGCGGGCAATGCCTCGTAGGCAGGATCGACGAAATGGGCGGCAACGCGGGCAAGCTCCGCCTCGGTCAGCGTCGCGGGGCCGTCCTTGACGTGCGCCCAGTCGGCCTCGACCTGACGGCGGAATTCCTCCACGCCCAGCGCTTTCACCAGAATCTTGATGCGCGCCTTGTACTTGTTGTCGCGACGTCCGTGCAGGTTGTAGACGCGCAGAATGGATTCGCAATAGGTGAGAATGTGCCGCCACGGTACGAAGGCGGTGATTTCCTCGCCGATGATCGGCGTGCGCCCGAGACCGCCGCCGACCAGTACGCGAAAACCGAGTTCGCCGGCCTCGTTGCGCACCGCATCGAGGCCGATGTCGTGAGCCAGAATCACCGCGCGGTCTTGCGCCGCGCCGTTGACCGCGATCTTGAACTTGCGCGGCAGGTGGGCGAATTCGGGGTGAAAGCTGCTCCACTGACGCAGGATTTCGCACCACGGGCGAGGGTCGACATGCTCGTCGGCGGCCACGCCGGCGAAGGGGTCGGAGGTGATGTTGCGGATGCAGTTGCCCGAGGTCTGGATCGCGTGCATCTGCACCGTCGCCAGTTCGGCAAGGATCTGTGGCGTATCCTCCAGCGCCGGCCAGTTGAACTGGATGTTCTGCCGCGTGGTGAAGTGGCCGTAACCCCGGTCGTAGGTACGGGCAATGTGCGCGAGCATGCGCAGTTGCCGGCTCGAAAACAGCCCATAAGGCACGGCCACGCGCAACATCGGCGCATGGCGCTGGATATAGAGACCGTTTTGCAGGCGCAACGGGCGGAACTCGTCCTCGGACAGTTCGCCGGCAAGATAGCGGCGAGTCTGTCCGCGAAACTGCGCGACCCGCTCGTCCACCTGCCGTTGGTCATATTCGTCGTATCGGTACATCGTCTCTCTCTGTTCGGGTTCGCACACGGACGGGCACAAGCTTGGTCAACGCCCGAATGCGGTTCTTATGGTGCAGTGCATCGTAAGGGGGAAGATTAGGAGTAAAAAGACGGTTTGCGTTAGACTCAAAGAAGAATTGGTTATAAGAAAATCGGTAATGCGACACGATACTCCGGCCCGGTCCGATCCCTTGGCCCGATCTGTATCCGCGTGAGGGAAATCGCACATGAATCTGCAACAGCTACGTTACGTTTATGAGGTCGCCCGCCACGGTCTCAACGTTTCGGAGGCAGCCGAGGCGCTATTCACGTCGCAACCGGGCGTCTCGAAGCAGATTCGCCTGCTGGAATCGGAACTGGGCGTGGAGATTTTCGTTCGCCACGGCAAACGTCTGGTATCGGTGACCGAGCCGGGCCGGGCCGTGCTCTCGATCGCCGAACGCATGTTGCGCGACATGGACAATCTGCAGCAGGTGGGCGACGAGTTCTCCAACGAATCCGCCGGCAGCCTTTCCATCGCCACCACCCATACCCAGGCGCGTTATGTGTTGCCGCGCGTGATCCGCGATTTCATGCGCCAATACCCGCAGGTCCGGCTGTCACTGCACCAGGGCAGCCCGCGCCAAGTCTGCGAGATGGTACTCGACGGCACCGCCGATATCGCCATCGCCACCGAGGCCATCGCCGATTACGGCGACCTCGTGATGCTGCCGTGCTACCACTGGAACCGCTGCGTGATCGCCTCGCCGCGTCATCCGATCCTGCGCGAGCAGCCGCTGACGCTGGAGGCCATCGCGCGCTACCCGCTGATTACCTACGACGATGCCTTCACCGGCCGCGGCCAGATCAACAAAGCCTTCCTCGGCCGCGGCCTCAAGCCCAACATCGTGCTCACCGCGCTCGACTCGGACGTCATCAAGACCTACGTGGCGATGGATCTGGGCATCGGCATCATTGCCCGCATGGCCTACGACCCGGCCGAGGACCGCAAGCTCGGCATGATCGACGCCGCCCACCTGTTCGAATCGAGCACGACCCGCATCGGCCTGCGCCGGCGCGCCTGGCTGCGCGGCTATGTCTACGCGTTCGTCGAGCGCTTCGCCCCGCAACTGAGCCGCAGGATGGTGGAAATCGCGCTGGCCGGCGACACGGCCAAGGAGGATTACGTACTGTAGGCCAGACGCTCGAACAGCGCCGGCTCGCCAAGCGCAAGTGCAAGCATGAGCGCAACACGGGCCTTTACCGGCGGCAGCCACCCCGCATCGAGCAACGATGACGGCATGGCGGCGCGCGATACCCCGCCCGCCCCCACGCGGCTGGCGCGAACAACGGCAATGCCCGCTTTGATGCACGCTGCAATCGGCTCCCGCCAGTTCGACGGTACGCTGCCATTTCCCGGCAGCGCGAGGACAACCCCATCGACGCCCAGACCGCGTGCGGCATCGAGCAGCCGCGGCGAACTGCCGGCGGCAACGTGGAGGATTTCCACCCACGGCGGCCAGTGTCCGTCGGTGAGCGTATCCAGGCCGGCAACCGCGCAATCGACACCAGCAGGGCGGCGCCGCAGCACGGGCGGGTGCGTCCAGCCGATCGCGCCATCTTCCGTACCGAAAGCATCCACGGCAAGCGTGTGCCGCTTCGTCAGATCGCGCGCGCCAAATACACGGTCGTTCATCGCCACGACGACGCCGAGGCCGGAAAAATCCGGCGAAGCGGCGACGGCGACGGCGCCAAACAAATTCATCGGCCCATCGGCGGACAACGCGGTGGCGGGCCTCATCGCCGCGGTCATCACCACCGGCTTGTCGGTTTTCAGTACAAGATGGAGAAACCACGCGGTTTCTTCCAGCGTGTCGGTACCGTGGGTCAGAACGATGCCGTCGACAACCGGATCGTCGGCCAGCGCCTGTGCGCGGTGGGCGATCTGCAGCCAATGCGCCGGCTGCATGTCCTTGCTGTCCAATTGCAGCAGTTGCTCGGCACGGATATCGGCCAGCGTATCAAGCTCCGGCACCGCCGCCAGCAGCGCGGCGGTGTCCAGCGCGGCCGCCCGGTAGGGGGTGGTCGCGGTGGTGGAATCCGCCACACCGGCGATGGTGCCGCCGGTGGCAAGCAGCGCGACGGTCGGCTTTTGCCTCACTGCAAGGGCTCGTCATTGGGCGCGGCGTACAGCGCGCGCATGGCGTCCGACAGCGGCAGGCCGACATTGAGGCCATGCGGCGGAATCGGCTGGGTAAACCAGCGCGCGTAAATGCGTTCGGCCTCACCGCTGGTCATCGTTTCGGCCAGCGCGGCATCGACCACGCGCTTGAAAGCCTGATCGTCGTTTTTCATCATGCAGGCATAAGCCTGGAAGGCCTGCGGCGTGCCGGTGACAATCCAGTCTTTCGGCGTCTCGGCCTTGGCCAGTTCGCTGAACAGCAGCACATCGTCCATGGCAAAGGCATCGGCACGGCCCGATTGGAAGACGGCGAAGCTGTCGGCATGATCTCCGGCCGTGACAAGCATCACATCGTCCGTGCGGACTCGCCGCCGCAGCAGGCGCTCGGAAGTGGTTCCGGCGGTGGTGACGACGCGCCGCCCGGCCAGATCGTCGAAATCACGAATGCCGGAATCCTTGCGGGTCAGCAAACGGATACCGGCCACGAAAATGGTTACGGAAAAGTCGGCCCCCTCTTCCCGTGCCCGGCTGTGCGTGGTGGAACCGCATTCCAGATCGATACGCCCGTTTTCGATCAGCAGCGCACGGTTCTTCGAAGTGATCGGCACCAGCCGCACCGGCAGGTCCGGCATATTCAGATGACGGCGCACGGCATCGACGACGCGTAGCGCAAGCTCATGCGAATAGCCCACCACCCGACCGTCGGCAACATAGGAAAAGGGAGCCGAAGAAGTGCGATAGCCAAGATGGATCGCACCTGCCGCGCGGATACGATCGAGTGTGCCCGCTTCAGCGGTGTCGGCACGCGCGCTGGGTAAACTTACGCCGAGCAGCGTGCCGACAACGACAAGAAACGGAAACAAACGTGAAAACACGGTGCGTGAAAACACGATAGGAAACGCCCGCTCGGTTGGAGCGCTTGGTGGGATCGACTCGATACTAGTCCAATATCAGTTCGACCGGGGGGCGGTCAGCACCTCCGGGCGCAGTGTACGAGCGAGCGTTTCTTCATCGGCCAGGCCGCGCTCCAGCACCAGTTCCGCCACGCTGCGGCCGGTACGCAATGCCTCGCGCGCCGCCCAGGTGGCGTTTTCGTAACCGATCAGCGGATTGAGCGCGGTAGCAAGCCCGGCCGACATACGCACCCGTTCGGCCAGCAATTCGCGGTTGGCGGTAATGCCGCGCACGCAGTTGGTGGCCAGCGTGCGGCAACCCGCTTCCAGGTGTTCGATGCTCTTGAACAGCGAGTGGCCGATGATCGGCTCGAAAGCGTTCAGCTGCAGTTGCCCGCTTTCCGAGGCCATGGTGATCGTCATGTCGTTGCCGATGACCTCGAAGGCGATCTGGTTGACCACTTCCGGGATGATCGGATTGACCTTGCCCGGCATGATCGACGAGCCGGCGGCGCGCTCGGGCAGGTTGATTTCGTTGAACCCGGCCTGCGGCCCGGAAGACAGCAGGCGCAAGTCGTTACAGGTCTTCGACAGCTTGCAGGCGATACGCTTGAGCACGCCGGAAAGCTGGACGAAGGCGCCCGTATCCTGCGTGGCCTCGATGAGGTTTTCCGAAGGCACCAGCTGCACGCCCGAAAGTTCGGAAAGGAATTCCGTCGCCATCTTGGCGTAGCGGATATCGGTGTTGATGCCGGTACCGATAGCGGTGGCGCCAAGGTTGATTTCCTGGATCAGCGCAATTGCGTCGCGCAAACACGCAGCGTCTTCACCCAACATCACCTTGTAGGTGGAAAATTCCTGCCCCAGTGTCATCGGTACCGCATCCTGCAACTGGGTGCGGCCTATCTTGAGAATATCGCGGAACTCTTCGGCCTTGGCGGCGAAGGCTTCGCGCAGTTCTTCCATCGCATCGAGCAGGCCCTGAATGGCGAACACCACGGCGAGCTTCAACGCGGTCGGATACACGTCGTTGGTGCTCTGGCTCATGTTCACGTGATTGAGCGGATGCAACTCGCGATAATGGCCCTTGGGCCAGCCAAGTTTTTCCAGCGCGAGGTTGGCGATGACCTCGTTGGCGTTCATGTTGGTCGAAGTACCCGCGCCGCCCTGGATCACATCGACGACGAACTGATGGTGCAGCCGCCCCTCGGCGATGTCGCGACAGGCCGCCTCGATGGCGTGGAAACGCGAATCTTCGAGTTGGCCAAGTTGGTGGTTGGCGCGCGCGGCCGCCTGCTTGATCAGCGCCAGCGCACGAATCAACTCAGGGTAGGAGCCGATCGTTTTGCCGGTAATCGGAAAATTCTCCAATGCGCGCAGCGTATGGATGCCCCAATAAACGTCGGCGGGAATTTCGCGGTCGCCAAGCAGGTCATGTTCCGTGCGTGTAGTTTGCATATGGTTTTCCACTCTATTCATTTGGGTTTCGTGTAACACACAAAACAGCACACTATACGCGTTCAGTGATGCAATATCTTGGCAAGAAAATTCTGCGCCCGCTCCGAGCGCGGCTGGCCGAAGAATGCCTCCTTGCCGGCATCTTCGACGATGACGCCACGATCCATGAAAATCACGCGGTGGGCGACCTTGCGGGCAAAGCCCATCTCGTGCGTGACGCACATCATCGTCATGCCCTCCTGCGCAAGCTCTACCATCACATCCAATACCTCGTTGATCATCTCCGGATCGAGCGCCGACGTGGGTTCGTCGAACAGCATGCAAACCGGGTCCATCGCCAGTGCGCGCGCTATCGCCACGCGCTGCTGCTGCCCGCCGGAAAGTTGACCGGGAAATTTCTGCGCATGCTCTTTCAAACCCACCCGGTCGAGCAGCTTCAAGCCCTTGGCCATGGCTTCCTCCTTGCCACGGCCGAGCACCTTGACCTGCGCGATGCACAGATTGTCGGTGATCGTCATATGCGGAAACAGCTCAAAATGCTGGAATACCATGCCAACCCGCGAACGCAGCCTGGGCAGGTTGGTGCCGCGCGCCTCGACCGCCGTGCCGTTGACGACGATGCCACCCTGCTGGAAAGGCTCAAGCCCGTTCACGCACTTTATCAGCGTGGATTTGCCCGAGCCGGAGGGGCCGCACACCACCACCACCTCGCCCGGCGCCACGCTCGTACTGCAATCGGTAAGCACCTGAAAGCTGCCGTACCACTTGGAAACCTTGTCGATTTTTATCATCGGCGTACCCCCGCCTGTTTCAGTGGATGATGGAAATACGCGCCTGGAGCCGCTTGACCAGACGCGACAGCGCAAGGCAAATGACGAAATAGACCACCGCCACCGTGGTGTACATCTCCACCGGGCGGAGATCGCGCTGGGTGATCTTGTCCGCCGCGCCGAAAAAGTCGGTGGCACCGATGGCATATACCAGCGAGACGTCCTGGAACAACACGATGGTCTGCGTCAACAATACCGGCAGCATGTTGCGGAAAGCCTGTGGCAGCACGACGAAACGCATCGTCTGGCCGTAAGTGAAACCCAGCGCATACCCGGCTGCGACCTGCCCGCGCGAAACCGACTGGATACCCGAACGCATGATTTCGGAATAATAGGCGGCCTGGAAAATGGTAAAGGTGAAATAAGCCGAATTGGCCGCGCCGATCGGCACCGGCTCGCCGGCGAAAAGCTGCAGCACCATCGGCAGAATCAGATAGAACGCCAGGATGACCTGCACCAGCGGCACGCTGCGGAAGAAATTCACATACGCGGCGGAAAACAGCCGCAGCAGCCTGGACGACGACAGACGCATCAGGGCGAGTACAGTACCGATGAACACGCCGCCGAGCATGGCGACGATTGTCACCTGCAAGGTGTAACGCAGCCCCTGGGCCAGGAAGCGCCAGTTCGACGCGATGACCTGGAAATCGAAATCGCCCATTTCAGCCCCCTTTCTCCCTGGCACCCATGATCAGGCCGGGCACCGCAGTACGCCGTTCGATGGCGGCCAGCACGCGATTCGCAAGGAGGGACAAAGCAATGTAGATCGCCGTGACGACGATGGTGATCTCCAGCACCTGCGAGGTTTTCTCGATGATCTGCTTGTACTGGAAATACAGTTCGAGAATGCCTACAGCGTAGGTCACGGCGGAGTTCTTGATGATGTTCATCGCCTCCGACGTCAGCGCCGGCAGCACGATGCGATAAGCCATCGGCAGCCGCACATAGCGATAGGTCTGCCATTCGGTGAGGCCCAGCGCAAGACCGGCAAAGCGTTGGCCGCGCGACAGCGAGTTGATGCCCGATTTCACCTGCTCGGCGATGCGCGCCGAGGTATAAAGGCCGAGCGCGATCACCGCGGTCACGAAATAAGGCAGCTCCTGCTTGACCCATATGCCGGCGGAGTCGGGCAGAAATTCGGGAAACACGAAGAACCACATGAACAGTTGGACGATCAGCGGCACGTTGCGGAAAACGTCCACGTAAATATCGCCCAGCACAACCAGCCAATGCCTGGGCGTGGTGCGGATGACGCCCACCACCGACCCCAGAAGCATCGCCAGCACCAGCGCGGTAAACGACACGGCCACCGTCCAGCCCGTGCCGGACAGAATCCACTCGTAATACCTGAGGCCGTCGTCGGCCTCTTGGAAGAAAAACTGCCAGTCCCAATGATAGTTCATTGGCTTATTCTCGAAGCCCGCGCGCGGTCACACGGTTGCACCAGCCATGGCAACGGCTGTGCCGCCTCCGTTCCCCACGCTTCTTTTCTCCCCGAATGGCACGCGACCCGCACTCGGCGGGCCGCGGCCCACTTTCACCCCGTTCCCCGTTATTCCACTCCTTTATCGGTGGGGTTGGCGAAGGCGTTCTTGAGTGCTTCGCTCATGGGGAAATTCAGATTCACGCCGCGCGGTGGAATCGGGTTCATGAACCATTTGCTGTAAAGCTTTTCAGCTTCACCCGACTTCATCGAATCGATCAGCGTCTTGTCCACCAGCGCCTTCAGCTCCGGGTCGTCCTTGCGCATCATCACGCCATAGGGTTCGTCACGCAGCGAAGGACCGACAACGGCGTAGGCATCCGGGCTTTTCGAGTTGGCGATGAGGCCGGCGATCAAGATATCGTCCATGACGAAGGCAACAGCCCGACCGCTTTCCACCATCAGGAACGAGTCGGCGTGGTCCTTGCCGTACAGATTGTGCAAGTTGATCGACTTGCCCTTTTCGTTTTGCTTGATGAGCTGATCGGAAGTCGTGCCGGTGGTGGTGACGACGGGTTTGCCGTCGAGGTCGCCGATATCCTTGATGCCGGAAGCCTTGCGCACGCCCAGGCGCACGCTGGTGACGAAATACGCCACGCTGAAACCCACCTGTTGCTGGCGCTGCACGCTGTTGGTGGTGGAGCCGCATTCGATATCGACAGTGCCGTTCTGTACCAGCGGGATACGGTTCTGCGAAGTGACAGGCTGATACTTGACCTGCAGATTCGGCACCTGGGCCTCGGCCTTGATCGCATCGACAACCTTCGCGCACAAATCCATCGCATACCCGACCGGCTTTTGCTCGCCATCGAGATAAGAAAACGGCACCGACGATTCCCGATGGCCGATGGTGATGACACCGGATTCCTTGATTTTTTTCAACGTGCCGGTCAATTCAGCGGCATGGGCAGATGAGGTCAAACCGCCGGCCAGGCAAAGCGCGGTTACGACAAGGGAAGTACGCATGACGAGTCTCCTATCGTTATTTGAGGGGCTACGAGGGAAATCGTTTTTCCCATGCTCGGGTCCCGAGCACGTTTAATTACCCCGGTATGTTTTTTCATCCTACTGCTTTGCATACGCTACGGTGATTCGGGTTCACCCGCGTTGTGTCGCACGCCGAACGCCGCCTATTCTCGGCATGTATACTGGCATCCCTATGCCGTTATCCTTTTCCATCCGACCGCGGCCCGTGCAATGAAAACGTCCCCCGCCCGATCCTTGCGCAATGCCTTCGTCCTGACCTGCATGGCATTGTCTGCCGGACCGGCCCTGGCCGACCCGACAGCGGCCGCCCGCTACTATGAAGATGGCCTGGCCCGCCTCCAGCGCGAAGATCTGACCGGCACGGTCATCCAGCTCAAGAACGCCTTGCAACAGGACCGTGACATGCTCGCCGCGCATCTGCTGCTGGCGCGCGTTTATTTCGCCCAGAGCGACACAGGACCGGCAGAAGTCGAATTCCGCGAGGCCATCCGGCTTGGCGTCAATCGCACCGAAATCGCCGTGCCTCTGGCGAATATCTATCTGCTGCAGGGGCGCCCAGCCCTGCTGCTGAGCAACGTAGACAGCGAAGGCCTGCCGCCGGCCGCGCGTGTCGAAGTACTCGTACTGCGCGGCAAGGCCTACGCCGCGCTCGGCCGCTTCGACGAAGCCGGACGCAGCTTTTCCGAAGCACGCACGCTCGACCCGGCCTCGCCGCTGCCGCTGGCGGGCGAAGTGCCAATCCTGCTCGCCGCCGGGCAAACCGATCTCGCCGCCGAGCGCGCCCGCCGTGCCGTCGAACTCGCCCCACAGAACGCAACGGCCTACAACGCGCGCGCCTCGGTCGCCCACGCCACCGGCAACCTAGCCGATGCCTTGCGCGATTACGAACGCGCCATCGCACTGCAACCGGCATTGCTCGACGCACGCGTGGCCCGCGCCGGCCTGCTGCTCGACCTTGGCCGTACAACCGAAGCGGGTGCCGATCTCGACAAACTCGCCGACGACGCACCGAACGAACCGCGCATTGCCTATCTGCGCGCACTCGTCGCCGGACGCGCAGGCGACACCCAGGCGGCCATCGCGCATTTCACCGTGGCGGCGCAGCAAATCGACGCCCTGTCGGCGGAATGGCTGGCCGGGCAGGAGCAAATGCTGATGACCGGCGCCCTCGCCCATCATGCCGCCGGACAGACGGAGAAAACGCGCAGCTATCTCGACGTGCTCGTCGCCCGCTACCCTCGCAACCTGGGCGCACGCCGTCTCCTCGCCGCGCTGTTGATCGAGGCCGGGGACAACAACCGTGCCCGCGACCTGCTCGAACCCATGCTGCGCAAACAGCCCGACGACGCCCAGGCGCTCTACCTCCTCGGCCGCCTTTATCTGACGCAAAAACGCTATACGAAAGCGGCCGAACTGCTGGAACGCGCCGCCAGCCTCGGCAACGCCGACCCACGTCTCCAATCCGCACTCGGCTTCAGCCGCATCGGCCAGGGAGACAGCGAAACCGGCCTGCGCAGCCTCGATACGGCTTTCGGCAAAGACCCGGGCGACCTCGGCCTGGCGCTCGCACTGGCCAATCTGCGCATGCGGCGCGGGGAACGCGACCAAGCCCTGGCCGTGGCACGCAAGGCGGTCGCGGCCGCACCCGCCAATCCCATCGCATACAACCTTCTCGGCCTCATGTGCGGCGGCGCGGGCGACCTTGCCGGCGCACGCGCCGCCTACACCGAAGCGCTGCAACGCGACCCGGCCTTCATCCCCGCCCAGCTCAACCTCGCCCGCATAGACAGCGCCGAAGGCCATTTCGATGCCGCGCGGAAAATCCACGCCACCCTGCTCGCCGCCAACCGCCGCAACGCCACTGTCATGTACGAGACAGCGCTGATCGAACAACGCGCCGGCAATACCGCCGAAGCCTTGCGCTGGTTCGCCAAGGCCTATGCCGAACAACCGGGCGAGGCCCGTTTCGGCCTCGCCCTGGCCGACGCCCAGCGGGCCAGCGGCGATACCCAGCGCAGCCTGGACACGGCCCGGCAACTCGCCGTGCGCCTGGGCAACAATCTCGGCGTACTCGCCGCCCTCGCCAAACTCGAAATGGACACGGGGGAAACACGCGCGGCGCAGCAGACACTGAACCAGATGGCGCGCATCGCCGAATATGACGTCGATGCGCAAATCCGCATCGGCTATCTGCAACTGAACGCCGGTGCCGCCAACGATGCCGCGCTCAACGCCCGCAGGGCCCTGCAAGGCCGCCCGGGCGATGCGGCCGGCCTGATCCTTGCCACCGAAGCCGCGATTGCACTGAAAGACTTCGACAAAGCCGCCGATCGCGTACAGGAACTGCGCAGCCGTCATCCGAACCGCGTGGACGCCCTGCGCCTCGGCGGCGACATCGATTTCGCCCGTGGACAGTTCGCCGCCGCCGACAACGCCTGGCGCCAGGCGCAGGAACGCCAGCCTTCGAGCGACATCGTCCTGCGCCGCGTGCGCGGCTTCATCGCACAAGGGCGCGCCGCCGCCGCGGAACCCATCCTGCAACAATGGCTGCGCACCCAGGACGACCCGGCAGCGCGACACGCCCTGGGCGAGATCTACCTGCGTACCGGCAACTGGCAGGCCGCCCGCCGCGAATACCAGACCTGGGCCGACAACGGCACAGCCGATGCCGACGTCTACAACAACCTCGCCTACGCCCTTCTCCGGCTCAGCGACCACGCTGCCGCACTCGCCGCGGCGCAAAAAGCCCACACGCTGGCCCCGGCCAATGCCGGCGTTCTCGACACGCTCGGCTGGGCGCTGGCCCAGAACGGCCGTACCGACGAAGCACTGCGCTACCTGCGCGACGCCCGTCTGCGCGCGCCGGAAAACGCTGAAATACGCTGGCATCTCGGCCATCTGCTGGCAAGGCAAGGGCAAACGGAAGAAGCACGCGCCGAGCTGGACAACGCCCTACGGCCAGGAAACGACTTTCACGGCATAGAAGAAGCGCGACAACTGCGCAAACTGCTTTGAGCAGACGTCGAAAATCTTGACAAGTGCACCTGAGAAAACATCGATTTCAATGTAATTATTTGAAAAATATACGCAATATTTCATGGACTGAAATTTGCTCTTGTGTAATGGCCCGTTCTGGAGATGCCCTCATGAACAAGCATCTGTCCTGCCTGTCCGCGGGCATCCTGTTGGCCGGCTGGGGATTGCCCGCGCTCGCGGCGGTCAATTGGTCGCTCGACAACGCCAACGCGCCTGTCGAAACCGCGTGGTCCGCCTCCTCCAACACCACCGCCTTGTCCCAAGGCACCGTCAACGGCTACGCAGGCGGCATCGGTGTCGCGTATTCGGGTGAATCGAGCGCTTCACCCAATCACGCTCTCGACAACCAGGGCCGCTACGAATCGGTCCTGCTCGACTTCGGCGCCACTTCAGTCCGACTGGACAGCCTGTCGCTCGGCTGGACCAGCAACGACAGCGACGTCTGGGTGCTTGCCTACACCGGCGCCACACCATTCAGCGGCTCGCTGGCCAGCGCGAAATACAGCACCTTGCTGAACAACGGCTGGTCGCTCGTCGGCAACTACACCAACGTCGGCACCAACACCGTCAACCTCGGCACTGCGAGCAACCTTTACTCCAGTTTCTGGCTGATCGGCGCCGGCGGCTTCGCCAGCTCGGTCGGCGTCACCTCGGGCGACAAGAATCCCAACGGCGCATGGAAAGGATTCGTCAACAAAACCTACGACTACGTGAAAGTATCCGCTGTCGGCGGCACGCCTCGCACACCTCCACCGCGCAGCGGATCGGTCCCCGAGCCCGGCTCGCTGGCGCTGGTAGGCGCCGCTTTTGCCGGCATGCTGAGCCTGCGCCGGCGTCCGTTCAGGCTGAGAAACTAGCGCACAGGCAATATTCGTTCAATTACGCAAAAAACGGCGCCGCGAGGTGCCGCTTTTTTATGTAGAAAATCCGGGCAAATCCCGATGCGGATTACGGGGTTTACACAATTCGATACGTTCCTTGCGCCGGAATTGGCGGGCACGAACAATATGGGTGTAGTGAAAAAAATCCAGACCAAAGGAGGAGACCCGCCATGTCGCAAGTCGTGATCGTATCGTTCAGTGCGGAGCGGGAATATGAGTTTGCCGTTCACCCTGTCGACGTCGCCGGCATGGACCGGAAGGGCGCGCGCAAATGGCTCGCGGACGAGTTCGAGGCACTGGAATGCACCCCGTCGAACCCGATGGGCAAGATCCTGGTGCTCGACATGATCCTCAACGTTGCCAAATACGGCGGCGAGGAGCGTTTCCGCCAGGCGGGCGATTGGGCGCGGCGCTTCGCCGGTGCCGTGGCGGTGGCACTGGAGCGGCCGGCGATTCGCGTGGACGTACCCAATTTCATTGTGGGCTGACCCCTACCCTGCCATCGCCGCCTAGAATGAGCCCTTGCTGGTAAAGGGAGAAGAAAATGGCGGCGAGTTTACGGCGGGGTGCGACCGGCGCCAGGGTAAAAAGCCTGCAACGGCGGCTCAAGGCGCGCGGTTTCGATCCCGGTGCAATCGACGGTGAATTCGGCGCCGCCACCGAGGCGGCGTTGATGGCGTTTCAGCACAGCGAAGACCTGCTGGCGGACGGCATCGCCGGGCCGCGCACGCTGGCCGCGCTGGATCTGGCGAAACGCACCGATACCTGGCCGGATGTGCTGCCGGACGTAACCGTGCAGGTAGCGGCGGGCATGTTCCCATTCACACCGCTGAGCAATATCCGCGACAATCTGCCGCCGGTTCTGGCGGCGCTCGCCGCCGCCGAGCTGCGCGACCGGCCGATGGTGTTGATGGCCCTGGCGACGATCCGCGCGGAAACCGAATCCTTCAAACCCGTGGAAGAAGGCTTGTCGCGCTTCAATACGTCTCCGAACGGGCATCCCTTCGACCTGTACGACAAGCGCCGCGATCTCGGCAACCGGGGGGCGCCCGACGGCGAACGTTTTCGCGGCCGTGGCTACATCCAGCTTACCGGGCGACATAACTACGGCCATTACGGCGAGCGCGTGGGCCTGGGCGAACGTTTGTTGAGCGAACCGAAACTGGCCGCCACGCCGGAAGTCGCCGCGAATCTGCTCGCCGCTTTCCTGAAAGACAAGGAAATCCCGATCAAACGCGCCCTGCTCGAAGACGATCTGCGCCACGCCCGCCGCCTGGTCAACGGCGGCAGTCACGGCCTGGAACGGTTCACCGACGCTTTCCGTCGCGGCGAACGCCTGATCGCCGAAAGTTGAGCGCCCCGGCGCTTACTTGCGCCCGAGGCGGTACACCGCGACGCTGGCGAGAAAATTCGGCTCTTCGTCGATCCGCTTGCCTTCGTCGAAGGCCAGCCGCTCGCGCACCACGATGCCGTTCATCTCGCACAGGGCGTCGAAGTCGGCGATGGTGAAGAAGCGCACGTTGGGCGTGTTGAACCATTGGTACGGCAGGCTTTCCGACACCGGCATGCGGCCGTTGATGATGCTCTGGCGATGGCGCCAGTAGCCGAAGTTGGGAAAGCTGACCACCGCTTCGTGGCCGACCCGCAGCATTTCGGCGAGCACACCCTGGGTGTTGTGCGTCGCCTGGAGCGACAGGCTCATGATGACGTGGTCGAAAAAGCCGTCCTCGAAACCGGCCAGGCCTCGGTCCATGTTCATCTGGATGACGTTGACGCCGTTCTTCAGGCAGGCAATCACCTTTTCCGGGTCGTTTTCGACACCGTAGCCCTGCACCTCGCGCACCTCGGCAAGGTGTTTGAGCAGGCTGCCGTCGCCGCAGCCCAGGTCCAGCACTTTCTCGCCCGGCGCAATCCAGTGGGCAATGGCGTCGTAGTCGTAGCGATAGGCGGCCATGCTTATACCTCGATGCGGTCGAACCAGGCGGCGAGCGCCGCGTGGTATTGGGGGTCGTCGAGCAGGAAGGAGTCGTGGCCGGCCGCGCAGTCGATTTCGACATGGCTGACGTTGCGGCGGTTATGCAGCAGCGCGTAGGCGATTTCGCACGAACGGTCGGAGGAAAAGCGCCAGTCGGTGGTGAAAGAGACGACGAGAAAATCCGCCGTTGCCCGCGCCAGCGCCGCCGGCAGGTTGCCGCCGTAGGCAAAGGCGGGGTCGTAGTAGTCGAGCGCCTTGGTTATCAGCAGATAGGTATTGGCGTCGAAATAGCCGGCGAATTTGTCGCCCTGATAACGCAGGTAGGATTCGATCTCGAATTCCGCGTCGTAGCTGTACACGGCCTTGCCGTGGCGCAGGCTGCGGCCGAATTTTTCCGCCATC
>JAVBSY010000001.1:0-13687 GCA_031556475.1 Azoarcus sp.
ACGCAGCCCAGCGTGGCGGTCCGCATGACCCAAGCCTTGGCTCAGGTGGTCCAGGTAGCGATCAAAGCGCTCGGCTGCGTCCATCAATCCTCCGGCTCGAAATCGAGAGGAGTCGATTATGCTACTTGTGACACAGTAAGACTAAGGTTTTGTTGATATAGATCGATTCGGAGTTGATTTCGGAGTGGGCTGATTCGTGCTCCATGAGTTTCTCCCCTGTTTTTTTCGTTAACGTAGTGTTCTGGGCTATTTGCCCGCAAAGGAACTATCCCAGCCTTATCGTTGTTATGTAGGAATTTAATAGTAAGCTGGCATGGAGCGTACTTTAACCGGATAGCGCTTTCAGGATTGGGCAAGGTTGCGGTGCCGCCGTGTTGCGGCAGCAATCGACCAATTCCTCCAGTGCATTCCGCATGCTGGCGAGCTGAGCGATGCGTGCTTCGATCAGCGTTATTTTTGCTTGCGCCAGCGTGCGCGCCTTATCGCGGTCGGTTTCTTCGTTGAGTGCAAGCAGGTTGGCTATTTCATCGAGTGAAAACCCCAACTCCTGGGCACGGCGGATGGCGCGCAGGCGAGCAAGTTCAGCCGCGCCATAGGCGCGATAGGCGCCGCGACGGCGGGTCGGTTCGGCAAGCAAACCGCGGCGCTGGTAGTAGCGGATCGTTTCCACTCCGACGTCTGCCGCTTTTGCCAGCGCGCCGATGGTATAGGTTTCGTCGTTCATTGGTTTCGTGGTGTTTACTGGGCTTGACTGCGTAGTTGGGTACGGAGTTTAGACTGTACTTCCCTCGTTTTGATCGCGGAGGCATGCCATGCCCGCGTCTCGCTCTATCTTCTCTGCTTTAGATGGCGCTACGCGCAGCCTTGATCTGCCGGTGGAGGGCATGAACTGTGCCGCTTGTGCGGCGCGCATTGAAAAAGTCTTGGGCCGCCTGCCGGGTGTGTCCGCCGACGTCAATCTGGCAACAGCGCGCGCGCACGTTACCTTGGCCGATACCGCCACCACGCCGGAAGCAGTGCTGACCGCTATTCGCAAAGCCGGTTTCGAAGTACCCGATACGAAATTGGAATTGGCGATTTCCGGCATGACTTGCGCTGCCTGCGCGGCACGGTTGGAAAAAGTGCTCAACCGCTTGCCCGGCGTGGCGGCAACCGTCAATTTCGCCACGGAGCGCGCCAGTATCCGCTACACGCCGGGTTTGTCTACGTCGGACGTGCTTACGGGGGCAGTGGCGCGTGCTGGTTTCGAGGCGGCCGAGACCGGCCCCGCCGAGCGCGAACAGGAGCGGGCGCGGCAGCAAGCGGCCTGGCATGGCGAGCTGCACCACTTCTGGGTTGCCGTGCTGCTGACGTTGCCGCTGGCGGCGCAGATGTCCAGCATGCTCGGTACAGGTTGGGCGGGCGAGGCGCATCACGACTGGCTGCCGCGCTGGTTGCAATGGCTGCTGGCGACACCGGTGCAGTTCTGGATCGGTGCGCGCTTTTATCGTGGCGCATGGTCGGCCCTGCGCGGAGGCGCGGCGAACATGGATGTGCTGGTCGCGCTCGGTACCAGCATGGCGTATTTCTACAGTGCGGCGGTAACGCTGGCTGGACGGCACGATCTACATGTCTATTTCGAAGCGTCGGCGATGATCGTCACGCTGATTCTGCTCGGCAAATTGCTCGAAGCCCGCGCCAAGGCCCGCACCGCCACGGCGCTGGATGCATTGCTGCGGTTGCGGCCCCGCATGGCGCGGGTGGAGCGCGATGGCGTAATCGTCGAGGTTCCGGTGGACAGCCTGCGCCCGGGTGATGCCTTCTTGCTGCGGCCGGGTGACGCGGTGCCGGTGGATGGTGTCATCGAGTCGGGCGTGTCGGCGGTCGATGAGGCGATGCTCACCGGCGAGAGCATGCCGGTGGAAAAGCGGGCAGAAGACAAAGTATTCGCCGCGACAATCAATGGCACAGGGGTACTGTATTGCCGTGCCACTGGCGTTGGCGCCGCGACTTTGCTGGCCGGCATCATCCGTCTTGTCGAACAGGCGCAGGGGTCGAAGGCGCCGGTACAGCGGCTGGCCGATCGCGTCTCGGCGGTGTTCGTACCGGTGGTGGTGGCAATCGCAGCGCTCACCTTTGCCGTTTGGTGGGGCTGGTTCGGCGATTTCCAGCAGGCACTCATCAATGCCGTCGCTGTGCTCGTCGTTGCGTGCCCATGCGCACTCGGGCTGGCAACGCCGACGGCGATCATGGTGGGAACCGGGCAGGGCGCGCGTGCTGGCTTGCTGGTGAAGAATGCGGCTGCATTGGAAATGGCTGGTCGTATCACGGTGCTGGCGGTGGATAAAACTGGCACGCTCACCGAGGGTTCGCCTGCCGTGACCGATGTCGTTCCCGCCGACGGCTGGACACGAGGAACCTTGCTGGGCATTGCCGCTGCGCTGGAACGGACTAGTGCGCATCCGGTCGCGGCTGCAGTGGTAGCCGCCGCAGATGAGGGCAACGTAGTGCAAGCGGTGGCCAGTGATGCGTGTGCGACGGCCGGCAAAGGTGTGGAAGGGGTGGTTGGGGGGCGTGCCGTTGTACTCGGCTCACCCGCTTTTCTGGCCGAACGTGGCGTCGAGGTACCGACGGCTGCGGCGGGCGGATTGGCGGCTGCGGGCAAGACGCTGGTGGCGGTGGCCGTGGACAACACGTTTGCCGGTTTGATCGGTGTCGCCGACCGTGTGCGGGCGGATTCTGCCAGTGCGGTGGCACGGCTGAAAACGCTTGGCCTGCGGGTGGTGATGCTGACAGGAGACCATCCCGCGACCGCCGAGACGATCGCCGGCCAAACAGGTATCGATGAATGGCGCGCTGGCGTGTTGCCGGGCGATAAGGCGGCTGCGGTGCAGGAACTGGGTGGGGGCGGCGTGCGCGTCGGTATGGCTGGAGACGGCATCAATGATGCGCCTGCACTGGCTGCGGCCGATGTCTCTTTCGCCATCGGCGTGGGGGCTGAGGCAGCGGTGGAGGCGGCCGATGTGACGTTGGTGAGGAACAGCCTGCAGGGCGTTGCCGACGCGATCGATTTGTCGCGGGCGACGCTGGCGAAGATTCGGCTGAATCTGTTTTTCGCTTTTATCTACAATGTGTTGGGAATTCCACTGGCTGCCGCTGGATTGTTGAATCCGGTGGTCGCCGGCGCGGCGATGGCGATGAGTTCGGTATCGGTGGTGAGCAGTTCGCTGTCTTTGCTGCGTTGGCGTGCGGGTAAAACATAGTGCCCGGACAGGGATATGAATGGGCGCATTTTTCTCTTTTTGGGGAACATGACATGGGTGAAATCACGATCAAGATCGATGGTATGAGTTGTGGCGGGTGTGTGCGCAAAATCACCGGACTGCTGCAGGCTTTGCCCGGTGTGGAGCAGGCAGAGGTGTCACTGGAAGCGGGCGAGGCGCGGGTTCGCTTTGATCCGGCGGCAGTGACGGTGGCAGCGATGCATGAGGTTGTCGATGCAGCCGGATTCGAGGTCGGCGCCGAAAGCTGAGCCGGCCTGCGGGCTTTCCTTGGTGCAACAAGGGAGTAGCGCGGTGATTGGACGAGAGCGAATGAAGACAGTGTTTTTCCTTTTATAATTCGCCCATTTTTCGTGGGGGAGTGTCTATGGGTTTCGATCTCGTGAAGTCCGGCAAGGACGTGCCGAACGATATCAACGTCATCATCGAGATTCCGGCGCAGGCCGATCCGATCAAGTTCGAGGTGGATAAGGACAGCGGTGCGGTGTTCGTCGACCGCTTCGTCGGTACCTCGATGCGCTATCCGATCAACTACGGTTATGTGCCGCATACGGTGGCCGGCGACGGCGACCCGGTCGACGTGCTGGTGGTGACGCCTTTCCCGCTGCTGCCGGGGGTGGTGATCCGCTGCCGCCCGGTCGGGGTGCTGAAGATGGAAGACGAGGCAGGTTCCGACGCCAAGGTGGTTGCAGTGCCGGTATCCAAGCTCACGCCGCTGTACGACAAGGTGCAGACGACCGCCGATCTGCCGGAGGTGCTGATGAAGCAGACCGCGCACTTCTTCGAACACTACAAGGACCTGGAGCCAGGCAAGTGGGTCAAGGTGATGGGTTGGGGTACGGTCGAGGAAGCAAAGCAGGAAATTCTCGACGGTGTTGCCAGAGCAGGCAAATAAAAGCGGTTGGACGAGGGCGTTTCCCGGCTTTGTTCGGGAAGCGCGCGAAAATGGGCTCGCTTATGTGCGGGCCCGTTTGTTTTTCAGTCTGGCATCAGTCCGTTCCTTTTCAACCCGCTGATTCACTGCGGAAGGGCGCGCGTTCGGCCAGTTCGTCGAGATAGAAGCCGATGCCAGTGCGTTCCCGCTGAAGAAAATCATCGACCGCGTGGCGAAAGCGCGGATCGGCAATCCAGTGGGCGGAATAGGTTTCGATCGGCAGCAGGCCACGCGAAAGCTTGTGCTCCCCTTGCGCGCCGCCTTCGAAGCGGGTCAGGCCTTGGGTGATGCAGTAGTCGATGGCTTGGTAGTAGCACAGTTCGAAATGCAAGAATGGCAGCGCTTCGCTTGCGCCCCAATAGCGGCCGTAGAGTGCTTCACCGTCGCAGAGAAAAAAGGCGCTGGCCACGGGCCGTCCGGCACGTGTGGCGACGAGCAGGCGCACATTGTCGGGGCGTGCCTGGGCGAACGAGAGAAAGAAGTCGGCGTTCAGATAGGGTGTGGCGTTGTGCCGCGCATAGGTAGTGGCATAGCAGTGATGGAAAAATGCCCAATCCGCTTCGCTCGCGCCGTGGCCGTCGAGCCAATGCAGATCCAGGCCGTGGGCGGCGGCACGGTGCCGCTCCTGGCGGATCTTCTTGCGCTTGTCGTGGTTCAGACGAGCGAGAAAATCGTCGAAATCGGCGTACCCCATGTTGTGCCAATGAAATTGGACCCCCTGGCGTAGCGGCAAGCCCGCCTCCTGCAGCCATTCCGCTTCTTCCTTGGTGGGAAAGAGCAGGTGCAGCGATGACAACCCGCTATCGGCGGCGAGTGCCAGTACGGCATCGAGCAGGGCGCGGCGATCCGTTGTGGTGGCGCCGAGCAGACGCGCTCCGGGAATCGGCGTGAAAGGTATGGCAGCAAGCCATTTCGGGTAGTAGTGCAAGCCGTGGCGCCGATACGCCTCGGCCCAGCCCCAGTCGAAAACGTATTCGCCGTACGAGTGGTTCTTTTCGTACAGCGGCAGTGCGGCAATGAGCTGGCTGCTGCGCCATAGCGTGGCATGCCGGGGTATCCAACCAGTGCCCGGGCCGACACAGCCGGTACGTTCGAGGCCGTGCAGATAGGCGTGGGAGAGACAGGGTTGCCTGCCGGCGATTGCATCCCAGTCCTTGGCCGGAATGTCGGTGAGCGTGGGGATGAGGTGAAAGCCGTCGGGATAAGGCATGTCTGCTTCCGGCGCTACAGGTTGGATGAGATTCCTTCTTATCCTGCCGCCTGAGGGTTGATATTCGTGTTCCAGCTCAATGCCAAACGGGCGGAGCTGTTGGCGATTCCCGCTCGTGGGGGCGAGTTCAAGGTATAATCCGCCGCCATTTGTGGGGGCGGTGGCGCGTTTTGCGCAATTTGTCGTGTACCCCGTGCTGTGGGTTCGGGTCGGCGTGTGTAGCTTCCGGTGGGCCCCATTGATACTGCGATAATCATTTTGCAACACATACGAAATTTCTCGATCATTGCTCACATCGACCACGGTAAATCCACCCTGGCCGACCGGCTTATCCAGTATTGCGGCGGTTTGTCCGAGCGCGAGATGGAGTCCCAGGTGCTGGATTCGATGGATCTCGAGCGCGAGCGCGGCATCACCATCAAGGCGCAGACCGCAGCACTCCAATATAAGGCGCGGGACGGGAAAATCTACAACCTGAACCTGATCGATACGCCGGGGCATGTGGATTTTTCCTATGAGGTGAGCCGTTCCCTGGCTGCCTGCGAAGGCGCGTTGCTGGTGGTCGATGCGTCCCAGGGGGTCGAGGCGCAGACGGTGGCGAACTGCTACACCGCGCTCGATCAGGATGTGGAAGTGGTACCGGTACTGAACAAGATCGATCTGCCGGCGGCCGATCCGGACAACGCCCGTGGCGAGATCGAGGACGTGATCGGCGTAGACGCATCGAATGCGATTCTTTGCTCGGCCAAAACCGGCCTGGGCATCGAGGAGGTGCTCGAGGCGATCATCGCTCGCGTACCGCCGCCCGATGGTGACGAGACGGCACCGCTGAAGGCATTGATCATCGATTCCTGGTTCGACAACTACGTTGGCGTCGTGATGCTGGTACGCGTCGTCGATGGGGTGCTGAAACCCAAGGACAGAATTCTGCTGATGGCCGCTGGCGCGCAGTATCCGTGCGAGCAGGTCGGCGTGTTTACGCCCAAATCGGTTGGACGGGAGCGGCTCGCGGCGGGCGAAGTAGGCTTCGTCATCGCGGGCATCAAGGAAATCGAAGCGGCCAAGGTGGGCGATACGATAACGCTGGCGAACCGACCGGCGGCGGAGCCCCTGCCAGGGTTCAAGGAAATCAAGCCGCAGGTGTTCGCCGGTCTCTATCCGGTGGAGTCGAGCGAGTACGATCAATTACGGGATTCGCTGGAAAAACTGCGCCTTAACGACGCCTCGCTGCGTTTCGAGCCGGAAGTGTCGCAGGCGCTGGGTTTTGGTTTCCGCTGCGGTTTTCTCGGGTTGCTGCACATGGACATCGTGCAGGAACGGCTCGAACGCGAGTTCGACATGGACCTCATCACGACCGCACCGACGGTGGTGTACGAGGTCGTGCTGAACAGCGGCGAAGTCATCCGCATCGAGAACCCGGCCAAGCTGCCGGAGGTGGGCAAGTTCGCCGAGATTCGTGAACCGATCATTACCGCGACGATTTTCCTGCCGCAGGATTATGTCGGTACGGTGATCACGTTGTGCAATCAGAAGCGCGGCGTTCAGGTGGATATGCGTTACCACGGCCGCCAGGTGCAGTTGGTCTACGACCTGCCGATGAACGAAGTAGTGATGGATTTCTTCGACAAGCTGAAATCCGTATCGCGAGGCTACGCCTCGCTCGATTACGAGTTCAAGGAATATCGCAGCGGCGATCTGGTCAAGCTCGATTTGTTGGTCGGTGGCGAAAAGGTGGATGCGCTGTCGGTGATCGTGCATCGCGCCAGCGCTCAATACCGTGGCCGCGAATTGGCTTCCAAGCTGCGCGAACTGATCCCGCGGCAAATGTTCGACGTCGCCGTCCAGGCCGCCATCGGTTCCCACATCATTGCCCGCGAAACCATCAAGGCATTGCGCAAGAACGTGCTCGCCAAGTGCTATGGCGGCGATATTACGCGCAAGAAGAAACTGTTGGAAAAGCAAAAGGAAGGCAAGAAGCGGATGAAGCAGGTCGGTAACGTCGAGATTCCTCAGGAAGCCTTTCTTGCCGTGCTGCGCGTAGAGGACGGCAAATAACCGATGAACCGATTGGTGAGCTGCTGGCGACAACCGATGGAGTCCGTGTGAATTTTGCCCTGATCTTGTTTTTGCTCTCGGTCGTTACTGGTGCCTTGTGGGCCGCCGACCGTTTCTATGCGCGCAAGCACCGTGGAGCGGGCGAGCCCGCGCCATGGTGGGTCGAATACGGCGCGAGTTTTTTCCCAGTGATCGTGCTTGTTTTCGGCTTGCGTTCGTTTGTCGTCGAGCCGTTCAGAATTCCGTCCGGTTCGATGATTCCGACTTTGCTTGTGGGCGACTACATTCTGGTCAATAAATGGACCTACGGCCTTCGCTTGCCGGTCATCAACAAGAAAATCATCGACATCAACCAGCCCGCGCGCGGCGACGTGATGGTGTTCCGCTATCCGGCCGATCCGTCGACCGATTACATCAAGCGCGTTGTCGGCTTGCCCGGTGATAAGGTGGAGTACATCGACAAACGCCTGCGCATCAACGGACAGCCGGTCGATACCGAGCCCACGAGCGATTATCTACACCCCGATCGAATGTACTACTCGCCGCAATTCATCGAAAAACTCGGTGAGGTCCGTCATTCGATCCTGAACGAGCGCGACGCGCCGGCATTCGTGCCCCATACGCTGAATTATCCGTATCGTGAAAACTGTACTTATACTAGTAGCGGCGTAACGTGTACCGTGCCGGAAGGGCATTATTTCGTCATGGGCGACAATCGTGACGCCAGCAGCGACAGCAGGGTGTGGGGCTTTGTGCCGGATGCTAATATCGTCGGCAGGGCTTTCTTCATCTGGTTCAACTGGAACGATAAATCGCGCATCGGGCGCTTTCATTGAGAGATAGAGTCATGAACGGAACATCCCAAAAAGGCCTCAGCCTCATCAGTGTGCTTATTGTTGGTGTGCTGGCCGCTTTCTTGCTGCTGATGGGATTTCGTTGTATGCCGGCGATTACAGAGTTTATGGCGATCGAGCGTCTTATTCGGACTGTAGCCGAAGAAGGTAACGGCGGTATGCCGGTGAGCGAAATGCGGAATAGTTTCATTCGGCGTAGCCATATTGCTGACATCACTTCGGTTACTGGTGCCGACCTGGAGATTTCCACGGGTGGAGGTAAAACTACGATTACGGTCGAGTATCCTCGCAAGGTGCCGATAGCCGGTAACGTCAGCCTGCTCATCGATTTCCGTGCTACTACCGGCGCCGCTTACTGAGGTGCCGAGTACCAAGTTTGCAGCAACTGAAAGACTGCAGCGGGCGTTGGATCATATTTTTACCAACCCTGTGCTACTCGATGAGGCGCTGACACATCGTAGTTTCGGTCAGCCTCATAACGAACGTTTCGAATTCCTCGGCGACAGTGTTCTCAACTGCGTCATTTCCATCGTGCTGTGCGAACGTTTTCCCGCACTGCGTGAAGGAGAGCTTTCCCGGCTGCGAGCTTCCCTGGTGTGCCAGGATGCTTTGTGTCGCATGGCGGGAGAATTGGGAATCGGTGCATGCCTGAAACTGGGGGAAGGGGAACGGCGTTCCGGTGGTCACCGTCGGCCCTCTATTCTCGCCGATACGCTCGAAGCCGTTTTTGCCGCGGTGTTTCTCGATGCGGGTTTTTCCGCAGCACAAGCGGTGATCTTGCGGCTCTATACGCCCTTGCTCGCTGAGGTCGACCCCAAAGGGGAGCCGCCCAAAGATCCCAAGACTGCGTTGCAGGAATGGCTGCAGAGCCGTCGCCGGCCTTTGCCCAACTATGTCATGGTACAAGTGCTGGGTGAGGCGCATGCGCAGGAATTCGAGGTCGCCTGTGAAGTCGAAGGTTTTGGGGTACGCACTGTTGCTCGGGGCGGCAGTCGCCGGGCTGCGGAGCGGCACGCGGCTGAACTCGCACTGGCTGAATTGCACCGATTATGAGTAGTACTGATATGCCCGACCAACAGCTTGTGCCTGCGAATTTTCGTAGCGGTTACGTCGCCATCGTTGGGCGGCCCAACGTCGGCAAATCGACGCTGCTCAATCGCCTGATCGGGCAAAAGATCAGTATCGTTTCGAATAAGGCACAGACGACGCGGCATCGCGTTCATGGCATTCTGACGCGCAATGACGCCCAGTTCGTGTTTGTCGATACCCCGGGTTTCCAGACTCAGCATCGCAATGCGCTCAACCGCTCGATGAACCGCACAGTATCGCAGGTGCTGGCGGACGTGGATCTGGTGTTCTTCGTCATCGAAGCCGGCCGTTTCGGCGAGGACGACGAGCGGGTGCTGGGAATTCTTCCTCCCTCGGCTCGTGTTTTGCTCATCATCAACAAGGTCGACCAGCTCAAGGACAAGGCCGCGCTGCTGCCTTTCATCGACCGCGTGCGCCAGTTGCGCGACTTTGCCGAGGTCGTACCCCTGTCGGCCGAGCGTGGCACTAATGTCGATACGCTCGCCGATGTCGCCGTGCCACTGCTGCCCGAAGGCACGCCGCTTTACGAGGAAGACGAAATCACCGACCGTAGCGAACGCTTCCTCGCTGCCGAATTTCTGCGCGAAAAGCTGTTTCGTTTGCTGGGTGACGAATTGCCTTACGGCATCGCGGTGGAAATCGAAAAGTTCGAAACCGAAGGTCAACTGCGGCGAATCTATGCGGCGGTCATCGTCGACAAGGCCGGCCACAAGGGTATCGTCATCGGCAAGGGCGGTGAAAAGCTCAAGCGCATTTCCACCGAAGCCCGTGTCGAACTGGAAAAACTTTTCGACGGCAAGGTGTTCCTCGAAGTCTGGGTCAAGGTCAAGAGCGGCTGGGCCGACGACGAGCGCGCGCTGAAAAGCCTCGGTTACGAGTGATCGCCGTTTGCCGTGGCGCAGAAACAGCGTATCGATCAGCAGCCCGTCTGGGTATTACATACCCTGCCATGGCGTGAAACGAGCCTGATCGTCGAGATTTTTTCCCGTGACCACGGCCGCGTTGCCCTGGCGGCGAAGGGCGCGCGCCGCCCGCAGTCGGTGCTGCGTGGCGTACTGATGGCCTTCCAGCCTTTGCTGATGGATTGGTCCGGTGGCGGAGAGGTCAAAACGCTGGTGCGTGCGGAATGGTGTGGCGGGCAACCGCTGCTCGGCGGCCGCGCGTTGCTGTGTGGCTACTACCTCAACGAACTGTTGATTCGCCTGACCGCGCGTGAAGATTCCCATCCCCGTCTGTTTACCGCTTATGTCGAAGCGGCTGCCGCGCTGGCTCGTGGTGAGGCACAAGCAACCATCCTGCGCCGTTTCGAACTCGCGCTATTAAGCGAACTCGGCTATAGCGCGGGGCTGAAGAGTGATGATGGCGGCGAGGCGGTTCGTCCCGACGAACAGTACATCTATATAATCGAACGCGGTCCCGTGCGTTGGGCTGCCGACGACGGCGAACCGGAATCGGTGTTGCCGTTGGTAAGCGGGCAAACGCTGCTCGACATGGCTGCGGACGATTTTTCCCGCGCCGAAACACAAATCCAGGCCAAGCGGCTGCTGCGTGCACTGATCGATCATTACCTCGGTGGCCAGCCACTGCAGTCGCGCCGGGTACTACAGGAGTTGCAGGAACTGTGATCGAACTCGGTGTCAATATCGACCACGTGGCGACGCTGCGGCAGGCCCGCCGCACTTGGGAGCCGGACCCGGCTTGGGCTGCGGTGGAGGCACACTTGGGCGGCGCGGATGGCATTACTGTTCACCTGCGCGAGGATCGCCGCCACATCGGCGACGAGGACGTACGCCGGCTGCGCGAACTGACTCAAGTCAAGCTCAACCTGGAAATGGCTGCCACCGACGAGATGGTCGCTATCGCCTGTGCGTTGCGGCCGGAAATGGCAATGTTGGTACCCGAGGGGCGCAACGAGATCACCACCGAGGGTGGCCTTGACGTGCGTGCGCAGGAAGCACGTCTGAAAGACGTGATTGCACGCCTGGCCGGCGTGGGTATCGTCACCAGCGTATTCATCGATGCTGATCTTGAGCAGATCGCAGCGGCTGCACGCATTGGTGCCAGAGTATGCGAAATCCACACTGGACCGTATGCACATGCTTTCCACAGTGCCGGGCGCGATACCGAAAGCGCGGCGGTAGTGGCCGAGATAGCGAAGGTGGCGGTGGCAGGTAACGCGGTGTGCGATCTTGGCATGCGCTTCAATGCCGGCCATGCGCTCAACTACTATAACGTGCAGCCGATTGCCGCCCTTGCCGGCGTGCGCGAGCTACACATCGGCCATGCCATCGTCAGCCGTGCCGTGTTTGCCGGTCTGCGTGAAGCGGTACGCGAGATGAAGCGCCTGATGCGCGAAGCCGCCACCTGAAGCGGTACCAAAGAGGAGGGGCAGGGCCGCCGCAATGATCCACGGTATCGGTACCGACATCGTTCGCATCGAGCGTATCTGTGAAGCGCTTGCGCGCCACGGCGAACGCTTCGCCGAGCGCATCCTCGCCGAGAGCGAGCAGGCTGATTGGCGGAACAGTCGTGATCCTGCACGTTTTCTCGCCAAGCGCTTCGCCGCCAAGGAAGCATTCGGGAAGGCCTTGGGTACCGGGGTTGCCACACCCGCGACGTTGCATGCAGTGGCGGTGGGGCACGACAAATTAGGCAAACCGCTGTTTCGCTATGCCGAGACCTTGGCTGCCTATCTTGCCGAGCGGCACCTGCGCGCGCATCTGAGCTTGAGTGACGAAACCGACTACGTGGTCGCTTTTGCGTTGATCGAGCAGGAACAAGCATGAACACCAATGCCTCACAGATAACTACGCAGCCGACGAACCTGCCTCGTGGCCCGGTGATGATCGACATTGCCGGCACGTCTTTGACCGATGCCGAACGTCAACGCTTGCGTCATCCGCTGGTTGGTGGAGTGATTCTGTTCGCACGCAATTACTCCGGCTCCGCCCAACTGTCGGCGCTGACCGCCCAGATTCGCGCGTTGCGCACTCCGCCATTGTTGATTGCGGTGGATCACGAGGGAGGACGGGTGCAGCGCTTTCGTGGCGACGGCTTTACCCACTTGCCGGCCATGCGCAATTTTGGGCGACTGTGGCAACAGGACCGTGCCGCCGCGTTACAGGCGGCGCGCTGCACAGGCTATGTAATGGCGGCGGAATTGCGCGTGCACGGCATCGATCTCAGCTTCGCGCCGGTACTCGATCTGGATTACGGAGTGAGCCGTGCCATCGGCGATCGCGCCTTTCACCGCGACGCGACGGCCACCAGCGAGCTCGCCGACGCGCTGGCCACCGGCATGGGCGAGGCGGGTATGGCGTGCGTGGGTAAGCACTTTCCCGGCCACGGCTTCGTCGAAGCCGATTCCCACCACGAGGTACCGGTCGACCTGCGTGATTTCGACGCAATCTGGAATGAAGATATCGTGCCTTACCGGCACGGCTTTAGCGGCCGGCTTGCCGGCGTGATGCCGGCGCACGTCGTCTATCCCGCCGTGGCTCCCGAGCCGGCGGGGTTTTCGCCATTCTGGCTGCAAGAGGTGTTGCGTGGACGGATCGGTTTCCAGGGCGTGATCTTCAGTGACGACCTGAACATGCAGGGCGCGATGGCCGCCGGCGACATCGTTGCCCGCACCAGCGCCGCCCACGCGGCTGGCTGCGACATGCTGCTGGTGTGCAACCGGCCCGATCTGGCCGACGAATTACTCGCCCGCTGGCAACCGGTGCAATCCGCGTCATCCCTGGCGCGGATTGCCGCGCTCGGCAGTCTGCCGTCTGATCCAGCGTTGATACTGAATGCCTTGTACCAGCAGGCGCGCGATACCGTGGCCGGTTTTGGCGATGGTGTGGGCACGGACGACGGCTTTGCGCTTGCCGCCGCCACCAGCGGCGACCACCTGTCGTCTTGAACGTACGCACGGACGCCTGCTGTGACTGATTCCGCCGACCGCTTCGATGCTCGTGCCTTTCTGAAAACGGTACCGGAGGAACCCGGTGTCTATCGCATGATCGGCATCGAGGACAAAGTGCTGTATGTCGGCAAGGCGAAAAACCTCAAGCGCCGCGTATCGAGCTACTTTCAGCGCAGTTCGCCGAGCCCGCGCATCGCCATGATGGTGGCGCAGATCGTACGCGTGGACGTAACTGCGACCCGCTCCGAGGCCGAGGCATTGATCCTCGAAAACAACCTCATCAAGAGCCTCGCGCCGCGCTACAACATCCTGTTTCGCGACGACAAGACCTACCCCTATATCGAACTGTCCGGCGACGATTATCCCCGGCTCGCC
>JAVBSY010000062.1:0-24194 GCA_031556475.1 Azoarcus sp.
CGAGGCGCTCCTTGGCCCATGCCTCGATGTCGGAGAATTCGTCGGCACTGCACAGCACCGCGCACACCGCAACCGTGAGCAACTCGGGCAAGTCGTGTCTGACCTGTCGGGCGCTGCGCGGATCGGATATCGAGACGAACACCTGCGTGAGCGCCATCACTTCCTTCGTCTTCATGGAAACGCCAAAAGACGAGAAAACTACACAATTTCCACCGCCGTGAACAGCAGTTTCGTAAATGCATGACCGTAAACGCTATTTGAACGCCGTTTATGTCAGGTAGGTGCGATTGCCCTGTACTGATACCTCATTCTTGATTTGGCTTCCCGTTGCAAGGCTCTTGGCTAAAACATCTAAGATACATCGAACATGCATCTCGATTCGCATGAAGCCGGGGCACGGTTTACCTGACCCGGAAACCCATTTCTTCGTTCTACGAAGGCAAATTTCTTGGAATATTGGGAAAACCTTGAATATTGGCCCAGATCGACCTTTCGCAAAGCTCCGGGCAACTTTGTACGATCCCTCTATCCCTAGAATTGCGGCAGATGTGGAAGACATGCTTGCCCGGCTGGAACGTACCTGGCAACCAATAGCGAATCAGACTATGCATACCATTGAATGGCTACGAGGCCGTTATCTTGTACTTTCTGGCCGCTTGGATGAAGCGTACGAGCACTATCTCGCAGCCTATAACCTAGGTGCTAGACGGAATCCCGATATCTACCGCGAAGTGCTTGATGAGGCGTTGGCACTTGCTGCAGCTTTAGGAAAGAAGCGGGCTGTCGAGCGATTCGGAGGGTTACTTGGGCTTTACTGGACTACAGAATGGGATGGAGATTATTCGACACTCGAAAAGCATTTCTGGCGAAAATTTCCATCAGAACTGTTTTTTTGTAGGCCATCCATCACATTTTTACCGTGGACGGGAAAATCTGAGGCCTGGGTATCAGCAGCAGAAGAAGCAAGCAAATGGCCTTTTCGTGACGTTTGACCTACAACGCTACGTCGACGCGCCGAGAAAAATGTAAATTTCTTTACCTTAAGCGCTTCCCATCGTGCCGCACAGTTCCAGGCCCTCGAGTTCAACCATCGAACGGAGCGCATCCAAGCGCCGCACCCGCGTTATCCGCTCCAGCCCCAGCCAGCGGAGACAGGGCAACCGCGCGACCGTATCGATGGCGTCGAGGCGCGGCGAACTTCCGATGTACAGATACCCGAGACGCTCCAAACACGGCAGCGCCCGGAGGTCCTCGATTCGCGTGTGCTTGATCCACAAGCCCTCGAGCCGGGGCATGGAACACACCGCATCGAACATTTCCTGCGAAATCTGCATCTCGAACCAGAGAAATCGGACGTCATCCGACGTCGGCAGAAATTCGCACCATTCCGCGATGAGTTTTTTCCGCCTGGAAGCGGAAAGCGGCTCTCCCGAATGCGGAAAATCGACATCGACGCAAAGCTCGCCGGAATGCGCTTATTCATGAGGGAAGGCCACGCTGCGCGGGCGGCACTTGCTGTCCCAGAAACTCATCGAAGCGGCGGTATTCATGGCAGTCATGAGGCGTGTTGCAGTCTGTCGCCGAAGAATCGGCACTCGGCGGGAACGCCATGCGCCTGTTCCCGGATTTTCTCTCGCGTATTTTTCATTTGAACGCAATCGGCAAAGATTACTTTTTGTGCGGGGCCGCCCGCCTCAGGCGGTGGTTTCATCCACCACCGTCGCCTGCGGCGCATTGTTCTTCACCGACTCGATCCCCTTCTCGCGCGACGCGACGCTCTCGTACATCTCGCTGGTGCCGATCACCTGGCCATTTGCCGCCAGCAGATTGAAAAAGGGCTTGCCGTTGCTGGAATCCTTGCGTTCATACCGGCCATCGTC
The DNA here is from genome assembly GCA_031556475.1 of Azoarcus sp. Lineage (GTDB taxonomy): Bacteria > Pseudomonadota > Gammaproteobacteria > Burkholderiales > Rhodocyclaceae > Azoarcus. Next base: position 1,881 of record JAVBSY010000062.1, read on the forward strand.
GGGCGCGTTCTTGCTTACCGACGCAATCCCGTTCTTGCACCCGGCCTTGTCGGCGTAGCCCTGGCTGGTCAGGATCACCTGGCCGTTGCCGGCCTTCAGGTTGAATTGAAAATCACCGTTGGAGCGCTTGCTGATAACGAACTTGCCCGTCATGAAAGTCCCCTGGCTGGTTATGGAGATGGAATCTTAGCGCCGATGCTCCGGCAGTGTCACCACTGCGGCTGTGCGCTTCAGGGGCATAGGGGCCGCGTCATGCTGCGGCTTTTTGCTCGTCAGGTTCCAGGTGATTTTTGCGTGCGACACACTGGCAAACGCAGCTTGCGGGCGGTCTCCCCAAACGCAGTGCTATACCGCAGCCACCTCACTTCTGCTTGAGGCCTCTCTCCACGCCATGCTCAAAGAGTTCCTTGTTCGACAGCGTTCTTCCTTCGGCCTGTTCGGTACATACACTGACGTATTGGTGTATGTACGAAAGGCATCTGTCCGTACCCAGACCATGTTCCGAACATGTCTTCGAGGCCCAGCGCAGAGCCGGATCGGTGTCCCGAATATGTGGAACATTGCTACAGAAGTCATCCTTCTCCGCTGTCTTCATGCAGCCTGCGATATAGCCGCTCGCAGCTAACTCGCATTCCGTTGTGCTGCACGAGGCGTACTGGGTCTTCAGCCCAAGAATGCAGTTGCTTTGAACAACCGTTTTTCCATACGTACTCCCAAGGCTCAGCCCTTGGGAAGTAGCGGCAAGCATGGCATCGTATTTTTGCTTGCCAAGGAAGACGCCGGCCGCAGCAAAAACAACAATCACGGCAATTGTTATAACGAACACTTTCTTCATGTTGTGCGCCCGCTCGATAGAAAAGGGACATGACGCGAAGTGTACCCTAAGCACGGCGTCTACTTGGTACGGGCGGCCCGGCATGTCGCGCGCTACGCCAGCGCCATATCGAATTCCAGCGGCGGCGGCAAAGGGTGGCGAATAAAAGAAACATGCCCCCGGGAGCCATGCCGAGGCGGCCGCTCGGTTGATCGGAAAAACCCTTTATATCCCTACGCATGCAAAATCCAGCGCAAATTTTTTCGAACATGCAAAAGTTTTGAAAAAAGCAGATCAATTTCTTTCAAAGCATCGATGAATCTGAAAATTTCCCTGCCGTTCCACCCCCTGGCGTGTGGCATTGGCAGCATGGCGCGAAAGGACGAAACACCTAATCAAAGGGCTTTTCCAGCGCCTCCAGCACGGGCGAGCAAACGTAGAAACGCCCCCATTGCCTACCGCTGATTTCCCGCAATATGTCATTCTGCTCAAGCACGCCGATTGCGGCCTTGGCCGTAGGGTGCGTCTTCTTCAGCACCTTTACGGCTCGCCCGATGCTCATATAAGGGTTGGTGAACAAGTCGTCGAGCAACCCAAGTGCATTGGGCTTGTCGCGCAATTGCGCCCGATACTGCTCCCTGAGCCGATGCAGCTCCTTGGCTTGCTGGCCGGCTGCGGTTGCCGTTTCGGTAACACCCTGCAAGAAATAGCGTATCCATGGAATCCACTCGCCATGGGTGCGAACGCGCTGCAGCAACTCGTAATAGTCGCTCTTGTGCTTATCGATGAATGCCGACAGATAAAGCAAGGGCTGCGACAACCGCATCCTTTCCAGAAGAAAGAGCGTCACCAGCAAACGCCCCACCCGCCCGTTGCCGTCCAGGAAAGGATGAATGGTTTCGAACTGGACGTGCATCATCGCGCACTGAACAAGATCGGGGATCGTGTCCCGCACGTGCAAAAACCGCTCCCATTCACCGAGGCAATCCATCATCTCTTCGGCGGGCGGCGGCACGAACGCAGCGGTTGCCGGCGTACTGCCAATGGGGCCAATCCAATTTTGAGTGCGACGGAATTCGCCGGGAGTGGCACCGTCTCCCCGCACACCCTGCATCAACTTGGCGTGAATCTCCCGAATCAGCCGGAGCGAAAGCGGCAGTTCGGCAAGGCGCGTTATCCCATGCTCCAAGGCATCGATGTAATTGCGGATCTCTTTGATATCGTCGGCGTCAGTGCGCTTACCGCGGCCATCCTCGATTTCGTCGATCAGCAGATCGGACAGACTCGCCTTGGTCCCTTCGATCCGGGACGACAGCACCGCCTCCCGTTTGATGTAAGGCGCGATCAGCAGATGCGGATTCGGCAACTGCCCCCCCAGACCGGAGAGTTCCGAAAGCGCGGCATCCGCCTTTGACAGCGCCAACGCCAGCGCCATGTCGAACGCCAACAGAGGCGGCAAGGGGTTGGGAATAAAAGCGACATACCCCTGAGGCACCTTGCTGAGGCGGCCGCTCAGTTGGTCGGAAAAGTCCTTTATATCCATACGTTTGCGAAATTCGACGCAGATTCCTTTCAAACATGCGGAAGCTTTGAAAAAAAACGATCATCTTCTTTCAAAGCAGAAGAAGCTTTGAAAAAGCTTTTGCAAACGATTATAAGCTTTAAAAGAAACAGGTAAAATTCTTTCAAAGCGCCGGCGGATTTGAAAATCTCCCCGCCGTTCACCCACCCTAAACAAACCCGCCCGCATCCACCGGCGCCAACCCACCGGCCAGCGCCACCTCCATCTCCCTGTCCGCCATCTCCGTCTGCGTTCTCAGCGCCTCCGCCTGCAGCTTCGCCACCTCGGCGCGAATCTTCTCCTCCCTCGCCGCCTGCTCGCGCTCCCGCAACGCAAGCTCACCGGCCTTGATGCGTACCTCCTCACCCTTGATGCGCATCTCCTCGCCCTTGTCGGCCAGCTTCGCCGTCAGCTCGTCCACCTGCGCGGCCCCCTGCTGCAAAGCCTGCTGCAACTGGCCCACAGTCTGCTGCATCTGGCCCATCGCCTGCTGCATCTGCTGCTTCTCGGGATCGGGCGGCGGGTTGCCCTCGCCTTCACCCTCGCTCATGCCCAGCACCTTGCGCACAATGTCGGCCATCTCGCGGCGCTTGGGCAAATCGGTCGATTCGAGGAAGAAAGGCACCAGCGGCGCCTGCAACTGGGGTGGCAGGCCCTTGATCACCTCCGCGATCATCGTCATCGCCTGCGCACGGTACGCCGGCGTGCTCGGCACATCGCTCAACGCAACCTTGGCCAGCGTCCGCGACACATCATTCTCGCGGTACGCCATCCCGGTCACCGCATCGAGCATCGGCTTGTTGAGCACCACCCTGCGCTGCCGGCCCGGATCGCCCACCGTCACCGCCACCTCCACCCCGGCCAGATCCTGTGTCACCAGCTCCAGCAAGCGCTGGCCAACCAAAGTGCGGGCGAAGCGGTAGTTATCCGTAATCTCCGCCTGCATCGTGTTGCCCTGGTCCACCAGATTGGCGATCGCACGCCCGGACGTCGCCCCGTCGGCCGCCCCGAGCATGCTGTTGAAAATCCCCGCCACGCGCTGCATCGCGTCGCCCGCCTCGGCCATCACCTGGAACTGCTGCGCGGACAGGCTCAGATCGTTCTCGATACTGATCCCGTTCGGATTGCGCCGGTTCGGATCGAGCACCACCACCGCATCGGGCCGCGCCACCTCGGCGGCCAGATCGCTGAAATCGTTGTAATTCCTGTCCAGCGCATCCGAATCCGCCAGAATCCGCTTACTCGCCAGCAACCACTGCAACTTGCGCCGCCGCGCATTGATCTCCAACTGCAACGGCACCAGATCGCGGATGATCCCGTAAGGCGCGTTCGACCCATCCTCGCGGTAACCCCAGAACGGCACATACGGCAGCGGCATGCGGCCGCAATCCTCATCCTGCAGGCGATGCGGGCCGGCCCAGATCGACACGCGCAACGTCGAATACACCGCCTCCCACACCGGCGACAACCCCTCCCGCTCCGCCAGCACATGCGCCGGATTGCCCTTGTCGAACACCACCGTCCGCCCATCGGGCAGCGCAACCACTTTGCCGCGCGTATGCACGCGGTACCAGACCTCGCGCAAGCACACCAGACGGCGATCGACATTGCGCCACGTATCCTCGAACCACCCGCGCTCGGTATTGAACGCATGCAGCAGCGGCTCGGACTCCCGCGCCAGATCCTGCCACTCCGGCGCCCAGCCGGAACCGGCGGCGTAAATCAAATCCGCCTTGTCCGGAAACACCGCCGCCACCGAATCCACCGGATACCAACGCTCGCGCACCAGATAACGCGCATCGGAAAGATCGGCCTTGCGCGCATGCCAGTCCCACCAGATCTCGCGCCTCGAAACCGCCTCCACCTTGTAGCTGTAGCCGAACGGGTCCGCATTGCGCGTAACCCCCACCCAACCAACGCCCCCCTTGAGCATCGACGCGAACGCTTCCGAACACGCCTGATCGGCGCGTGTCTCGCGCTCGGCCTCCATCAGCTTCGCCGACAGCGCCTCGGCCAGATCCTGCTCATTGTCCTGGTCGGCCGCCACGCGCCAATCGGCACGCGTCTTCGCCTCCAGCCCGAGCACCGAATTCACCAACGGCTTGATCTGATTGACGATGATCGGACTCATCCCGCGCGCCTCCAACTCGGCCGCCTCATCCGCCGTCATCTGGTTGCCGTCGTAAAACCCCGCGCACCGGTCCGCCTCGCTGCGCCACGCAGGCTGGCGGCGAATGTCATCGACGATCTCCCGGTACTGGAGTTCGGTCAGCCCCTGCATGGTCGGAATCCGCTCGTCTCGCTGTTCTTGCCGCATGTCGCGCCGCACCTGTTGATCTCGGCGCACGGTGCCATGCGGGAACGGATAGGGGTGCGCTTTGTGGGGGGAGGGGTAGCCCCAATGCCCGAAAGTCAGTGTTTCGTGTCTGATCGCGGCTGCTTTCCGAGCGGATTCGTTTAAGGGTCATGGCCTCGATGTCGGCGAGATGTCCATCGAGACGGCATGGCCCGCGGGAAGCCTGTCGCAGCGGTTCGAGAACGACAGCAAAAGCAAAACCCGTGTCCTATGCTTCGTCTCAGGCTGCCCGGATCACGTTCGTCATCGGGTGGTCAACCGCTCTACCTTCGTTTTTCCCACCCCAGAGGAGATGAACATGGTTTGGCGATTCACCCCGCAGAAGCGCTTTCATTCATTCCCCGCCCTCGCCGCGCTGGCGCTGTCGGCCGCGGCGATGGCCGGCGATCCGGTACCCAACCCGTATCTCGCGGCACCCAAGGCCGCAATCACGCACTTCGACTCGGCGCAGACCGACGCCCTGCCGTACGTGATCCCCGGCGGCTCGCGCACCGTCACCTCGCCGCTGCTCCTGCTCAAGCCGCAGGTGCTCGCCGGGCCGATCAACATCATGACGCTCGCCTCGACCTCGCCGAACTACATGTGGGGCGTATCCTCCACCGCGGTAACCTACATCTCCGTGTCCGGCACGAGCTTCACACCGGTCGCCCAATCGCTGCTGCCCGGCGTGACGCAGACGCTGCTCGACACGCTGACCGGCTTGCTGACCAATCCGATCACCACCATCGCGCAGGCGCAGAACATCGTCGACCAGCTCATCCCCACCGGCGGCCGCCTGTCGTTCCCGAGCGCCTACAGCGTAGTCGACAACAACAACGTGCTCTATACGAACATCGGCAAGAAGATCTTCGCCTTTGCGCTCAACGCGCCCTCCCTGCCGCTGCTCGGCATCGGTGTCGTGCGAACGCTCGACACGGCGACCTTCCTGCAGAGCGACGAGAACATCACCGGCGTGGTAATGACCTACGACGGCAAGCTCGTCGTGGTCGGAACGCGCTCGGTGGCGGTGGTCGACCGCTCCTTCACCGGCACGCCCCATACCGTGACCTTCGGCACCGACGAAAGCATCAGCAATTCGGCGGCGGTCGACCCGGACGGCGGCATCTATGTCGTCTCCGACAAGACCATGCGCAAGCTCGTATGGACCGGCACGGCGCTGTCGCAGAACGCCGCCGACGGCGCCTGGAGCTCACCGTATCCGACCGGCGACACCTACCCGACGATCTTCGGCTCCGGCTCCGGCGCCACGCCGACGCTGATGGGCTTCGGGAGCGACCCGGACAAGCTCGTGGTCATCACCGACGGCAAGCAGCGCATGGGCCTCGTGGCGTTCTGGCGCGACGCGATCCCGGTGGGCCTCACAGACCGCATCGCCGGCCAGATCCAGGTCAATTGCGGCCTGCCGGCGGGCTACCAGATCCAGTCCGACCAATCCGTGGCGGTCAGCGGCTACGGCGCCTTCGTCGTCAACAACGTATCGGCGGCCGACGGCAGCACCGGAAGCGGCACCTCCGCACTCGTCGACGGCTTCCTGCGAGGCCCGGTACTGCCCTCGCCGGTCGGTGTCGAACGCTTCGCGTGGGACACCGCTTCGCACAGCTGGTCGTCGACCTGGGCGCGGTCCGACATCTCGTCGAACACGATGATCCCGGCGGTCAGCTCAGGTTCCAATGCCGTCTACGTCAACGGCTACTACCAGAACGGCTGGGGCTGGACCGTGATGGGGCTCGACTGGAACACCGGCACCACGGTGCATCAAACGATCCTCGGCACCGGGCCGATCGGCAACGGCTACTACGCGATCATGGAGTTCCTGCCCGACGGCGACCTCCTCTTCAACAGCGTGATCGGACCGACACGGATCCAGTTGCCGAGCGGCGTGCTCCTGCCGCTGTAACAGGTTGACAGGAAGTGGCGCAGCGCCGGTTCGCTCCGGCCTGCGCCCGCCCATTGCCTGCCGCATATCGCGGCGCGCCTGTTGACTTCGATGCACGGCGCCATGCGGGAACGGATAGGGGGCGCACTTCATAGCAAACAGTGCCCCCTGAAGGCGGCGAATATACAAAAAATGGGAATACGCACAGGCAACCGGAAGGTTTGCATCAAGACCGCACGGCAAATCATGGGCACGAGAATCCCCGCCGGCATTATGCAAACACACTCAATCCATACAAAAGCCACAATTCATCGACAAGAAAAAAATAATAATCCACGTCTATGAAAGTGCATTCAAACCTGGTTGAATCGCATAACCCGAACACCTATGAACATTCTGTTTCAAAATGAAAATCGAATTCGATGACTGAACCATGGCCTGCGGCGAGTCATAAAATGCAGACTCCTTAAACTGGAGGAAGCAGCCATGAAACACCAAAAATTCATCGCGGCAGTAGCTTTCGCTTTCTGGACTACGCAGGCAACTGCGGGGTTATTGATCGAAGACAAATACCCCAGCGGCTACGACGGTGTCGCAGGCGTCGACATCTGGCATTTCAACGGCAATGCAACCCTGAATATCCCGGTATGCTGGGCCTGGAGCAATCAGCCGGTCAAACCCCAATGGGCCCTGGATACAGCTAATTTCCGTACAACCTATGGCGAATCGTTCCGCTATCTCGTCAGGCAGTACGAAAGCCACTCCCTCCTGGTCTTTCCAGAACAATGGGGAGACTGCCCGTATGCGGAAGAAGACAATGGCGGCATGATGAACAGTGGGATCGTATTGAAAGTCGATCCCACTGCCAATACGCAAGGCTTCTCCAGAAGCAAATCCGCGTCATATCTCCCGTCGAGGGGCGGCGTCATCATCAGAAGCACTGAAATAACCGACAGGTTGTATCTTCTCATGCACACCGTGGTTCATGAGTTTGGCCATGCACTAGGGTTCGAGCATGAACACAATCGACCGGACAAAGATCCAAGCTGTTTGTCCACTGACACTACGACATTTGGCGTTCTCGTAATGGCCGGACCTTATGACGACAAATCGATCATGAATTATTGCGCCGACACCTGGCGTACCAACAACACCCCGATTCCCGGCTTTGTAAACCCCAACCTCACGGAAAACGACGCCCTTTCCCTGAAATACCATTACGATCGTGTTCCGAAATTCAATTTTGTGAACAACACGCTCGAATTGCCGGTCATCGATTTCAACAACCAGAAATTCCGAGCAAAAATGCGCCTGGAATCGAACAACCTGCTGACGCTGACGGAACTGGACGTCATCAACGACGGCTCTTCCCTGTCGAAATCGGAGGTTGCATTCAACGCACAGACAAATACCTATTACCTGCCTCTGCTGTTTGTGGAAGAAGAAGCCTTCTACAACGGCCGGAAGTACAAAAAGGTCACATGGGTAAAAGGAGCCACCATATACCCGGTGGGTTCGCAGTTCGGGTATAGCTTCCCCTAGTCTTTCCGTGGTTGTGGCTCGTTATCCAGCCACAACCCGACCAGCCTGGCTCCCCGCTGGAGCGCGTGCGTCGTCGCCAGGAGTTGCACCACCGATCCATGCTGGAACGTCGCCGCGCACCATCGATGGCACGTTGCGCGACATCCTGAACGGCTGCGACAACGAAACCGGTCATGGTGCCCCCTGAAGCTCGGCAGCGCGCTTGATGGTTCGGGTTACCAACCGCCCGCCCTTCCGCCAGGAAGGGTGGGCGGAACCGAACGGGTTGGCGGACTGGAAGAGAGCAACCAGCAGGGCCTTGCGGCCTCCAGTCCCGCCCACCCATAAGGCGAGCACACCAGACAACGAAAAAGCCGCACAGCAAGCGCGGGGGCGCCTTTCGCCACCCTCTTCGATCAGGCCGCCAAGCCCGGCCACCCGTTGTTTTCCGACGACTGAATCGGAATAACCCCGTCCGCTGCGGCGGTTCAAACATCTGAAAGAAGGGCGGAGTGGATCAACCCTGCATGTGTGAATCGACCGCCCGGCGCGTCTCCGCCAGGTCGTCGGTATCGATGCGGTTCCGCTGGATGATTTCGATTTCGGCGTCGGTGAAACCGGCTGCGCGCAGTCGTTCGAGCCACGCGGCATGGCGGGTATCGTAGTTGCCGCGCCTCGAACCGTCGGCCGGCTCGAGCCTGACCACATGCCCGATCCGGCTTCGGTAGATGTTCTCGAACCGGCCCGACCACGATTTGCGCTTGAGCAGGAGCGCCCTTGCCGCGTTGCGATCCTCGATGGAGATGTCGGACACCGGTTTTCCCCACAAGGAATGGCGCTTCTTGCCCAGGGCGACCGCCCGCTGGTAGGGCGTGCGGTTCTGATACCAGTCGAGAGCCCGCTGGCAGGCGATAGCCTCATTGCCTTCGAGCCGCATCTCGCGGCACAGATCGTCGAATATGCTTATGCTAAGTGGGACAACGCGCGGGGGATCGAGGCTGATCGCCGAGGGGAATCGCCTGGCAAGCATGGCAACGATAGCCGCATCGGCATCGAGGTTCGTTGTGTCGGCCATGATTTTGCAGTAGTGGTGTGAACGAGTAAGGCGAAGGTTAGCAGACCCGCCGAACACATGCGCCTCTCCCATCCACCCTTTCGGGAAACCCAGGCAAACCGCCCAGGCTGCGTCCACAGATCAAGGGCGCATTCACTCAAATCACCCACCCACTCCGTCCAACGTTCCCACGCCCCCCGCCCCGCCTCTCCCTTCTCCCCCTGAACCGCTCATCCACCGCCACCTGCCGGAACCCCTGCGCCCACTGGCGGATCGCGTCCGCGTAGTTGGAATAGCGGTCGTGCACCGGCTCATCGGTGTAGGCATCCAGGCGCTCGCTGTACTTCTTGCGGTAATTGTCCAGCGCGGCAACGCCATCGGCACAGGCCTGCGCGTCGATGAACACATTGCCGCCCAGCGCCAGGCGGGTCTGCTGGATGCCGGTGATCACGCGCTCGATGCGCGGCACCACATCGAAGCGGTGCCCCGGCAACAACGCCTGCAGCAGGTCGCGCACGCTTTTCCCGGTCTGCAGGCTGCGGTTCTCGGCGTCGTGCGGCAGGAAGTGGATGCCGCCGTAGTTGTAGCCGCGCGCCAGCAGGTACTGGGCATAGTGGTCCAGGCTTTCGCCGCTGTTCTCGTAGCAGTCGATGAAGCGATGCTCCCCGGCAACCTGCTGATGAAACCAGATCGCCGTCGTATCGTTCATGCCCAGATCCCAGAATGTATTCACCGGCGCGCCGGGCGCATAGGGCACGTGCCGGATGCGCCCTTCGCTACGCAAGCGCTGCATCTCCTTCACGTAGTAGGCGCCCCTGACCTTGCTCCCGCCCCAGCGACCCTTCAGCAGCGCATCGCGCTCCTCGGGGTCGAGCATCAGCAGCGTTTCGCGGTAGCCGCTGTCGCTCAGGTAAGGGTTATCGACCAGCCGCGCGGGGATGAAGCGGCGGCGCATGCGCGTCACCGTTCCCGCCTCGTCATCGACGATATCGACGGGAATGTCCGTCCCGCGCCCTTCCTCCTCGATCCCCCAGCGCTCCATCACCCACCGGTAGCCCGGCCCATCGGGGTTCGTCGTCGCCCGCACATAGCACGGCAGCGTCTTGTCGGTGCTGCGGCAGCGCGAAAACAGGTAGAGGTAGCACACCGGCGTGGCCCACAGCGTCAGTTCGTCGAAGCCGATGTAGTTCCACGCGCGGCCGCGGTAGTTCAGGCGGTCCGCATCGTTTTGCAGATAGCCGAATTCCACCTTCGCGCCGGAAGGAAACGTCCACATCTTGTCCGTCTGCGTATACCGGGCGCCCGCGACAATCTGCGGATACAACTCCCGGCTGCGGTCGATCATGTCGCGCAGCTCGGGGAAAGAGCGCCGGAACAGGATCGCGCAATGGTTCGCATTGCCCGGCGCCCCATGCTGAAGGCACAGCGCATCGATCAGCAAGGCATCCGTCTTGCCCCCACCGGCCGCGCCGCCGTACAACACCTCGAAATCGTCGCACGCCAGAAAAACGCTCTGCTTCTCCGTCGGCTCCCACACGATGTTGCCGGCAGCCTTCCCGTCCTGGCGGCCCGCCGCCGCGTTCATTCGCTACCCGCCATCCGCGCCGGCACGGTCACCACCCGGGCCTCGCTTTCGTTCTGTCCGCCGCTCATCGCTCAAGCCCTCATCTCCCCGCCGCACGCCATGCACGCAACTCCGGCGGAATCCGTCGCATGGCTGGGAAAAAGCGCATCCAGGGGCGCGCCTATGCCACCAGCGATTTCAGCGGCCGGTATTTTTGCCGCGCTTCATTGAATGGCATCCGCCGGTTTACAGGGTGTCCTTGCATGTTCAGGGCTCACGCTGGTGTTGCAGCACCAGCGCGAGCTGCCCGTCTCTCACTCAATAGTCTCCAAAATGATCGTATGATTTCTCCAGCGTCAGCGTACCGGCCACTTCGCCATTCGGGCCGGTTGCAGTCGCCGTCATCACAAAATCCGCAACACCAAAAAGTGCAAACGGGTCATATATGACGTAAAGGAACTGCCCGCGCTGCTCGACACTGAACCCACGCTGCGGCTTTTCAGAAAACGCCCAAGTCCATTCGACCCCAAAAACAACGTCGCCAACGGGCACGCCGATCAGATAAGTATCCCGCGGCCCCTCCCATTCCCTGATTGTGATCTTGACCGCCCGCTCGTCGTCGTCGTAACCATCGGCGGGGACGATAGCGGCGTTCTCATCCGGCGCAGTTCTGCTACCGGGCCAAAACCCGCCAAGCCACTGCACCGCATCAATACTCGCCTCCAGCGCCTTGGCCTGCTCCACCGGCCGCTGCAAGCGTATCTTCACGCCCAGATCCGGCGTGCGCTTGACAACGCGCGGCGCGCTCATACCGCGATCTCCATCTCGAATGTCATATACCCCTCCGCCGCCACCGTCAGCGTATGCGTGCCGCGTGTCGTCTTGAACTGAACCTGTCCGCGCACATCGGTGTTGCGCGTCATCGCACCATCGAGCGTCACCGACGCCCCGGCCAGCGCATTGCCATCGTCATCGGTAATCGTGAAGGTCGCCCAGCCGTCCTTGAACGTCACGGCCATCGCATCCGATGCCGTGTCGTCGATCAAGCGCCCGCGCCGCGCAAGCACCACAGCCGGCTCGGCACCGGCAAGCAGTTCCATCGACAGCGTTGCCGAAAGATTGGCGCGGCCACGCCGGCGCGAACGCACCACGGCCAGACCGGCCGGCACATGCGGGTGATCGATGCGCACGGTATCGCCCGGCGCCGGCAGATCCCCACGGTCCGCAATCGTCGCCTCCACACGCCACGCCGCGCGGGCGCGGCGCGCAAGCCGGGTCGTGGCGCACGCCAGCGCATCGCGTGCGGTACGCACGTGCGGCAGTGGAAAATCCGCCTCGATCTTGCCGTAGCGGTCGATTGCCCCCAACGCCTCCACGGTGAGCGCCTGGCGAGCCACGCCCGCCGCCCAGTCGTAATCGAACGTCACACGCCCAATGGTCGCAATCTGCGAATGATCCACCTGCGCCGAAATGTCCTCGCAGTTGCCCACATTCAGCGTAAAAACCGGCTCGCCCGGCACATCGACCCGCGCCTGCGGCGTGGCCAGCGTACCGGCCGACCACCACGCCCCCAGCGGCTCCAGCAGCCCCGCCAGCGCCTCGCGCAAGCTGATGCCACCGTTATATACAACACCGACCTCGAGCCCCGGCAGATCGTCGATGAGCCGCGCAAATGCATCGGTCGGCGGCGCCCAACCGCAGGCGGCCAGCAACTCGGCGGCAATGCGCGCCGGATGCGTGAGTACTCCGCCCGTAACCGGGTGGCGCCGGCCGACCACGCGAACGGCCACCGCATCATTGGCTTTCGCGGGCTGCGTCAACCGGATCAGCGCAACCGGGTGACCGACGTCATCGACACGCTGCACAAGCTGCCAGCCATCGATCTCGACACCGCCGACGCTCACCCACTCCACGCCGACAATCGGATGATCCGCTACCAGCCACTCCACGCGTTCCGCATCGAGCGGCACCGCTCGCACGGTCGCGCGGCCAAATACCCACGGCAAGTAGACGTCATCGTTGTACGTAGGCAGATCGACCGTGCGCCTCAGCGGTAGTGGATCGGTCAGCAGCCGCGCGCCAGCGCCGCCGACGAGCAGATCGGCCGGCACAACCGGCGGCGCGATGGCGTAAATCTGCCGCGCGCGCATCGCCGGCGTTCCGAGTGGGCTGGCCAGCGCCGCCCATGTCATCGGCACCAGCGCGGCAAGCAATGCAGGCGCTCCTAGCGGACTGGCCAACGCAGCCCACGCGGATACCGGCACGGCCGCGACGAAACCAGGCGCACCCAGCGGACTGGCAAGCGCCAGAAACCCCCGTACGTGCGGCGTTGCGACAAACGCCGGAGCCCCAAGCGGCCCAGACAACGAAAACTTTGCCGCAATCGTCGATGACGGGCTGGCCGTCACGAACACTGGCGCACTCAACGGACTGGGCAGCACAGCCCATGCGCCCGGCAACGGAAAACCGGAAACAGGCGCGAGGTAGGCCGTATCCGCGCCGACGGAAATGGCGCCGTCCTTTTCATAGCGGGCATGCAACCGGTAACGATGCCGCGCACCCTCCGGCCCGGCCGGCAACGTCGCCGGATCGAAAACGCCCCGGGTCCAGGCGCCCAGCCCCGAAACCGTCGCCAGCATCACCGCGATCGCGCCGGTATCGGCCCGGCGTACAGTGATCGTGAGCACGTCGGCGCCGACCTCGCTGATGACGCGGTAAGCAAAATCGAGCAAGGGCGAATCCGCACCGAACGGGCCGGAAGCAATCTCCGAATGTTCGCTGTGCCCGATAGGCGCCGCGCGCAACGCCGGCGCCAAAAGCCCCGGCACGAACGGATAACCGACGCCGGCGGCGTCTATCCACGGCGCCCCCGCGCTATCCAGCCACTCGGCCGCGCCGAAGCCGGTACGCCGTGCCAACGGACTCGGCAGCGCAAGCCACGCCGGCGGCGGCGGCGCGGTCAAAGGCAACGATACCGGCGGCGTAAAGTTATCGACGTAACGGCCGAGCCCGATTGTTACGCGAATGTCTTGCAGCAACCCGGAAAACGCTTGCGGCGTACCTGAATAGACATTGCGCCCGATATAGACCGCGCTTTGGTAACCGTAATAAAGCGCATAAGTGTCGTACGTACCGCGTACCGTGCCGTTGACGAAAAGCCGTGTGACACCTGCGGCACGGCTGATTGCAACATGATGCCATGCACCTACGACAATGGTCCCGTTCGCGGTCGTGATGCGCGCGGAATTTTGATAGTGATCTTGTAGCACCAACCCGCCGTTGCCGTTGAGCCACAGCCACGGCGCAACGCTGTCGCGCGACGGCCGAAAATCCAACACCGTGCGCTGTGTATCGACTGCACTCGCGCGCAGCCAGCATTCGATCGTGAAGTCCCCTTCGGCAAAAGAAAGATTCTGGCCGACAGGCGAAACAACAGCGACGGACGACGTACCATTGAACGACAGCGCCGCGCGCCCATCGCGCGAGTTGCTCATGGTCAGTGCGGCTGCGCCGGAGCACGTCACAGTGCCGGGCACCGGCGCGCGATCGATGATCTCAGTAGCGCCGGCGCTGCCACTGCATGGCAGCAGCAGGCGAACAAGGTCGATATGAATGTCGCCGGTGCTCATGTCGGCTTAACCGAATGTCGCGGATACGAGTTCCACCGTGCCACCGGCAACGATGTTCGCCACCGACACGACCAGCACGCCCGGCACCGGCCCAGTGCCGGCTTGTACAGAGACGGTCAACAACCTGTCGCCATCGCCGTTTTCGAGTTCGGCGTGATGCGCCACGCCACCTGCCGGTGCGTTCAGTTCCGGCGCGGCGGGAGCGAGCGTGAGCTGGCCCGTATCGGTATCGACCGTACCGCACGGGTTTTGCAAGACAAACGTGGCAAGCAGCACGCCACCCGAATCATAAATCTTGATACGCCCGACATCGCCGCCGCCGTCGATCAGATCGGCGAGCGCTTGATGCGCGGCAGCAAGCACAACGGGTTCATATTGATAAGTCATTGCTCTCTCCTAATTTTCAATGGTGATGGTCGCGGCCGTGCCCAGGCTCACCGCCTGAACCCGTCCGTAAAAAATCGGTATGCCGCGCTCGGTCAGCGTCGCCGCCGCGCGCAAAGGCGGATCGGCCAGCAGCGGCGTGATCTGCCCGCGCGCGTTGTCGAGCGTGACCGTAACGTTGGGCACCTCGCCGTTGATCGCGCTTTGCTCATCGCCGACATCGATCAGATCCGGCCACGAGAACACAAGCGGCGGCACCGTATGAACAATGAGCGCGTAACTCATCCGAGCACCGCACGGAACGGCAGATCGACGGAAACCGCGCGGTTACCGGCGTGCTGCCAATTGATGTGATCGACGAAAGACACCTCGTCCGCATCCAGCAGCGCCAGGCTCGCGCGCTCCGGCTCGCAGATGTCCGCAACAAGGCAAACCGGCTCCACACCCTGCTCCGCCACGTGATCGACCAGCGCCAGCAACGCATCCGCGCAATCGGACTCCAGCGCCCCGCCGTCCTCGATGCGCCACGCCCAACGCCCGCCCATGCCGCGGCCACGGTACAACCCGGACGGATTGATCCCCGCCCCGCGCGACAAGCCATACTGCCGCGCCTGCGTCAGTTCGGAGGCCCCCACGCTCGGCTGCCAGCCCATGCCGGCCCACAGCCAGCCGATCGAAGCGCCCACACCGGCATCGTCGATGCGCACGCGCAGGAAACGCACCGCACGCGGACCCGACAGCGGCGCAACAACGGGGCCATCGCGCCAGGCCGGCGTCAATGTCCATTCATCGGCGGCAAGCTCGCCGCCACTGATCGTGATCGCCGCCGTGGCCGGCAGCGTATGCAGCGCCAGCGCCACGGCCTCGATATCAGCCACATCGCCAAGATCGACATCGAGCACCGTCGAAGGGCCATCCCACGCATACGCCTGCCCGATGCGCGGCCGGCGCAGGCGCGAAACGCCGTAGGTCGCCATCGCCTGGAAACGCCAGGTGTCGCCGGTCACGAAACTGGGCGTCGCACCCGGTGTAGCCGCAAGCGTCAAACCGTCGCCAAGACCATGCGCCGCGCCGAAAAGATCACCCTCCGCCCACGCCCCGCCATCGCGCCGCCAACGCATGCGCCCACCCTCCAGCGCCACGCTGATCACATCGCCCACCTCGAACGGAATCGCGCCAGCGGCCAACTCCGCCGTGATGGGTCCGTCGGTGTAAGGCGCGGGCGAGCCAGGCAGGTACAGCCAATCCGGCAGACTGCCGGACAGCGAACCGCGCACAGCCCAGGTCTGCGTCGCATTGTCCTCGGCCCCACCGCTGAACGCCGCGCCAGCCGCGCCGATGACCGGGATGACGATGCTGTCGCCATTGGCATATGCCCCCGCGCCGGCACCATCGATAGTGATGGTGATGCTGTCGCCCTCTTTGAGCCGGTGCTCGCACTGCGTAACGACGCCGAGGCCGAACTCCTGCGTACCGACAATCGAACCGTCCTGCATGCGCACGGCCGAAACGTAAGGCTTGTTCGTAAAAACCGGGAGATATTCGCCCGTCTCATCGACCCACCAGTGGGACTTGGACGGGTAATCCCGCCAGCATGCGTGCCCGGCCACGCCGCTGGCGTCAGTTTTTGGGTCGGGGACGATCCCAGCCAGGGCAAGCGTGAGGTCCATCATCGACTTGTACTGCCTCACAAGCTGCAACAGCGCAGTGTCATAGCTGCCGTCCTCGTCCGGCACCAGCGCCAGATTGTGCTGCTCACCGGTATGATCGAAACCGAATTCGCCCAGATCCTGATAGCGCAGCACAACGCCCAACACCTCCGACGAGCTCGTGTAGTCAAAACGACTCATGGTCGCAACGGTGTAGTCCGTGGTCCATAACGAAGAATCCATCGGAAACGCCTCGAACATCTTGACCTTGGTCTTGCCGCCGGCCTCATACGAGAAGGGGAAAGGCAGGGTCGGCGTGTCCGCCGTGGTACCGGAGTAAGTGGCGTCGGCAAGCCGGTAGTAATGCCGGTTGTGCGTGTTGTAGTAGATCGAGCCGATCTTGCCGCCTTGCATCGTCGTCGCTTCCGGGAAAGGCTGGGCCATCGCACCGCCCGTGCCGACCAGAAATTCAAGGCGAACGGTCATGTACTCGTAGCACTCGTCCCATTTCGCCAAGGCGACAGGGGTGTTACATATGCGCTCCAGCACCCCGGCGAATATCTCCGTGACCATGTCGGCAAAATCCAGGTCTTGCCGCACGGCAACCGCGAGCGGGTGAATGTGCGTGTTACAGGCGAAAAAGATCGTGCGCCATTCATACAGGCGAATCAGGCGCGACTGAACTTCAGGATCGAGGGCCATTGCATAGCCTCCATCGGTAAGACCAAGACAAGCCAAAGACACAGGCTGGGTAGGCAGGTTGCTGCATGGGCATTCCTTCGGTGGTTTTCTCTGGTAGGTAAAAGTCACGGCCTTGTTTTTCGGCTGCGCGCCGAGCAACAAGGGTTTGAAGCAGATACCGGGCAAGCCCTCGCCGGGCTGCCGCTGGATCGGGTTGTACTTGGCACGGACGCGCGTGGTATCGATGACACTGGACGCTACCGGTACCGGAATCGTGAAACCGACAGGGCCGTGCGCATAAGGCACGCCGGTAAGGGCGTTGGGCAGCACCCCGGAAATACCGCCCTCCACCGCCCAGGAATCGCCACCGGCGGCCGCGCCGGCATAACTGATGACGATGTTCTCGGTAAGGGCATCGGGCTGCACCGTGACGCCGGTCAGCGTGGCAAGCTTGCCGGAAGCGACCTTGATCGTCGCCGGCAACGCCTGCGCGTCGGTGCGCAGCGGAATATCGGTAACGGCCATACCGCCAGCGGCCGTGTCGGCGGCAATCGCACCGCGTACCTCGACGAGCGCACTGCGCGCCCGAAGCGCACTCAGAAAGTCATACACGGTGACAACATCGGCATAAACCTCGGACGTGACGCCATCGCTCACGGTCAGCGTCTAGCCGCCGGATACCGCGAGCACGCGCGTATTCGCCGGAATGTCCCACGCCGGCGCGGGGTCGAGATGAAACACGAAAGCGCCGTCGCGCCAGGTCTTCCATGTCCTGTGAACCTGCGGAAAACCCTCGAACCGGACGCGCAACGCGGTCGGCGGAATACCCGTTCCAACACCCGGAGGCTGGCCCCAGTGCCAAGCCGCGCCTTCCAGTTCGACGCTGCCGGCGGCAATCGTCTCGAGCGTCGTATACGGCATCGGCGCCGTACTCAGGCTGCGCGTCACCTCGATGCTCAACGCATTGCCAGCCTCTCCCGGCGCACACGCGGCAAGCTGCACGCCGAAAAAATCGAGCGCCGCGAATTCGGCCGGATGGCCGACATCGGCAAGCGTGAAAGTCAGCGTTTCGGGCAGCGCCCCGATATCGAGCGCAGTAATCGTCAATTGCCCATTGCCCACGCCGTTGACGACCGGCGCACTCGTGCGCAGCGACGTACCCGCACCGTCGAGAATTTCCACCTCGACCGTGCTGTCGGCCTCACCGGCATAGGAGCCGGCCAAGGTCATGCGGCCACCGCCGGCACGGCGCTGCTCGATCAGGCGAATATCCGCGCTGGCGCGCTGCTCACTGGCCGCGATCGCAGCAACGGCAGCGGCATTGTCATGGTTTGCAAGAATACGATTGACAGAGATCGAGTGCATCTCAGGCTCCACGCCGGGTAAGGTTTTGAATTGCGGGCATCAGCGTGCGCGCGATCTGTTCGGCCTGCGCCCGGTTCGACAGATCGACGCCGGGTTGCAAGGTGATATTGACGACCGACGTCATGGCCCGCATCCGCTCCGCGGCCTCCGCCGACGTCCGCTCCGCGGCCCCCTCCGAAATCGATGCACCGGAGTCATACACACCCTTGATGGACGTGCGCGCATTCGTGCCGGCGTCTTTGGCCTTTTTGGCTTCGGCAGCCTCCGCTTCCGCCTTCTCTTTCGCCTTTGCTTTCGCGTCATCCGCGGCCTTGCGTTTCGCTTCGGCTTCAGCCTCGGCCCTCTTCTTCTTCTCGGTGTCGTAGATCTGGTCGATCAGACTGATCTTCTCGTTGCTGAGCGAAATTTCCCGCTGCAACCTTGCCGTTTCGTCACGGTCTCCGCGCACTTGCGCACGATCCCGATCAAGTTCCAACAAAGCGATCTGGCTCCGAACCGCCGCCACGTCGCGCGCTCGCCTCGCCTCGGCAACCTGCTCTTCGGTACCATTGAGTTCGAGCAACCGTAT
Organism: Azoarcus sp.; assembly: GCA_031556475.1. GTDB lineage: Bacteria > Pseudomonadota > Gammaproteobacteria > Burkholderiales > Rhodocyclaceae > Azoarcus. The sequence continues at coordinate 20,903 of JAVBSY010000062.1, forward strand.
CTTCAGCTCGTCGATGTCCCTCGCCGTACTGCTCGTGCCAATGCTCGCCTGGCGGCTGTCGATGCGCTCCATCGCCTCGACATATTTGTTCGCCGCCCCATCGAGCTGGCTGATATGCAGCTTGCCCGCCTGATAGGCCTCCCACACGCTCTTGATCGCTTCGCTCGCATAGCTGCTGGCGGCGGCCTTGCCCCGGAGCCACGCCCGCTCCACGGTTACCGACTGATATTCGGAAGCTTCCTCGATCGCTTTGCTGCTCTCGTCCACAGCCTTCGCGGCTTCGTCGGAGGCACTCCCGATCAGCGAAATATTGTCTGCCGTCTCGCTCGCACTGTCGCCGACGCCCTTGGTCGCATCGGCGGCCTCCTGCATGCTGCTCGCGACAGCTTTTCCCGCACCGTCGGCTTCGGCGGACAGGCCGTTCATCGCGGCCCCGAATTCTCCAGCAGTAACTTTTGCCTGCTTGCCGGTCAGCCCAAGCTCTATCCGGATTTGCTGCTGTATTTCCGCCGCTTTCTGCGTGTCCCCGGCGTTTATGGCTTGCGCATAAGCCGCACGCAGTTCGGAAAGTGTTGCTTTAGTAGCCTCTGCCTCGATACGCTGCGTGGTGAGGGAAGTCTTCGCAGCATTACCCGCTTCCGCACTCAGGCGGGTAATTTCACGCCATACCTTCGTCGCGCCTTCAATGTCGCCCGCCTCGGTCAGGCGCTGCTGTTCCGCGCGCAGTTCCGCGATCCGCTCGGCAGTACTTTTTGCTTGTGTTTCGACCGCCCCGAACGCGGCAGTGGTCTTGTGTTTTGCCGTGTCGGCAAGACCCGCGAACCCTTCCTGTGCGAGCCGCGCGCCATTGTTCGCATCGTCGAACGCTGCGCTGGATTTGCGCCCGAATTCTTCATAGACGGCATAAGCGGCTCTCGCCTCGAAGCGCATTTTTTCGGCAGTCGCGGCAAAGCCTTTCGACACATCGCCAAAAGTTATTTTTGCGATACCCTGCGAAATTGACGCAAGATCGGCAAGCAGTGCCGAAGTGAGCCACGACATGCCCTGGCCCAGCTTATACACGCCTGCCAGCACCGTATTCACACCGGCGGACATAACGCCGTAGGCTGTTTGTGCCACGTTGCCGGCCGTGGCCACTTTTTCCCCGATGCCATCGAAGAACTCCGTGGCACGCCCGGCAAAAGATTGCATGCCCTCGGTCAAGCTCGTGAAATCGATCTTGCCGGAGAGTTCGGCGGCCCATTTCCCGGCCGCTTCAAATGCCGATTTGATGACATCGCCGAAGCGTTCGGCGGTTCCGTCGGAAACGAATTCGCGTAAACGCTCAGCAACGGCGCTGATCTGGTTTTTGAGCGTATCGAGCGAGGGAGAGCCCAGCTTGATCAGGAACGCATCCCATGCGTTGCCGAACCCCTTTGCCGCGCCTTCGAGATTGTCGCTCGCAATGGCCGCAAAGCTGCGCGCGCTGCCACTGGACTGATCGAGCTTGTTTTTCAGTTCGTCGAGCGAGCCCATGCCTTGCCTGAGCATCGCGCTCAACTTCGGTCCGGCATCCTGGCCGACAGCATTGATGGCGCGCCGCCCCCGTTCGCCAGCAGAAGCAAGCTGGTTCAGTGCATCATCGAAATTATTTGTTGTGATACGCATTGCAGCAAGTTCACTTCTGAACTTACTCGTCGGGTCGCTGAACTGAGCCATGATGCTGCTGAGCGCGGTGCCCGCACTGCTTGCATCGATACCGGCATCGGCAAATTTGCCGATCATTGCAACGGTTTGCTCAAGGCTCAAGCCAAGGCTGCTCGCCGTTGGCGCAACCTTGGAAAGCGCATCGGCAAGCCCGTTCACCGATGCATTCGAAGCGTTCGCCCCCGTCACCAATACATCCGCGACACGTCCGGCGTCGGCAAACGACAGCCCCATTCCGGCAACGGCTTTGCTGATGTAGTCGCTCGCCTCACCCAGGCCCACGCCGCTGGCGGCGGCAAGATCGAGCACGGCGGGCAGCGCCTTTACAGCGTCGCCAGCGGAAAAACCGCCTTTTGCAAGACTTTCCAGCGCACCGGCAGCCTCGATGCTACTGAATTTCGTCGATGCGCCGGCCTGCTCCGCCGCCTCGCGCAACGTATTGAGCTCCTCGCCGGATGCGCTGGCCGCTACCTGCACGGCGGACATGGCCGACTCGAAATCCATCGCTGGACCCAGCATGGCGGCAATGTCCTTGCCGGCACCGAAAAGGCCGCTGAACGCCCCCTTCACCTTGGCAATCGCATCCGTCCAGCCGCTGAACACCGTTTTCATCTTGGCGGAAATCGAATCCGCCGAACCGTCGGCCTCCGCCGTCAGCTTGCGGATGCTCTCCTCAGCCTTGAGCGCAGCCCGGGCCAACTCCTCGCCGGTAAGCTGACCCGAAGCCTTGAGCCGCTCGTAGGCGGCGATCGTTTCCCCGACCTCCTTCAGCAACTGGGCTTGGGTCTTCACATCAAGCTTCGCGCGATCGTCATCCAGGGATGGTTTCTGACTATCTGCCATGACTACCGAATCCTTGCCTCAATCCGACGGCAGCCGCGCACCCAACCCCGCGCGCCCCACCCATCGATGCCAAAATCATTGCCGCCGCACCCAGCCGCGCAATTCGTCATAACTCGTCGCAAACGTCGTCACAAAACTCGTCGCAATCCACCACGGTTCGCCACGAACAACAAAGCGTCGTGGCGAGTCGTGGAAAATCGCGGCAAAGAGGCCACGGCGGCAACCGCCGCAGCCCCGCACCGATCAAATCAGGCTTACGCGAGCGAACCCGCTGAAATCACCGTCGGTCGCCAGTTCGGTCACATAAAGCGCCTCGCCGCTCAACGACAGCGCGGCCTCCTCATCGCCGATCCAGCCGAAATCGCCGTCCAGCGTCAGGCTCACGCGCGGGATGATCAGACGCGCCTTCTGCCCGTCGCCATTCACACCGTTGAAAATGATTCCGCGCTCCACGCCCGTGCGGCTGAACGCCGCGATATTCACGTAACCCTCATAGCTGTAATCCGCCTTCAACGGCGCGACCTGCCCCGTGGGCAGCTCGATCAGCTTGATGCGCGCGTGATCGGCATCCTCGATGACATAGTGCGTACCCTCCACCAGCGTCACCGGCGTCGGGCCGCTGTCGGTAATCACCACATTGCTCACCTTCGGGTGGCGCAACGTAAAGTAATCGCCCACCACCAGCGGCGGCAGCACCTCGCCCGTCACCGTACCGTCGGACACCGTCGAAGCCTCGCTGAAGAACGCCGCGGCCAGCGTGCGC
>JAVBSY010000157.1:0-33681 GCA_031556475.1 Azoarcus sp.
GCGCACGAGATCGAGACAGTGGCGCAGATGGCCGAGGAAACGAGCGTGACGGCGCAGCGGACTGCCGAGTCGAGCAGGGAACTCAACGCCCTGGCGACCGACTTGAACAAGGTGATCGCCAACTACACGATCTGATCGCGCCTCCGGTTCGGCCGGGGTTGTCGGAATTTCGAAACAAAGGGGTCCGGGTATGTCATGCCCGGGCCCCTTTCATTTTGCCGAATCACGCACGGCACAGTGTCGCTGTGCTCAAACCGCTTCGCGGATTGCCTCTTCCTGCTGTTGCAGAAGCCACATTTGCGCGTAGGCACCGTCGCGGGCGAGCAGATCGACATGATGGCCGCGTTCGACGATACGGCCCTGGTCGAGCACGATGATCTCGTCGGCATTCATCACCGTAGACAAACGGTGGGCGATGACGAGTGCGGTGCGGCCTGCGGCGGCACGTTCGAGCTGGGCCTGGATGGCTTTTTCGGTTTGCGAATCCAGCGCCGATGTGGCTTCGTCGAAAATCAGGATGGCCGGATTCTTCAGCAGCGCGCGAGCGATCGCCACGCGCTGTTTTTCGCCGCCGGAAAGTTTCAGCCCACGCTCGCCCACACGCGTGTCGTAACCGTCGGGCAGGCGGCGGATGAAATCCTCGAGCTGGGCCGCGCGCGCGGCGGCTTCGACGTCTTCGCGGCTGGCATCCGGGCGACCGTACTGGATGTTGTACAGCAGCGTGTCGTTGAACAGCACGGTATCTTGCGGAACGATGCCGATGGCCGCGCGCAGGCTGCTCTGGGTAAGGCCGCGAATGTCGTGGCCATTGACGTGGATGCCACCGCCCTGCACGTCGTAGAAGCGGTAGAGCAGCCGCGCCAGCGTCGATTTGCCCGAACCGGAATGGCCGACGATGGCCACCGTGCGGCCGGCGGGAATATCGAAATCCACGCCGTGCAGAATCGACCGCTTGGGGTCGTAGGCGAAATCCACCGCGTCGAAGCGCACGCTCGCCGGCCCCGGCAGCAGCGGCACGGCGTCGGGGGCGTCGGCGATCTCGCGGTGCTCGTGCATGAGGCCGAACATGCGTTCGATGTCGGTCAGCGCCTGGCGCAATTCACGGTACATGACGCCGAGGAAATTGAGTGGAATGTAGAGCTGGATGAGGAAGGCATTGACCAGCACGATATCGCCGATGGTCATGCTGCCCGCCGCTACCCGGCTCGCCGCCAGCCACATCATCACGGTCACGCCCACGGCGATGACCGCCGCCTGGCCGGTATTGAGCGCGGATAGCGAATACTGGTTGCGGATCTGCGCCGCCGCCCACTTGCGCAGTTGCTCGTCGTAGCGGTGGGCCTCGAACTCCTCGTTGTTGAAATACTTCACCGTCTCGAAGTTGAGCAGGCTGTCGATGGCGCGCGCGTTGGCGGTGGAGTCCAGTTCATTCACGTGGCGGCGCAGCGCGGTGCGCCAATTCGTCATCTTCACCGTGAAGGCGATGTAAACCGCCAGCGTGACAACGGTGACGAGGGCAAACACAGCATCATAGCGCGCCAGCAAAATGCCGAGCACGAGGCCGATTTCCACCAGCGTCGGCAGTATCGAATACAGCGTATAGCTGATCAGCGAGCCGACCGCCCGCGTGCCGCGCTCGATATCGCGGGTCAGCCCGCCGGTTTGCCGCTCGAGGTGAAAACGCAGCGACTGTGCATGCAGATGGCGGAACACCTGTAGCGAGATGCGCCGCACCGCCTGCTGCGTGACGCGGGCAAACAGGATCTCGCGCAACTCGCCCAGCAGCGACGTGGAAAAACGCAGTACGCCATAAGCCAGCAACAGCGCGGCGGGAACGACGATGAAGGCTTGCGCCGGTGTGATCGCCAACGCATCCACCACATGCTTGAACACGATGGGTACGGTGACGTTGGCGCCCTTCGCACCGATCAGACACGCCAGCGCGAACAACACCCGCGCGCGGTAGGCCCAGATGAACGGAAACAGGCTCTTGAGCGTCTGCCAGTCGTGGCGCTCGGCGGGTTCGGGCGCGGGCAAGGCGCTGGGCGCGCGTCTCATGAGGTATTCAAGCCTTGGAGGTGTCGAAGGCGAGACGCAGCGCCAAACCGATGAAAATGAAGCCGGCGGCACGGTCCAACCACGTGCCGGCGGCCGGATGGCGTTTCAGCGCCCGCCCGACGCTACCCGCGGCCAGCGCGATGGCGCCGAATACCAGCACTGTCTGCACGGCGAAAATCGCACCGAGCAAAACCATCTGCGTGCTGATGCTGCCGTACTCCGGACGGGCGAACTGGGGGAGAAAGGCGAGAAAAAACAAAGCCACCTTCGGATTGATGGCGTTGGCGATGAAGCCACGCCGCAGATAGCGCAGCCACGGTTCGGCCGGTGCGCCGCCTTCGTCGCGGATGCGCGCCGCCGCCGCATGACGCAACGCCTGTATGCCCAGCCAGAGGAGGTAAGCCGCACCCGCCAATTTGAGCGCGAGAAAGACGCGCGGCGATTGCGCAAGCGCCACACTGACGCCGAGCGTGGCCCACAGCGTGTGGGTAAAGCAGCCCAACGCACAGCCGAGTGTGACACCGAAACCAGCCATGCGCCCGCGCGCAAGGCTTTGCCCCAGCACCATCAGATTATCCGGGCCGGGCGCGAAAGTAATGGCGACGGCGATGGCGAGAAAGGCAAGCAAATGATCGGCAGGTAACATTGTGCGGAGCGTGGACGCAGAGAGGGACAAACCGGTCATTTTGTTGCGCGGCCCGCACAGCGTCAAATCGTGGCGCAAGGCACGGCGCGAAAACCAACGTCACGAAAATACCTGCCGCTGCTTTCGGCTGAGAGCGCGGCAGCATTTTCGGCAATGAAATGTATTGGCCGACTATGTGGATTCGCGGCCAAACAAAAAGCGGTGGCCGGACTTTGCATGCTCGTTCCACCGCCCGGAGCGCGGCAACCGCTGCGCTCCGTCCTGCGTGCCGAATCAGCGCGGTGCCGCGGCGGACTTGAGCACCAGCGCGACGGTCTCGTCAATGACAGCCACGACCTGGTCGCCCTTCGCGATCTCCGCCATGACCTTCGGATCCTGGACCTCAACCTCCACCACGCGTCCGTTCGGCCCTTTCAGCGTTGCTGTCTGCCGTTGCGTGTCTATGTCTTCGACATTGGCGACCAGCGTGGTACGGCGGGTCTGCACCTTGCCGGCTTTGTAGCCACTTACCGGCGAGGAATATTCCGACTCCACTTGCTTGCGGATGCCCTCGCCGCCCTTGCGCAGTCCGATGGCCACCGCCGCACGGTAATCGGCGAAGATCTGGTCGCCGACCTTGACCTTGTCGAAGGCAGCGACCGATTTATCCACGTAGAACGTGGTTATGTTGCCGCGCGGCCCCTTGACCGTAAGCAGGCGTTCAGCCTTGTCGATGTCGATCACATCCACGGTAACCATCATTTCCGCGCTGCCTGCCTTGGCTGCAACCACGTCCTCGCCAACCCGCTCGGGGGGAGAGGATTGGGCGCCGGCCGACAGGGGGCCAAACAAGGCCGCGCCGGCCACGACGAAGGTAAGTAACGACGATGTTTTCATTGAAGCTCTCCTGTGCTGAGTTGAGGTTGAGTCGGGGTTGGGGGGTTAGGGATTGGGGGGATGGCACTTCTTTTCCGAGTGCGCTGGGCGATATCAGTTCAATTCATCGTCTTTGTAATATTTGGTGCCCTTTACCGTCAGCTCCAGCGCCAGCCCGTCGTCGGTGATCTGGTAGAGCCACACGCCAGGGGCAACGGAAAGCGCGCCGGCATACGCGGCACCCTCGCCACCCAACTGCGCGGCGGCGGTTGCCTGGCCGCCAAGCTCCCAGCCGGAATTGACGAAACGATTGAAATCGGCGGTACGCTCGAAGACCCAGACGAGACGGAATTGCTTGACGCCGATGCCCAGGCCGGCCTGTATCTCGACCATCTTCATGAAAGTTTCATGCTTCGTCTTGTTGTTGACGGCGATGCCGTGGCCATAACCACCGCCGGCGACGAAAATCTTGACGCCAAAATCGCTGAACACGGCATAGCCGGCGGCTTTCTGGATGGCTTGACGCGCCTTGGGCGTGGTCTGGTACAAGCGCGCCAGGGTTTCGGTGACCGTGTCGCGGACTTCCGCGCGTTCCTGTTTCACGTCGTCCGCGGCTTGTACGGGCGATAAAAACGCGACGGACAGGGCGAGCGCGGGAACGAGCGTGGCAATGAAGCGACTTGTTTTCATGATGAGCTCCTATGTATGGGGAACGGGGGGCACAACAGATCGTCAGGGAACGCCCATGACGAAGTACAACCGGGCTTCGCCGTTGTCACCGACGCCGACGCCCAGGTAGGCGGAACCCAGCGCGGTATCGGCGGCGAGAAAGACCGAACCGGAATAGCGCAGCCCCGAGTCCTTGCCCGTGCCGATCAGCTTGCCGACCTGGCCGGCTTCGAGCGAAGTACCGAGGTAGACGGCGGTACCGAACACGGAGGGCAGGCGAACAGCGCGGTTGTAGTACTCGGCTCGCGCAAGGGCGAAGCGTTGGCCCTGGAGTTCGCCGATACGGTAAGAGGAAAGGCGCAAGGGGCCGCCGAGGGAAAACTGGTCGTACCACGGCATGTGCGTGCCCAGGTCGGAGCCACCGCTGAGCGACAGGGTGATCGTGTGGTCGTCGGTGCTCCAGGAGCCGTCGACCCGCCCCTCGACGCGCGAGTAATCCCCGCCGTCGCCGGACTGGTGGAAAGAACGCATGGCGCTGAGGTTGACCAGATAGCCGCTGCGGGGAAACCACGGCCGGTCGAGCTGATCGGCGAAAAACTGAACCCGGGCGGCATAGGCGCGCTGCTTGAAATCGGGTAGCAGTGGCGTGCCGGTATCGCGGTCGAGGCGCGTGTCCCGCCACATGAGACCGGTGCGCAGCGTGGCAACCGTGCCGAAGGTCATGCCCAGATCCTGCCCCGCGAGCAGTTCGTCGGTTGTGTAGCTGGCAAGACGATCTTCGTCTATGAACAGGGAGCGTTTGCTGTTCTGATAGAGCGCGTAGGAGGAGGAGAAGAACTTGGCTTTTTCGTCCAGCGGCTGATAGAACTCCGTACGCAGGCCGTTGGTACGGCCGATCTGAACTTCGTTCACCCATTCTCCGCCAAGGCGGTTGAGCCACGTCTGGCGGTAGTTGCCGAGCAGGGTGAAACTCGATTCGCCGGTAAAGTCGGCGTTGAGCCCGACACCGAAGCGCAGATAATCGGGTCCCCAGCTTTTTTCGCGCGGCTCGATCAGCAGTGTGCGCGAACCGTTGTCATTGACGATGCGGTAGTCGATCCCTTCGAAATCGCCCCGTCCGTAAAGGCGCCGCATATCCGCCGCCAGGGTATCGCTGTCGATGGGTTCGCCCGGTTTGGTTTTGAGCAGGTCGTACAGCACGGCAGCGTTGGTGCGTTGCAGGCCCTCGAAACCGATTGCGTCGACCACCAGGTCTCCGTCGTTGGCATGGGGTTGCCGGTCTGTCTGGTAGGCCGCGTAAGCCACCGGATCGATGCTGTAGCGGCTCAGCTGATCGCGCATGGCGAGCGCGGCGTCGCGGCCGATATTGATGGCGTCGCGCTGGCGCTCGAAGCTCGACGAGGAAATGTCGCCCAGTTCGGGAGTAATCAGGATATCGTCCGCACTCAACGTGGCGATCTGCCGATCCACGGCGGTTTTGCCCAGCAGGTTGATGAGCTGCGCGGAAATGCTCAATACCGAAGTGATGTCCTTGCGCTTGAGCGTCGGCGTCTGGATATTGACCGCGATGACGACGTCGCCGCACATCTGACGCGCGAGGTCGATCGGCAGGTTGTTGGCGATGCCGCCATCGACAAGCAGGCGACCGTCGATTTCCACCGGTGCCATTACGCCGGGGATGGACATGCTCGCGCGCAGGGCGTGAGCGAGGCTGCCGTGTGTGAGTACGACTTCGTCGCCGGTTTCGATGTCCGCGGCAACGGCGCGAAACGGGATGGGCAGGCGGGAAAAATCCGGCGTATCCGCTGCTCGCCGGGTAAGTTGGCGAAGGAAGTTTTCCACCGTCACGCCGGTCACCAACCCTTTGGGCACCGTCAGGCCGTCCTTGCCGACGCCGAATTCGGGATCGGCCAACCCCTTCAAGTCGTCCAGTTTGCGCCGGACCGCGATTTCGGCGCGCGGCGGCCGATCGTCGAACACCGCGTTCCAATTGGTGTCGGCGATCACATGCTCCAGCTCGCTCGTGCCCGCGCCCGAGGCATAAATGCCGCCGACGATCGAACCCATGCTGGTGCCGGCGATGCAATCGACCGGCACATGCAGTTCTTCTAGCACTTCCAACACACCGATGTGTGCCGCGCCGCGCGCACCGCCGCCCGACAAGGCAAGCGCGATGCGCGGGCGCCGCTGCGCGGCGGCACGCTTTGCCGCCGTTGCGGGCGAAACGCTTTGTTCCTCCGCTGCAGGGGTTTCGCTGGCGGATGCGCCGGAGCAAACCAGCACAGTGGTCAGAAACAGGGCTATGGCGCGGTAGTGCGCCGGTCGACAATTTATTCTTTGTAAGGTGTCCATGCCGATTCGGGGTCGTAGGCGCGGATGCCGCGCGCGAGTTTCTCCGTGGCGGCGCCCAGATCGCGTTCTACGACGTTGCCGGCATAGTCGATCATGAACGTTTTCACCCCGCTGACGCCGTAACGGGCGGGATAGGCAACGACGGCAAAACCTCCGATCAGCTTGCCATCGACGAGATAGTTATAGGCACCGCCCTTCGCATGCTGACCTTGTGCAGTCAACATGCGATAGTGGTAGCCATGATAAGGCGCGGCGCGCGCGGCTTCCACATCGATCTTCCTGTCCGCCGACGCGGCACCGATCAGCGGCCCCAGCGGGCTTTGCGCCTCGCCCGCCACCACCGGCCAGTACAAACCGTCGCGCCTGCCCGGCGTACTGAGGAAACGCTGTGCGTATTGGCGCATGCCGTCGCGTTCGTCGCGCGCATATTCCTGCTGCGCATCGACGATCGCCCGCAAGGTTTGCACCGTGTACACCTCGTTGCGGCCGATGCGGCGGTTGAGCATTTCCTCGCGCCCGGCAGCCGGGTCGAAACGCCAGCCCTTGGCCTGCTTCGTCAAGGGAATGGCGAGCGGAAACGTATCGTTGCCCACCGCGAGCACCCGCCGGTTGTCGCTTGGCGCTTCCAATACATGCTTTTCCGCATAGGCGGCGACGAAGCGCTGGCGGTCTTCGGCATCCTGGTGCGCGTCACCGGATTCGATCCAGCGTTTGGCGTCCGCACCCAGAATGCGTTCGATTCTGTCGACATCGTCTGCCGCGGCCGCGGCAACCAATTCTTCCACCGCTTCCTCAGCGGAAGGAAAAATCATCGGGGCCTGGGCAAACGCGGCGGTGGAAGAAAAAATCCAGGCCGTCAGGGCAAATCCGAGTGTTTTCATCGCGAGCGTTCTCATCGATTGTTCTCCTGTTCGCTGGGATCAACGACGACCACCGTGACCGCCGCCAAAGCGACCGCCACCGCCACCACCGCCGCCGAAGTTGCCGCCACGGTCGCCGCCGCGCATGCCCGCACGGCTTTCGCTGCCGCGATCACTGAAGCGGCGGGTATCGGCACCCTGGCCGGCACCGCCGAATGCGCGGTCGTCGCCGCGTCCGCCAGCACCTTGCCCTTGGCGATCGCCTCCGCGCGACCCGCCACCGTCCTGCCGGCCACCACCACGGTCGCCCATGCGATCCCCACTCATGCCGCCCATGCCACCCATACCGGGCCGATCTCCGCCGCGGTCCCGGTCGCCGATGCCCTGACCACGGCTGTGGTCGTCCATTCGGCCACCCGCTCGATCGCCGGCCCCACCGGCACGGCCGCCATCCTGCCGACCGGAAAACAAGTCGCCGCGGTTTTCATTGGCACGCCCGCGGAAAGCCTCGCGGTTTTGCTGGTCACGCGCCGGGTTGCGGCCATATCGCGCGCCGGTGGCGTTGTCGCGATAAGCGACACCCCGGCGGTGATCGACGTTGTGTTGCCAGTTGGCGTTGGAGATATTGGTACGGTTGAAGTTGTTGTAGCGATTGACGTTGATATCGACGTCGCCATGCCCCCAATTGCAGTTGCCCCACAACGCATTGCCGACAATGACGCCGGCGGTGAAGGAAAGCAGCGCGGTGCCGGCGACGTAGCCGGGCGGATACCATGCATAGGGGGGGGCTGCCGGCCACCACCAGGAGCCGTACACCACGGTCGGGTTGTAGGCGGGTACGTACACAACCTGCGGATCGGCCTGCTCGATCTTGATCACCGTGGTTTGACTGCCGCCCTGGGCGGGTTCGACGATGACCTTCTGCTCCTTGGAGTCTTTCAGGTTACCGGCCGCCTGTGCCTTCGCGCGCAGGTTCTGCACCGTGCTCATCACCTGCTGCTGCTGGCCGAGGAAAGCGTCGCCGAGCTTCTGCGTCCAATCGAGCTTGTCGCTCATCATCTGCAACACATTGGGCACGGCGACGAGCGATTTGACGCTCGGATCCCAGTTTTGCTGCTGCAGCGCGTTGGTGAGCGCGTCACCTTTGACACTGGGATTGGATTTGGCCCAGCGCCCTGCTTCGACCACTTCCAGCGGGTAGGTGGCCGCCATCAGAATCTGCGCGAGCAGCGCGTCGGGGTACAGCGCAATCGGCGCAAGCAACTGATCCAGATCCTGCTGCGAAAAAGCCGGTGCAGTGCCAGCAGCCGGGGGCGGCGCTTGCTGTGCGACAGCGGCATGCGGTGCAAGCACGACGGCCACGACGCCCAATGCGAGGGCGAGCAGCCGGACAGAAAACGCGGGGGCGGAGCGGTGATCGAGGGACATCTGTGACTCCGAAAGCAGGTGGTTCGGATGAAACGGACGCTACAGCGGTGCGGGTAAGACTGAAAGCACTGCACAAAGGTTTCGCGCCGATCGACATGACATCAAGGAGATCGGATCGCCATGCGAACGCAAACGTCGACAATCCTAATGTCACCGGGCGGCAAAGCCTGTCAGGTTTACCCCTGACAGCGACGCGTCGCGGACAAACAAGGTGACGACAACTACAAAAACGAGATACGCCGCTGCTATTTCATTTGGATTCGAGCAGTCGCTCGATTTAGCCACCCGATTCCTACACCAACCTTACAGTGGCGCGCCTCATGCCCGGTATGCGATACGGTTCCGAACCCGTGCATGGCCCCGCTGCGATGCGGTGATCGGGGCAAAAGCGCTGCCCGTAACCCTCATTTATCGTTCATAAACACAGGTTCCCTGTGCTGCCTTTCACCCCAGCTTACGGAACATGAACGAAGGGAGCGGCTTCGAGTTTCAGCCCATGACTTTGTATAATCCCTGCGTTACAGGTGCTGCCGCGGCGTTCTGCCGCGGTGGATAAACGGGAAAGCGGTGCGTCCTTCGGGACAAACCCGCTGCTGCCCCCGCAACGGTAAGCGAGTGCGGGCGTGCCACGACGCCACTGGGATCACATCCTGGGAAGGCGGCACGTCAAGACTTGCGAGCCCGGAGACCGGCCTGCGACAACAAACGGAAGTGCTACGGGGAAGTGGCGCTGGCGCTTGTGGTCTGTCGTCCTTGCGGCCTACCGCCCTCGCAGCCTGTCATCTTCGCAGATCGCCTGTTTCCCCCGCGCATTTCATCCGCAATGTATTCCGGCATACGGGGACGTCTGCCGGAACAGGGGGAAAACAGAACATGCATTCGCGCCTGAAATCCTTGGCGGCCTTGCTGCCGCTATCCTTGTCCGCCAGCCTCCATGCCGAGCAGACGCTCGATCCCGTCGTCGTTACCGCCACACGCCAGGAAACACGCGTTTCCGAAGTGCTCGCCGATGTAAGCGTCATCGAGCGGGATGAAATCGAGCGCAACGGCGGCGGCACCGTCGCCGACCTGCTGGCGCGGCAACCCGGTATCCAGGCCGCCACCAGCGGCGGGCCGGGCACGACCGCCAGTTTCTATGTTCGCGGTGCGCGGCCGGACCAGACCAAGGTGCTGGTGGATGGCCTGCCGATCAATTCGCTCGATCTTTCAGGTTCGCCGCTACGCTACCTGCCGCTCGCCAACGTGGAGCGCATCGAAATCCTGCGCGGCCCCGCTTCCACGCTGTATGGCGCCGATGCCATCGGGGGCGTCATCCAGATCTTCACCCGCCAGGGCACACCGGGTTTGAAGGCCGACGGTTTCATCGGCTACGGCACGCACGATACCTTTCAGACCAACGTGGGCCTGTCCGGTGGCGACGAGCAATGGCGCTTTCGCCTCGACGGCAATTACGATTACTCCAAAAGCGTATCGGCACAGAAAAACGCCACCAACCGGGATGCCGACAAAGACCCTTACCAGAACAGCGGCGGCGCGGCCTCGCTTTCTTTCCTGCCCGCCAAAGGGCACGAAATGGGCTTGATCTACCGGCAGAACACCGGCCGCACGCATTACGACAGCGGGAACGTGCCCGCCGACGGTACTTTCGATGCCTACGTCGATTTCCGCACGGAGCAGTGGCAAGTGTTTTCCCACAACGCACTGCTCGAAACCTGGACCAGCAAGCTGCAATACGGCCAGACCACCGATTGGCAGGAAAACCATGCGGACTGGGCACCCGAGGGCAGCTACCTGAAAACCGAAAATGAACTGTTGAGCTGGCAGAACGACATTACGCTACCGCTGGGCACGGCCTTGCTCGGGGTCGAGCGTCTCGAGCAAAAGGCCGCGCCGCGCGACAGCTTCGTCGGGGAAGACAAAACCACCAACAACTCCGTGATGGCCGGCTGGGGCGGCAACCGGGGGGCGCACCGCTGGCAGGTGGGCGCGCGCCGCGACGATCACTCCGAGTTTGGCGGCCAAAACACCTGGTCCGCCGCCTATGGCTACCAACTGGCGCGGCAATGGCGCGCTCGATTCAGCTACGGCACGTCGTTCAAGGCTCCTTCGCTCTATCAACTCTACGATCAATGGTCCGGCAACGAAAACCTGAAACCGGAAAAAGGCAGGAGCCGCGAAGCGGCGATCGTGTGGGAGGACGGCAACCAGACCGCGTCGGCCACCTATTATCTGAACCGCGTGGAAAACATGATCGACTGGTCGGCCGACACCTACAGATACAGAAATGTCTCCAAGGCCCGGCTGGAAGGCGTGACGCTCGCCTATACCGGCCGCTTCGACGACTGGACGCTGCGCGCCGACTACGACTGGCTGGACGCCACCGACGAGGATACCGATTTCCGCCTGGGCCGCCGCGCCCGCAACAAGGCTTTGATCGGCGTCTCGAAAAGCTGGGGCGCGCTGGAAACGGGAGTCGAAGTGGTCGGTGTCGGCAGCCGCTACAACACCAACATCGAAACCGGGCGAATGGGCGCCTACGGCCTGGTCAATTTGACGGCGCGCTATGCGATCGACAAGAACCTGGCCATCGAAGCACGCATCGACAATCTGTTCGACAGGGATTACGAAACCGTGAAGGGCTATAACACCCTCGGTTTCAGTGCCTTCGTCGGCCTTCGCTACACACCGCAGTAGGAGAAGAGCCGGGAAAACACCACTGGTACCGCCCTGCGGCAGCGCCGGTGTTTTCCCCCCTCTCTCACTGCCTGCCTCTCACCATGCGAAAACTTCTGGTGCGCCTGTTGCTGATCGCGTCGGCCGGTCTGGCCTTTTCAGCCACGGCCGGGACAGCGCGACGAATCGTTTCCCTCGACTTATGCACCGATTGGATGCTTGCCCGTTACGCCGACCGCCCGCGTGTCGCCGCGCTCTCGATGATGCACCGCAAATACCCGGTGGCGTGGCTGGACAATACCTGGCCCGTTCATGACGGCACGCTGGAGCGGATAGTCGAACTGCAGCCCGATCTGGTGATCGCCGGCCAATACAATGCCTTGCTGCTGCGCAACCGCTTGAAAACGCTGGGCATGCGCGTCGAGGTGCTGCCGCTGCCGACAAACCTTGCGGAAGTCGTGGCTTACGAACGGCGCCTGCTCGCGCTGCTCGATCTGCCCGACACGCTTGCGAGCACACCGCCGGCGCTGCCGACACCACCAGTTCGCAAGCGCCTGCTGCTGCTCGGCGCCAACGGTATCGGTACCGGGCGGGGCTCGTTCGAGGACGGCATCCTGGAACGAGCCGGCTGGATCAATTACCTGCGGGACGAGGGCTACCTCCGGCTCGATCTGGAACGCATCGCCGCCGATCCCCCGGACGCGATTCTCTGGGCTGCACCAGCGAGCAGGGCGCTGGCCAACCGTTTCGCCGAGCACCCCGTGTTGCGGCAAGCGGTTCTCCCTGCGCATTGGCTGACGACCGATTACTGGCGCTGGCAGTGCCCCGGCCCTTGGACGTGGGAACTGATCGAGCAGTTGAACCGATGGCACGATTGATCTCCCCACCGTTGCTTGCTGCGCTGTTCCTTGCCGTGCTTCTCGGCACGGCGGCGCTGTCGCTTTCCATCGGCTCGGTGCCGGTACCGATCCTGGCCGGCCTATGGGATTGGCGGTTTGGCGGCGGTCATGGCGTGGCGGCCATGGTCGTCGGCGAGATACGCCTGCCCCGCACGCTGCTCTCGCTGGCGGTCGGCGCCGCGCTCGGCCTGAGCGGCGCCGCGCTGCAGGGACTGCTGCGCAACCCGCTGGCCGATCCCGGCCTGATCGGCGCCAGCCAGGGCGCGGCACTGGGCGCGGCGGCGGTGTTCTACTTCGGCCTGTTTCCAGGCGCCGGCGAGGCCGCGCCCGCGCTTGCCGGTTTGCTCGGAGCCGGTCTGGCGCTGTCGGTCATGCTCGTCCTTGCCGGTTCGGCACGGCCTTCGATGGTCATCACGGCCGGGCTGGCGATCTCCTCCCTGGCGGGCGCGGCACTGGCCACGGTGCTGAATTTCGCGCCCAACCCCTTCGCCATGCAGGAACTGGTGTTCTGGCTGCTCGGCTCGGTATCCGAGCGCGGCCTGGGGCATCTTCTGTTCCTGTTGCCGGCTCTGCTTGTCGGCGGCGGCCTGATTTGGCGCCAACGGCATTTGCTGGCGGCGCTGAGCCTGGGCGAGCAGGTTGCGCAAAGCATGGGCCTGTCCTTCACCAACGGCAGCCGGCGGATTGTCTTCGGCGTTGCGTTGCTGGTCGGGGCGTCGGTGTCGATTGCCGGCAACATCGGCTTCGTCGGTCTGCTGGTACCGCATCTGGTACGCCCGCTGGTCGGGCACCGCCCCGACCGCCTGCTGCTGCCTTCGGCACTGGCAGGCGCCACGCTGGTTTGTCTGGCCGATATCTGCGTGCGGCTCCTGCCGCCCGATCGCGAGATCAAGCTGGGCGTGCTGACCTCGCTGCTCGGCGCGCCACTTTTCATCTGGCTGGTATGGAAGGATCGTCAGCGATGGCTTTGATCGACGTTCGCCGCCTGAACCTGCCCCCGCGCCTGGCCGATATTTCGTTTTCCCTGGCGGCGGGCGAAATGCTCGGGCTGATCGGCCCGAACGGATCGGGCAAATCGAGTGTGCTGCATTGCCTCGCCGGGCTGCTGGCCTGCCAGGGCGAAATCGATTTTGCCGGACAGGCAGTGCGCAACTTGCCCGCGCGCCAACGGGCGCGATGTATCGGCCTGCTGCCACAAGCGTGCGACAGCGCCTGGTCGCTCGACGTGGAGGAGGTGGTGGCGCTGGGGCGGCTGCCTTGGGGCGACCGCGACGAGCGGCAAATGCGCCGTGCGATGGATCAGGCGGGCATCGCGGCGCTGCGGCGGCGCAAGGTGGACCACCTTTCCGGCGGCGAGCGCGCCAGGGTATGGCTGGCACGGGTGCTGGCAGGGCAACCGCGGTTGTTGCTGGCCGATGAGCCGATTGCCAGCCTCGATCTGTATTACCAGCGCAGCGTCATGGAAACCCTGCGGCGATATGCCAATGGCGCCGATGGCAAGAACGATGGCGATGGCGCGACGGGCAGCCGAGGCGTCGTCCTCGCCATCCACGACTTCAGCCTCGCTGCCCGCTACTGTGACCGGCTTTGCCTGATGCGCAACGGCAGGGTCCATGCCTTCGGACGCCCGGCACAGGTGCTGACCGAAGCCAATCTGGCAGAGGTTTTCCAGGTGCCGGTCCATGTCGATCTGGCGTCCGACCCGCCAATCATCGTCGCGAGATAGGTCGGCAACAGACGAAAAACTGAAAAAGGAAAGTGAAAACGCATGAAACCCGGACGCAAACGCGACGAACTCTGCTACCCGTTCATCTACGAAACCTCTTGCCTATGCGATTTCGAAGTCGTCACCGACGAGTTGTGCGGCCACATCGGCGCGGTTTTGTCGCTGCTGCCGGCTGGAATGGACGATATCGCGGCCGATCTGGATCGCCTGCAACCGCTCGCCTTCCACGTCAATGGTTCGATACGCGGGCGCCTGGCCGTCGAGGAAACCGATATCCAATGGCTGCAAACGCGACTGGACCACTACCGGGCCGAGGCGCGGGATCGGCTCGACGGCTTCGTGCTGCCGCGCGGGCAACAGCCAGTTCCCCATCTGCACCTGGCCCGTTCGGCGGCGAAAAAGGCGGTGCGCGCCATGGTGCGGGTGGAGCAGGAAGGCAAAACGGTGCCCACGGTGCTGCCCAGGCTGTGCAACCTGATGTGCAATTTCTTCTTCGTGCTGACCCTGGTCATCAACCGCCGCCGCGGTGTCGACGAAATACCTTTCGTCAGCAAGAGCTACGGTTGATCGGCGCCGCGCGCGGCCTGGATTTCCACCGCGCGCAATTGCGCCGCCAGCTTGTCGAGCACGCCATTCACGAACCGGTGGCCGTCGGTGCCGCCGTAGCGCTTGGCCAGCTCGATCGCCTCGTTGATGACGACGCGGTAGGGCGTTTCGATGTTGTGCTTGAGCTCGTGCGTGGCAAGCAGCAGCACGGCGCGCTCCACGGGCGACAGTTCGCCGACCGGGCGATGGATGAAGGGCGAGAATTCGGCCTGCAGGTCTTCCACATTGCCGAGCGTGCCGCGCAGCAAACCGATGCAGAGTTCGCGGTCTACCTTGTCGAAACCGCCCGTTTCCGTTTCGATGTGCGCTTCGACCACGGCCGGCGAATTGCCCGACAGAAGCCACTGATAGACGCCTTGCAGCGCAAATTCGCGGGCGCGGCGGCGAGCCATGCGGTTGCTCATAGCGGCGCCCTCACTGCAATGCCTTTAGCAGATTCGCCATTTCCACTGCGGCGCGGGCGCAGTCGGTGCCTTTTTCCTGCACACGCGCGAGCGCCTGGTCGTCGTCCTCGGTGGTCAGCACGCCGTTGGCGATCGGCAGGCCGTGATCCAGTCCGATACGGGTGATGCCGGTGGCCATTTCGTTTGAAACCAGCTCGAAATGATAGGTTTCGCCGCGAATGACAGCCCCCAGGGCAATGAGCGCGTCGAAGCGGCCGCCGCGCGCCATTTTTTGCAGCACCAGGGGAATTTCCAGCGCACCGGGCACGGTGGCGATGCGGATCTGTTCCGGCACGACGCCAAGGTGCAGCAGTTCGTCGATGCAGGCGGAGAGCAGGCCTTCGCACACGTCCTGGTTGAAGCGGCTCATGACGACGCCGACGCGCAGACCCTGGCCGGTCAGATCGGGTTGGAGTTCGACGATATTGTCGTAACGGGGCATGGTGTTCTCGTGTATTCCGTACAGAATGAGGCGGGACAATGGAGGATCAGCATTGGTCGACGAAGCCGACTATTTCGAGGCCGAAGCCGGCCATGCTGGGAATCTTGCGCGGGTGGGACAACAGGCGCATCTTGCCGACACCGAGCGCCCGCAGAACCTGCGCGCCGACGCCGAACAGGCGCGGGTCCCATTTGGATGGCCGCTCGCTGTCGTCGCCGGTCAGATTGGCGAGCAGTTCGCGGCCCGACTGCGGGCGGTAAAGCAGCACGACAACACCCGCCTCGGCTTCGGCGATGGCCTTGAGCGCATCATTGATCGGGAAACTGTGGTGGGCGCTGGCCGGATCGAGAAAGTCGACCACCGAGATCGGCTCGTGCACCCGTACCAGCGTTTCACGTTCGGGGTCGATGTCGCCATGCGACAGCGCGAAGTGAATGCCGCCCGAAGTCGTATCCTCAAAGGCGGACAGGCGCAGGCGGCCGTAGGGCGTGTCGACCTCTTTTTCGGCCACGCGCTCGACCAGGCGTTCGGTGGCGGCGCGGTATTCGATCAGGTCGCGGATGGAGGCGATCTTGATGCCGTGCTCGCGGCCGAATTCGATCAGATCCGGCAGGCGCGCCATCGTGCCGTCGTCCTTGAGGATCTCGCAGATCACCGCCGCTGGCTCCAGCCCTGCCAGGAGCGCGAGGTCGCAGCCCGCCTCGGTGTGACCGGCGCGGATCAGCACGCCGCCCTTCTGCGCCGTGAGCGGAAAGATGTGCCCTGGCATCACGATGTCCTCGGGCCGGGCGTGGCGCGCCACCGCCGTCTTGATCGTGTGTGCGCGATCATGCGCGGAAATGCCGGTGCTCACGCCGCTGGCCGCTTCGATCGAGGCGGTGAAGGCGGTGCCGTGCGGCGTGCGGTTGTTGCGCACCATCTGCTCCAGGCCAAGCTGGCGGCAGCGTTCCTCGGTCAGCGTCAGGCACACCAGGCCGCGGCAGTGCTTGACCATGAAGTTGATCGCTTCCGGAGTGACGAATTCCGCGGCAAGCACCACGTCGCCTTCGTTCTCGCGGTCTTCCTCGTCGACCAGGATGACCATCCGCCCGGCGCGGATGTCGTCGACGATGTCGGTAATGGGAGCCAGTGCGCTCATGCTTGTTCCTCGCGCCACGCCAGCATGCGTTCGACGTAGCGGGCGATGAGATCGATTTCGAGATTGACCCGGCTGCCCGGCCGCAGCCGCTTCAGCGTGGTCACCGCAACGGTGTGCGGAATCAGGTTGACGGCGAAGTCGGCGCCCTCGACGCTGTTCACCGTAAGGCTTACGCCATCGACCGTGACCGAGCCCTTCTTCGCGATATAGCCGGCAATGGCGGCCGGTGCGCGGATCGCCAGCGTATGGCTTTCGCCCACCGGGGTGAATTCCAGCACCTCGCCGACACCGTCGACGTGGCCGGTGACGAGATGGCCGCCCAGACGATCAGCCAGGCGCAATGCCTTTTCCAGGTTCACATCGGCGCCCGCGCGATCCAGGCCGACGGTGCAGTTGAGCGTTTCGCGCGACACGTCGAACTTCACCCGCCGGCCTTCGTGCGCGATCACGGTCAGGCACACGCCGTTGTTGGCGATGCTGTCGCCGATGAGCACGTCGGTCAGGTCAAGCTCGCCCGCATCCACGGTCAGGCGCACGCCGTCGGCCAGAGGGTCGACCTGTTCGATGCGGCCGCAGGCAGCCACGATGCCGGAAAACATGGGGGGAGTCGCCGAAAAGAAGGAAGGCGGAATTGTAGGCGAAAAATCGTAGGTGAAAGTCGGTGCGACAGGAGATGCTTCGTCTGAAGGAGCATCGCCATCCGTTCCTGAAATGCCATCCACAAAGAGTCCGCACGGGCTTGCCGCCGCGCCCGATCTGGCAAATCATCCGCGAACCGCATCGACTCCACCATGTATGGAAACTCGAATCATCCTGCTGCGCGGCGTCATGCCCACAGGAAAAAACAAGGTGCCGATGGCGCCCTTGCGCGCCGCCCTGGAACGAGCGGGGCTGGAGGACGTGCAGACCTATATCCAGAGCGGCAACGTCATCACCTCCACCGCGCTGGGCCGGGAAGCGGTGGAGCGGCTCGTGCACGACGTCATCAAAACCGAATTCGGCGGCGACATTGCTGTGCTGGCGAGGCCGGCTGCCTACTTCAAAAGCGCCCTGGAGCGCATTCCATTCGTCGATGCGGATACGTCGAGGCTCTACTTCACGCTGTTCGCATCGGCCCCGAATGCCGTGCTGCTGCAGGACTTTCTCGCGCCCGGTCACGCACCGGACCGGATCGAGGTCGTCGACGATATGGCCTACATCCTGTGCGCGACGAAGTACAGCGACCTGAAAATCAACAACAACCACATCGAGCGCAAGCTGAAGGTAACGGCCACCACGCGCGTTTACAATACGATCGCCGCGCTCGTGAAACTGTGCGAGCACTGATTCCGCCCAAGAACAACACATTGTCTGAAACCGGACAAAGCCCTATCCGATGAATCCCCACGATTACTGCCAGGACAGAGCCGCGAAAAGCGGTTCCAGCTTCTACTACAGCTTCATGTTTCTACCGCCGTTGCGCCGCCGCGCGATCATTGCGCTGTACGCGTTCTGCCGCGAGGTGGACGACGAGGTGGACGAATGCCACGACGTATCACTGGCGCAGACCAAGCTCGCATGGTGGCGGCAGGAGATCGGCCGTGTTTACGACGGCGCGCCGACACATCCGGTCGGCGAGGCGCTGCGCGACGTGCTGCAGGATTTTGCGCTGCCGCAGGAACAGTTGCAGGAAATCGTCGACGGCATGGAAATGGACCTGACGCAAACGCGCTACCTCGATTTCAAGGGCCTGCAGCTTTACTGCTACCGCGTCGCCAGCGTCGTAGGCCTGCTCGCGGCGGAAATCTTCGGCTATGGGGACCGCCGCACGCTCAAGTACGCGCACGATCTCGGCATGGCCTTTCAGCTCACCAACATCATCCGCGACGTGGGCGAGGACGCCCGGCGCGGCCGCATCTACCTGCCACACGAAGACCTGCAACGCTTCAACGTGCCGGCCAAGGACATCCTCGACGCACGCTATTCGGACGCCTTCCGCGAACTGATGCGTTTCCAGGCCGCGCGCGCCGAACAGTTCTACGACCAGGCAATGGCGCACCTGCCGGCGGAAGACCGCAAGGCACAGCGCCCCGGCCTGGCGATGGCGGCGATCTACCGCGCACTGTTGAAGGAAATCGCCGCCGACGGCTTCCAGGTGCTCGACCGCCGCACCTCGCTCACCCCGCTGCGCAAGGTCTGGCTCGCGGGCTGGGCGTGGATGCGGGGCTGAAGCCATGAGCATGCCTGCCATTGCCGTGATCGGCGCCGGTTATGCCGGCCTCGCGTGCGCGGTCGAACTCGCGCGCCGGGGCGTGCACGTGACCGTGTTCGAGCGCTCGCACACGCTGGGCGGACGCGCACGCGTGGTGCGCAAGGATGGCTGGGTGACGGACAACGGCCAGCACATCCTGATCGGCGCCTATACCGAACTCACCCGCCTGCTGCGCCTCACGGGCGGCTCGCCGAAACAACTCGAACATCTGCCTTTCACATTGCACGTGCCGGGTGTGCTGAACCTGCGCGCGGCACCGCTGCCCGCACCGCTGCATCTGGCCGTGGGCCTGTTGCGCGCACGGGGCCTGGGTTGGCGCGAACGCCTGGCGTTGCTGCGGCTGGTGCGCCTGCTGAAAAAGACGCGCTTCCGCCTGCCACCGGAGATGACGGTGGAAGAACTGCTGCACCGCGCCGCGCAGCCCGAAACGTTGCGCCAGTTCATCTGGCGGCCGTTGTGCATAGCCGCGCTGAATACACCGGCGGACGAGGCCTCGGCGCAGATTTTCGCCAACGTGCTGCGCGACAGCCTTGCCGCCGGTGCAAGCGCAAGTGAATTGCTGATTCCGCGCACCGATCTGTCCGAACTCTTCCCCGTACCCGCCGCGCGCTTTCTCGCCACACGGCGCGGCACGGTACGCACCGGCAACGCGATCAGCGCCATCCAGCTGACAGAAGAAGGTTTCCGCCTCGACGGTGATCCCGGCAGCCAGCCGTGGTCCCAGGTCGTGCTCGCCACCGCGCCTTACCACGCCGGTGCACTGCTCGCTTCCACCGGCGCGTGCGACCGCCTCGCCGCGCAGGTCGACGCGCTGCCGCACGAGCCCATCGTATCGATCCACCTCGCCCTCGGCGCCGGCCAGGGCTTGCCCGAAGCGATGATCGGGCTGGCCGGCGGCCCCGCCCAGTGGGCATTCGACCGTGGCCGCACGGGCGGGCCGGAAGGGTTGATCTGCTGCGTCATCAGCACCCATGGCGCACACGAGGAGATGGCGCGCGACGAGCTCATCGTCGCCGTCCACGCCCAGCTCGAACACGAACTCGGCCGCCGCCTGCCGGCACCGGAATGGTCGCAGGTGATCGTCGAAAAGCGCGCCACCATCGCCTGCCTGCCCGGCCTGCTGCGCCCTGGCATCCGCACGCCATTACCCGGCCTGTGGCTGGCCGGCGACTATATCGAATCGGATTATCCGGCCACGCTGGAATCCGCCGTGCGCGCCGGCGTGGCCTGCGCCGAAGCGGTATGGAACCGGATTCAGCGCAAGGAATAGGCGCGGGTAATCGCGCAGAAGATGAGCACGGCAACGCCTGAATGGCGTACCCGGCGCAAAGCCTCGCGTGCCGTACCGGACAGCGCTTCTTGAACGCCGCACTCTCTCCCCGGGAGTTACTCGCCCGCACCCCCGTCTGGGAGGCGCTGGCGGAGTTCTGGCTGGATACGGAATTGACCGATTCCGATTTCGACCATATCGCTCGCGTGATCGCCGCCTCGCCCTATTCGCTTGCCGAAGCGCGCGCCATCCACGATTACGAAGTGGCCCCCGCACTATCGGCAAACCTGATGAGCGTCGCCGGAGAATGGGCGGGTTTCGACAGCGAATGGCTGCACGCCCGCTGCCGGCAACAAGCTGCCCTGCGCCGCTCCTGGTGGTACCGCGCCGTAATCCGGGTGCGATTTCCTTTATTTCGGTTTTTCACGGCGCATTGTTGGCGGCAGGTCGTTCCACGCGTCGAATCGCTGCGCGGCAAACCGGAAACGAACGCCTGAGGTGGCGAAGCTGCGGTAACCGCATTGCGTTCGCCCCGAACCCTGAAAAGCCGCCTTGCCATCGATTCGAAACAGCAAGGCAAAACCAACGAAGCATGAATTCCCGCGCGCCCCGCTATACCATGCGACTTCATGTCCGCCATCGCCTACCACTACACCGAATCGTCCAGTGTCGAACTGGTGTTGAGCCACACCGTGGAACGGCATTATCCGTGGCATATCCACGCCGATCACTGGACCATCGGCCTGGTGCTGGACGGAAATGCCGTGCTGGGAACGAAGGATGGCAGGCATGTATTCGGCAGTGGCGAATGCTATGTCGTTCGCCCTGGCGAAACGCACCGCCTCGACATCGCACCGCAAAGCTCGCTCGCGACGCTCTGCATCGGCACCGTACGAATGGAATCGGCCGCAGCCGATTTTTCCCGCATTTTTTCGTGCGCCGAAACGCTCGCCGCACGCGATGTCACCCGGTTGAAAATATTGGGCCGGCCGTTCATCGTCCAGGCGGCGAGTTCCGGCGTCGAGGCCGATACCGCCCCGCTGAGCCAGATATTCCGGCTCCTGATCGAGAAGCCGGAAGAACCCCTGTCCGTTCCGGAAATGGCCGCGCTGGCGGGATACAGCCACTGGCATTTTTTGCGCCGTTTTCACGCGGAAACGGGCATGACGCCGCATGCGTTCCAGCTTGCCTGCCGGCTGCGGCGCGCACGCCTCCTGCTCCGGGAAAAGACGACCGCCGCCGATACCGCCGCGGCCGCCGGAGTCACCGATCAAAGCCACATGCACAAGGGATTCAAGCTCCACCACGGCCTGACGCCACGGCAATTCCTTGCCGCCAGCTTCATGCTGTGACGGCGACGAATTTGGCGAAAAAACACAGCCCCGTTTCGCCCGCGCGCACTTCGTGCGGCGCGTTGCGCGCGAGAACGGTCACGCTGCCCGGCGCATAAGGAATCTCGGCGTTTCCCGTCACACAGACGCCGCTGCCCGAAACGACCTCGTGCAATTCGATACTGGCGGGATGCGCGTGCAGCCCGATCTTTCCATTCGGCGCGATGCGCACCAGATGGCAGGTAAACAGGCCACCCGTTTGTTCCGCCGTCACCACGTTTTTGAGAAACACCCCGGAAAATTCCCTATGTTCGCTCCATGGGATCGCCGCGATACTTCGGGTTCGAGCACCCACGGCCAGGTTGCCTTTTGCAAATTGCTCGAACATATCCATTGCCATGATTTCTCCCGTCGATTGAATGCCCGAGAAAGAAACCTAATCGTTGGCGCTGTCGTATTCTTGTAAAAAATTGCGCTCTCCGTTTTCGTTCCCCCTCGCCGCTCTTCCACGGGGTTTCCGTCGGAGCATTTTCGATTTGGTCGTGTACGTATGAAAATGAGTGCGTAATTCAAGTTTTCTCTACATTTCTGCGCCTTCATGACAAACCAAGCAATGCACCACCCCGAAGCAACCGCCCCAGTCCCACCCGCCAGCGCGGGTGCGCCGTCCGAACCCGGAATCCGGGGGGATATTCCGCTGCGCGCGGTTCATCCTCTGCGCGAGGTCCTTCACCACGAAGTACACGCCCGGCCCACGGAGCCGATGACTGCGCCGATGCTGCTGTCGCACATCGCAATGGTGGAGGCGGACCCGGCGGCGGTGCGGGAACATCTGTGCGCATTGCTTGCCAACCGGCATCTGCCCGTTCCGGGCGCGCAGCATTCGCACATCATTTCCGACATCGGCGGCACCTGCATACGCTGGGAACAGCACACCGAATTCGACACTTACTCGTTCTGGCGGCCGCAGGCGCAAGGCACGGAGGCCATGCCGACAGCCAGCGTGCCGCGCGACTGGCTGGCCGGGATCCCCGGACAATGCCTGCTGGGGCTGCACATTCAAGTAGTAGAGGCGGGCGGCGGGGAACGAGCGGCTTCACCCAACGCCGCTTCGTCCGATGCCATTCCTCCGCAAGCCAGGCAATGGCTGCATGAGGAAAGCCTGATCGGCGCGCATGTGTTCGACAAAAGCGCCAGCGTCTATACCGACCTGCGCCTGCACGCGGATGGCTTCGGCCGTTGGGTGATCGTGGTGCGCAACATGAGCGATTTACGGCTTGGCCGCCTCGTGCAGTGCATTCTGGAAATCGAGACTTACCGCATGATGGCGCTGCTGGGGCTGCCCATCGCACGCGAAGTGGGACGCGCGCTGGCAAGCGCGGAGCGCGATCTGGCAGAAGTGGCCGAGCGCATCCGCAACGCCGAAACCCACAACGAACCGGAACTGCTGAAACAGCTCACCCGCCTGGCCGCCGAGGTGGAAGGCATGTACGCCCGCACCCATGCGCGCTTTTCCGCCAGCCAGGCATATTTCGAGATCATTCGCCAGCGCATCGAGGAAATGCGCGAGGAACGCCAGGCCACACTGCAAACGCTGCGGGAGTTCATGGAAAAGCGCCTGCACCCGGCGGTGCAGACCTGCGCCTGGGCGGGACGCCGCCAGCAGGCGCTGTCGGAACGCATCTCCCGCGTATCGAGCCTGCTGCGCACGCGCGTCGAAATCGAGCAGCAGGTAAGTAGCCAGCAACTTTTGAGCGCCATGAACAGCCGCCAGAAAGCCCAGTTCCTGCTCCAGGCGGCGGTCGAGGGGCTGTCCGTCGCCGCCGTGACCTATTACAGCGCGGGGCTGGTAGCGTATGCCGCCAAGGGCGCCCAGGCGTTCGGCATACCGATCAGCCCGGGTATTGCCGCGGCGGTGGCGGTTCCCTTCATCGCCGCGGCGGTCTGGCTGGGCATCCGGCGCCTGCACCATCGCGTGCAGGCGGAAACCACTTGACGCGTGATGACTCCAAGCATCTCCATGGTCGCCGGGATTCCAGTGTTTTCCCGAACACCTTTCCAACCTGCCCGACTGCCTGATTAGTTCGATGAACCGCTTTCGCCGACGCCTCCTTGCCTGGATTGCGCTGTTCGCAGTGCTGTTCGGCGCGCTGGCGCCCGCCGTGCAAGCGGCTGCGCGGGTGGCCAGCGCGGGGGCGGACGGGTCTTACCGGTTGGAAATCTGCTCCGCCAGCGGGCAGCACTGGATCACGCTCAGCGCCAGAGAGGCACGGAAGTTCGGTGACTTTGCCGCCGATTTGCAGCGGAAATCGGGCGGAGTGACAAATGGAAATGACGAGGGAGATGGGACACCGCTCGCGCATTGTCCGCTGTGCTGCAACTGCGCCGGCATGGCGGGTTTGCCATCCGCTCCACCGCCGCCTTTCGCGCTACCCGCCGGGCCAAGCCTGAAACCCGCGCTCTTCTTCGCCACCGCACGGCCGCTTTTCGCCTGGTCGGCGGTACAACCCCGCGCACCTCCGCACGCCACTTCCCTCGCCGCCTGACAGGCGGTTCCCGTTCGCACGCAATCAGGACACACGAGAGCGCCGGCTCGGGCTGGTTTTTTCCGCTGTCGAACGTTTCGTGCCCACCGCGCCAGATACATCTTGCGTGGCACGAGGGATACCCGGTCCGCCTCGCCCCTTGTCTTCCCGGTTTTCACCCACGTACCGGAGGTGAGCACGATGTCGCTACACACGCTTTTTCTCGTTCCGCTGTTGTTGTTTTCGTCTTTGTCGGCCGCGGGCGGGTCGCCAGCACATGAAAAGGATGCGACGGTGCGGCTTTTCGTCGCCGGCGGCCTGGAAAGGATTACCGCCGCGCGACAGGGGCAGCCTTTCGTGCTGGTCTTCTGGTCCATCGACTGCGTGCACTGCCCGCGGGAACTGAAAACGCTGGGCGAGCTGAAAAAACGCCAGCCGCACCTGGATATCGTGCTCGTTGCCGCCGATACACCGGAAAGCGCATCGCGCACGGCCCGGATCGCCGGCCGTTTCGGCCTCGGCCGGGTGGAACAGTGGGTGTTCGCCGACGACATGCCGGAACGTCTACGCTTCCAGGTCGACCCGAATTGGCACGGTGAACTGCCGCGCACGTATTTCTACGACCGCACGCACCACATCGAAGCGGTTTCCGGAATCGTGCCCGAAAACCGGCTGAATGACTGGATCGCCACCAACGTCCGCTGAGGTCGAGCACCGACGCAGAACGGTTCCACTGCTCCCGCACAGCGGCGCACCGCGCCATCGCACTCATCGAATTATTCGCATCGGGACCGGCTGCGGCTCTCGATCTGGAGACACTGCGTGCTCAAACCAAAGACATTCCGCTGCCGCGCCCTCGTCGCGGCGCTGGCTTCGCTCGGCGGCCTGCCTCCCGCGCAGGCAGTCGCGGCACAAGCCGAAACGGCCGAAGCCGCCGAACCCGACAGACAACTCGGCGAAGTCGTCGTCACCGGCGGCGGCACAGCCAGCGCCGTGCCACGCGATCTGCCGGCGGTCAGCGAAGGCGTGACGGCGGCCCAGATGGAAGAATCGATCAACGTCGTCAACACCGAGGACGCGCTCAAATACCTGCCCAGCCTGCAGATCCGCAAGCGTTTCATCGGCGACACCAACGGCATCGTCGCCTCGCGCTCGTCGGGCACGCTGGTCAGCGCCCGTTCGCTGGTCTATGCGGACAACCTGCTGCTCTCCAACCTGCTCGGCAACGGCTACGCCTATCCGCCACGCTGGGGGCTGGTGACGCCTGAAGAAATCGAGCGCGTGGATGTCGTCTACGGCCCGTTCTCGGCCGCTTACCCAGGCAACGCGATGGGCGCGGTAATCGACATGACGACGCGCATGCCCGACCAGTTCGAAGCGCACGTCACGGCGCAACGCTTCTGGCAGGACTTCGATCTGTACGGCACCGACGCGAGCTACGCCGGACACCAACTCAGCGCCGCGCTCGGCAGCCGCCAGAACGAACTGTCGTGGTGGGTGAATTTCAACCACCTGGATAGCTGGGGGCAGCCGATGGGTTTCGTCACCAAGCCGCTATCGACCACGCCGGCCAGCGGCAGCGAGGTGAGCGGCGCCGTTCCCGACCGCGACCCCAACGGCGACGCACGCTTGATACTGGGCGCGACCAGCATCACGCACACGGTGCAGGATCACGCCAAGCTCAAGCTTGCCTACGATTTCACCCCCCAGTTGCAAGCCAGCTACACGCTCGGCTGGTGGCGCAACGACGCGGATAGCGACGTCGAGTCCTACCTGCGCGACACCGCCGGCAACCCCGTTTATAGCGGCAAGGTGAACATCGGCGGCAATCAGTACAACATTGCCGCCACCGATTTCGGCCCGTCCCGATCCGAGCAGGAACATTGGCTGCACGGCCTCGCGCTGAAAACCAAAACCGGTGGCGAATGGGATTGGGAAGCCGCCGCCAGCCTCTACGACTACGGCAAGGACATTACGCGCGCGCCCACCGTGGCCGTGCCGGCGGCATGGAACGGCGCCGCGCCCGGACGCATCACCGACATGGACGGCACCGGCTGGCATACGTTCGACCTGCGCGGCAACTGGCGCCCAGGGCTGGCCGAAGGGGCGCACGCGGTGAGCTTCGGCTACCACTACGACCTTTACGAGCTGGACACGCTGGTTTCCGACACCGCCGACTGGCTGCACGGCAACGCCGGCCCCCGGCGTTCCGCCTTCGCCGGCAAGACCGAGACGCAGGCGCTGTACGCGCAGGACGCGTGGCGCTTCATGCCCGACTGGAAGCTGACGCTCGGCGGCCGCCTCGAACACTGGCGCGCATTCGACGGCGCCATTTCCGACACCGCCAACACCCTCGACTACGACGCGCGCCGCGAAACCTTCTTTTCACCCAAGGCGGCGTTGTCCTTCCAGGCCTCTCCGCTATGGGCACTGCGCTTCTCGCTCGCGCGCGCCTACCGCATGCCAACGGTCGCCGAGTTGTACCAGGGCAGCATCAACCTCGACACCATCGTCAACAACGACCCCAACCTGAAACCGGAAAAGGCGCTATCCGCCGAACTGACCGCCGAGCGCGACCTGGGCAACGGCCTGCTGCGCATCTCCCTGTTCCAGGAAAACGCCAAGGACGCGCTCTACTCGCAAACCAACGTCACCGTGATTCCCAACATCACCAACATCCAGAACATCGACGAGATCCGCACGCGCGGCATCGAAATCGCCTATCAGGGCGTGGATGTGGGCATTCCCGGGCTGGACCTGAGCGGCAGCGTGACCTACGCCAATTCCGAGATCACCAAAAACGACAAGGCCCCCGCCACGGTCGGCAACAGACAGCCGCGCGTGCCCGACTGGCGCGCCACATTCGTCGCCACCTACCGGCAAGGCGACCGCCTTGCCTACACGCTGGCCGCACGCTACAGCGGCCGCCAGTACAACACCCTGACCAACACCGACACCCATTCCGACACCTATGGCGGCGTCAGCCGCTACTTCGTCGTCGACGCGCGCATGCTCTACCGCCTCGCCAGACAGTGGAACTTCGCGCTCGGCATCGACAACCTCAACAACGAGCGCTACTACGTCGCCCACCCCTACCCGCAACGCACCGTCGTCGCCGAACTCAAGTTCGATTATTGAACCGATTACAGATGATCCGCCCCCACGGAGAAACCATGATGATCCGCACGCTTTCCCGCATCGCATCCCCCGCCGCCTTGCTCGCTTGCGGCGCTTTACTGTCCGGCGCGGCCGGCATCTGCATGGCCGATATGCCGCACGCGCATGGCGCCGCCGCCACGCGCAAAGCGGCACGCCCGGAACTGGGCACATCCGCCGCCTTCGCGCCGGACGGCAGCCTTTACGCCGTCAGCAAGGAGGGCGAACACCTGCTGCTCCAACGTAGCGGCGACGAAGGACAAAGCTGGTCGCCGCCGATCACGGTCAACGCCAAGCCCGAGGCCATTTCCGCAGACGGCGAAAACCGCCCGAAGATCGCTTTCGCACGCGACGGTGCCATTCTTTTGACATGGACGAAACCGCTCGGCAAACCCTACTCGGGCGAAATCCGCTTCGCCCGCGCAGGCGATGGTCAACATTTCGACCCACCCGTCACCGTGCATCGGGACCGCGCCGAAATCACCCACCGCTTCGAATCGCTGCTCGTGGCCGGCGACGGGCGCATCGTTGTCGCCTGGATCGACAAACGCGACCTGATCGCCGCCGAAAAATCCGCCACTCCCTACCGTGGCACGGCCATCTACGCCGCCATCTCCACCGACGGCGGCCACAGCTTCCAACCGGAACGAAAAATCGCCGACCACTCCTGCGAATGCTGCCGCATCGCCACCGCCGTCGATACCGACGGCGCACCGCTACTGATGTGGCGGCACGTTTTCGAATCCGACGAACGCGATCACGCCCTCACGCGCCTGAACGCGGATGGCACACCACAGACGATCCAGCGTGCCACCTTCGACCACTGGAAACTCGACGGCTGCCCACACCACGGCCCTTCGCTGGCGGTGGATGCCAACGGCACGCGCCATGCCGTCTGGTTCAACCAGAAAGAAGGCGAGGGCCATGTGTTCTACGGCCGGCTGGAGAAGAACGACGACACGCTTACCGTCGCCGGGCAACGCCCCATCGGCGGCCCGCGTGCCGAACACGCCGACCTGGCAACCACCGGTAACCGCCTTGCCATCGTGTGGAAGGAGTTCGACGGCGAAAAAGCCCGTCTGCGTGCCGAGGTATCGGACGATGGCGGCCACACCTTCCACGCCCTCGAACTCGCCGCCACCGACGGCGCCAGCGATCAGCCGCGCGCGCTGACACGCAGCAACGAACTATTCGCCTTCTGGCGTAGTGAGCGCGAGGGGATGCGGGTGTTTCGGTTGAGTCCGTAAGCCATACAGACGAAGGAAAGGGATGACGTTTCAACCCCACACGCTTGTGGGGTATTCTTGCACGTCGGCAGAACGCTCCAGAAACGGCTTGGTTCGATCAGGATGCGCGAACAAAACCCTATAACACCACAACCTCGTCGCTGAACGCATCCCCAGATCTAGTACCGGCACAAAGCACGGAATAAACCATGCAGTCCAGCGATTTTTTTTGCGCCTTCACCATCGTCGTGAATTCAGGCGACGGACTACAATCGCCATCAGAAATCATCAGCACATCGGCCTTCTTGTAATCACCCTGTAAAGCGATGATCTCGAAGGCCCGTTTCAGCGGCGTCTCAAAATCCGTTCCGCCGCCAAAACCCTGCCGCAAGAACTTCAGCAGACTTGCCGAATCATTTTGCCGAACCATGGAGAATTCGCGAATTTCTCCATTCCCGCCAAACAACAACACATGCAGCGAGCGGTCCTCTTTTTTCAGAATTCCGGCTATCGCCAGCAATAACGCCTTGGCCTTCAGAAGTGGGGCACCTTGCATACTCCCCGAGGTATCCAGGCAGGCAACCACTGGCCCCGTGCGTTTCCTGCTGGTTTCAACATCTTCTCCACTGGTGAAAGACATGCCTTTCAGTTCATACGACAGTAGGCTTTTTTCCAACAGCCGGGCGTAGAAGAGAACCTCCAGTGTTTCATCTTCCAAATTCAGGAGTTCGCTGGGCAGCATCCGCATCACATCGTCACTGCGATGCGTGCCGTGGATTTCGCTTCTGCTGGCTTGCGGAATCCGGGTCTGTTTCTTCTTTTCTTCTGAAATGTAGTGTCGCCCCATTTTTCGGGCGAGCGATTTGATCTGTGCGTTGCTCTGGAGCGCTTTTGCCAGCTCGGAAAAATCATCCGTGCAGGCCTGAAGGTCCGCATACGAAAAACTCGCACCGGGGCACGAGTCCAGAAACTGTTTCACCTCTTCATATTTTTGCGAAATATCCGACAAAGTTTGGCGGAACATTTCCAGGTGCAGACGAATATACCCGGGGATATTTTCGTCGGAAATTTCGGTCTCATACGCCTGCGTCGCCACGAGTTCGGCCCGAATCTGCTTCATGGTCATGGGGTCGAGCGGCAGATTCCTAAAATAATCGCCATGGGCCTGCCAATCCGGTTCGGGCACCGGCTCATGGTTCGCGTTGTTATCCCAATCCCACAAACGCCACTTCGTCGCAC
The DNA here is from genome assembly GCA_031556475.1 of Azoarcus sp. Lineage (GTDB taxonomy): Bacteria > Pseudomonadota > Gammaproteobacteria > Burkholderiales > Rhodocyclaceae > Azoarcus. The sequence continues at coordinate 29,794 of JAVBSY010000157.1, forward strand.
CTAGCTTTTTCCATGCCGTACCCTTTAATCGGCCTAATGTCGGCTCCCAAGTTTCAACGGGAAAAGTCGACCACATACCCTCCCACAATGAACTGTCGAGGTCCACACAATTCACACATTTTCTTGAAAAATCGTGGCAATTGTTGACAATCAGGCCATAAAACGCCCGCTCGCCCACATGTTTCTTGGCACCACATGCTACTGAAGGGTGTCCGACCGCGCCGTAGTGATCGCAGGAGACATAGATCTTGCGTCCCAGCACACTTTTTGAGGTGAAATCACGCGGGTCGCTGCATTTCACCACGCTCTCGGCCAACCCATCGACCACGATATTCGATATTTTCCCATCGCCGATATAAATGCCCGAGTGCTCCACCGCAACCCACAAATCGCAATACAGCACGCTGCCCGGCACCGGTAAGATCTTTTCGCGAAATGCGCTGTCAATAAAATACTTGAGCTGCTTCAAACCTAGCCGAATGGCTATCGCGAACACCTTTGTTCCAGGCTGAACCGCCTTGACAAGGGCGGAGAGCATTGGACCGGGTTCCCTACAACCAAAGGTTGGCGCGCACTTGCTGGGTAAGTAAATCCGTCACGCGCTTTTTTTGCATTGCGGGGTGCGCCCAATACGCTGCGGTACCGGCATGTGCCGAGCGTAGCGCGGGCCTGTCATTTTTGTCATCCCATTGCCACACTGTATCGAAGTCCCAACCAAGGGTGTATTCAAAAAAACGCTGCTTGAACAAAATCGGTGAAATGCTTTTTCCGTCACGCCCATCGATATCATCCGTGCCTCGATTACTATCAATTGAAGCATTGTTTTCCAGCATGGATGCACTATCTGCCTTCCCTATAAGGCGGAATATTTCAATTTCTTCCGAAATTTGCTCCAATTTACCTACAGCACATCCGCGAATAATGCTGACGTTACAGTCCGATGCAATGCCGGAAAAATATCCCTTTGACACTACGCTCTTGCGACACTCAAACTTTCCGCTGACGAAACACCGCTCAACCACACTACCTTCGGTCAGGACATTAGCAATGCCACCACGGTTTTTGTTCGTACTGGAGCTTATACCCGCTAGAGCGGAAACTTCGTATTGCTTCTGATCGCTTACCACCAGACAATCAGTGATGACACTGTTGACCGCTGTGCCGTCTATCAAGCTATCGCCCGAATGGCATACAGAAACTATGCATTTCGTTACCTCGCCATTTATCAGGCTACGGCCTGCCTGGCAGGCAGTGACTATGCAGCCGGTTGCTGTGCCATTTATCAGGCTACGGCCTGCCAGGCAGGCAGTGACTGTGCAGCCGGTTGCCTTGTCCTTGATCAGATCAGCATTAGTCCGGCAGTTGATAATATGGCTGTCATCGACGACAGCAGTAAGACGCACGCCCTCCAGTTTGAGGTTTGTAATGCTGGACTGCGGCTGGATGCTGCTGAAAAGCTCGCGCCAACCTGTTTCTGTTGAATCTAGCCGACCCTTATCACTTTGAGCTTTCCTGTATTCCGTTGTGTGTCCATCGCCATCGTAATGCCCCTTGAAGGGAATGGCTCGCCACGAATTGATTCCAGAGCAATCGACGTCAGCAGTTTGCCGAAAGTAATAGCCTTGCAAGCCCACATCCGGACGGCTCAGATCCATGAGTTCTTCGACTGTCTGAATCAACAGCGGATCCTGCTCAGTGCCGCTTCCCCTAAGTCCTTTGACCACGTTTTCTGGCTTACCGCTGGTGTCGGCCGGCATCTTAGGCATTTCGATTGTGACGTCATCTCCCGCCACGGGTCGACTGAAGCTGCGCAAGATATTCCGAATGAGTTCACCCACCTTGGGGGCGTTTTCCTGGTGATTCCACAGGCAGTCTTTCAGCAGAAAGACATCGGACAGATCGACTTCGTCGCGCCCATTCGTGGCCGCGGATACACAAAGCAGCTTGATCACTTTCGTCAAGCGGCGATCTGACAAGACCTCGCGGCGGTCTTCCTTGAACGTTTCCCTGTGCTGTATCCAGATGCGTTGTACGGCTTCCTCAATTTCTGACGGAATAACGATGGCCTTGGCGGCGCGCTGAATGCCCTCCAGGTCGGCCACACCAAGTTTGGTCAGGGCGGGGGGAGCCGAGCCGGCGTTTTTGAACAGTTGCAAAAGCTTGTCCGGCTTGACGTAATCGACAAAACTGCGCACCAGGAAGCGGTCGTACAGTGCGCTGAGTTCCTCCTGATCGGTAGGCAATTCATTGGAAGCCGCGATCAATGCCTGCAAAGGCACCTTTTGCGGTTCGGCGCCATTGTGATAGAGGCGCTCGTTCAGAATCGTCAGCAGCGCGTTGAGAATGGACGAACTGGCTTTGAAAATCTCATCCAGAAACGCCATTTTCACCGTCGGCAAATAACCCGCCGTGTTGCGCTTGAATCGATCCGCTTTGAGTTCGGTGATCGACAATGGCCCGAAAATTTCTTCCGGCGTCGAGAATTTGGTCAGCAGATACTCAAAATAAGCACCGACATCGGAATTGTTGTTGTCATAAACAAAACTATTCGCAACACGTCGCGCAATTTCGCTTTTTCCCGTGCCTGGAGGACCAATCAGGATCAGATTTTCTCCTGCCAACACGGTAAGCAGCGCGGTTTTTAAGGTGCTTTCACGGTCAACCAGTCCGTGGTTGAGTTGTCTCAGCAGAGTTTTGATTTTTTGTTTCATCGTGAGCCACCGGCAAATCATCTGGATGAATCGCTTCTGGGGTAATCCCCCGACAACCCGTCATGCGAGGATCATTGTAGCGGCAACGGCTAGAATCGGTGTTTCGTCCGCCTCGCCGTTCCAACCCCGCCCATGTCCGCCGACTCCAACGATTCCGCCGCTTCACCAGACAGCATCCGCATTCGCGGCGCGCGACAGAACAACCTGCGCGATCTTTCCCTCGACCTGCCGCTGAACCGCCTTACCGTCGTCACCGGCGTATCCGGCTCGGGTAAGTCGTCGCTGGTGTTCGATACGCTCTATGCCGAGGGGCAGCGGCGCTACGTGGAGACTTTTTCGCCCTACGCGCGGCAGTTTCTCGATCGCATGGACCGGCCCCAGGTGGACCGCATCGACGGCGTGCCACCAGCAATCGCCATCGACCAGACCAATCCGGTGCGCACGTCACGCTCCACGGTCGGGACGATGACCGAGCTGGCCGACCACTTCAAGCTGCTCTACGCCCGCGCTGCCCGCCTGTTCTGCCGCTGCTGCGGCGAGCCGGTGCGGCGCGACACGCCGGACAGCATCGCCACCGATCTGGCCCAACGCTGCGCGGCGGCGGGCGATCCGCGCCTGACGGTGTGTTTTCCGGTGGCGGTGCCGGCCAGTTTCAGCCCTGCCGAGGTCACCGAGTTGCTCGCCCGCCAGGGCTATACCCGCATCCATGGCGAGGCGGACGGAAACGGCGGCGTGCTTCAGGTGGTGCAGGACCGCTTTCGCCTGTCGTCAGCCGAGCCTGCGCGGCTGGGCGAGGCGCTGGAAACCGCCCTGCAGCGCGGCCACGGCCGGCTTGCGGTGTTCGCCAGCGGTGAGGACAAGCAGGAAGCCGTCTGGCGCTATTCCGCCGACCTGCACTGCGCGGCGTGCGATATCCGCTATGCCGATCCGACGCCCGGCCTGTTCTCGTTCAATTCACCCATCGGCGCCTGCGACACCTGCCGGGGTTTCGGTCGCGTGATCGGCGTGGATTTTTCCCTCGTCATTCCGGACGAATCGAAAACACTAGCCGAAGGGGCGGTCAAGCCGTGGCAGACGCAGAGCTTCCGCGAATGCCAGGACGACATGGCGAAAATGGCGAAGAAGTACGGCGTGGCGATGAACGTGCCGTTTCGCGATCTGCCGCCGGAACATCGCC
>JAVBSY010000095.1:0-16722 GCA_031556475.1 Azoarcus sp.
CCGCAAGGAAGGCAAGCAGATTCTGGTGCTCGATCCGCCGAAAGGGGATTACCGCCCCAGCGCCGGAGAGGTCGCCCCCGAGGTAGCCGCCATCCTCAAACTGCGCCAGCCGATGGAAAAGTTCGCCGCGCTGCGTGCGAGCACCCACCCGCAGGCGCAATTCCTGTGGGCGATCTTCCGCGACGTATTCCATTACTGCGCGGTGCACCTGGGCGATATCGCAGGCAACGCCCGCGATGTCGATCTGGCAATGCGCTGGGGCTTCGGCTGGGCGCAGGGGCCGTTCGAAACCTGGCAGGCGGCGGGATGGAAGGATGTCGCCGAAGCACTGCGCGCCGACATCTCCGCTGGTTTGACGATGGCCGATACACCGTTGCCGGCCTGGGTTTTCGAGCGCAAGGGCGTACACGAAGCGGCCGGCTCGTGGAGTGCGGCGGATGGCGCGTTGAAGCCGCGCATCGACTTGCCGGTATACCGCCGTCAGCTATACCCCGAGCAGGTCGTGGGCGAGGCGCCGGCAGAAACAGGTGAGACCCTGTGGGAAAACGCCGGCGTGCGCCTGTGGCGGCGTGCCGATAAGGATGCCGGTATCGGTATCCTGTCGTTCAAATCGAAAATGCATGCCATCGGTGACGAGGTGATCGACGGCGTACTCGAAGCGGTGGCGCGCGCCGAATGCGATCTGGATGGCCTCGTGCTGTGGCACGAAGCGCCGTTCGCCGTCGGCGCCAATCTGCAACAGGTAGCCGAGGCTTGCGCGGGCGGCCATTTCGATCTGCTCGACCGCATGGTGGCCCGCTTCCAGCAGGCGTCGATGGCGCTCAAGCACACCCAGGTGCCAGTGGTGGCCGCTGTGCAAGGCATGGCGCTGGGCGGCGGCTGTGAATTCGCCATGCACGCGGCGCACCGGGTGCTGGCGTTGGAAAGCTACGTCGGCCTGGTGGAGGCCGGCGTCGGCCTGATCCCGGCTGGTGGCGGCAGCAAGGAGTTCGCCTTGCAAGCGCATCGGTTGGCGCAACGCGCTGCCGGCGGGGATGTTTTTCCCTATATCCAGAACGCCTTCCAGACCATCGCCATGGCGACGGTGGCGAAAAGCGCATTGCAGGCGGTGGAGTTCGGTTTCGCCAAGTCATCGGACGACATCCTGTTCAACGCCCGCGAATTGCTGCACGCCGCACTGCACCGCGCCCGCGCACTGGCCGAGGCCGGCTGGCGGCCGCCGCTGGTCGAGCGCGGCATCGTCGTCGCCGGGCGCAGCGGCATCGCTACCTGCGAACTGCTGGTTGCGAACATGGCCGAAGGCGGCTTCATCTCCGCGCATGACTACCGTGTGGCGAAGGCGGCGGCCACCGCGCTGTGCGGCGGTGAGGTCGATACCGGGTCGCGCGTGGATGTGCAATGGATACTCGACGTGGAGCGCGCGTTGTTCGTCGATCTGCTGAAGAGCGAAAAAACCCAGCAGCGCATCGTGCATATGCTGGAAACCGGCAAGCCCTTGCGGAATTGAGTATTGGCTGACCATTGGTGCGGTTGAGTACCGGACAGGAGAGCGAGCCATGAGCAAACAAATTCAGGATGCCTACCTCGTTGCCGCCACGCGCACGCCGGTGGGCAGGCGCAACGGCGCGTTTCGCCATGTGCGCCCGGACGACATGCTGGCCCACGTGCTGCGCGCCGTCGTCGCCCAGGCGCCAGGGCTGGATGCGCGCGAGATCGGCGACGTCATCGTCGGCTGTGCGATGCCGGAAGCGGAACAGGGCATGAACGTCGCGCGTATCGGCCTGCTGCTGGCCGGATTGCCGGACACGGTGCCGGGCATCACGATCAACCGTTTCTGCGCTTCCGGACTACAGGCGGTGGCCGACGCGGCCAACCGCATCCGCCTCGGCGAGGCGGACGTGATGATCGCCGCCGGCACCGAGAGCATGAGTGCGATGCCGCAGATCATGGGTAACAAGGTCAGCCTCAACCCGGCGATCTTCGCCAGTGCCGAGAACGTCGGCATCGCCTACGGCATGGGATTGACGGCGGAGAAGGTGGCTGCGCGGTGGCAGGTGAGCCGCGCCGACCAGGATGCCTTCGCCCTGGAATCGCATCGACGTGCCTGCGCTGCGATTGCCGCCGGCCGTTTCCGCGACGAGATCGCGCCCTATACCGTGCGTGCGCACATGCCGGGAGAAAGCGGTGCGGTGCGCATCGTCGAGCGTGTGGTGGAAAACGATGAAGGTCCGCGTGCGGATGCGTTGCCCGAAGCGTTGGCGAAGCTCAAACCGGTATTCGCCGCGCGCGGCTCGGTGACGGCCGGCAACAGCTCGCAGATGTCCGACGGTGCCGGCGCGGTGCTGCTGATGAGCGAAGCGGCGTTGAAACGCTGCGGCGCCACGCCCATCGCGCGCTTTTGTGGTTTCGCTGTTGCCGGCGTGCCGCCGGAGATCATGGGGATCGGTCCGGTAGAGGCGATCCCGCGTGCGCTCAAGCTCGCCGGAGTCGGCCAGACGCAGCTCGACTGGATCGAACTGAACGAAGCTTTCGCCGCACAGGCGCTGGCGGTGTCGCGCACCCTCGATCTCGATCCGGCGAAGGTCAACCCCCAGGGCGGAGCGATCGCGCTCGGCCATCCGCTCGGCGCCACCGGCGTCATCCGTACCGCGACGCTGCTCGCGGCAATGCGGCGCAACGAGGCGCGCTACGGCATGATCAGCATGTGCGTCGGTACCGGCATGGGCGCGGCGGGCGTGTTCGAGCGCGTGTGAAGCTTGCGGCCCGGCGGGTACGCTGGGCTATGCTGAAAAATGGAGAGCGCCCGGCGTCGCGACGTCATCAAGGGCGTTACCGTCATATCGAAGGAGACTCGCTACATGGCTGGAACCGTATTGCTCGACGTCACCGATGGCGTCGCCACGCTGACGCTCAACCGTCCCGATGCGCTCAACGCCCTGTCGGTCGAAATGATGCAGGACCTCGCCGCCGCCGCGCGCGAACTGGTCACGCGCGCGGACGTTGCCGTGGTCGTGGTAACCGGCGCCGGCGCGCATTTCATGGCGGGCGGCGATCTGAAAGACTTCGCCCGCAACCTGCATCTGTCTCCCGAGGCGCGTCTGGCGACCTTCAAGGCGATGATCGCCCAATACATCAACCCCACGGTGGAAACGCTGCAAGGCCTGCACCAGCCGGTCATCGCCAAGGTGCGCGGCGCCTGCGCCGGGTTCGGCCTGTCGCTGATGCTCGGCTGCGATTTCACCGTATGCGCGGACGATGCGGTATTTACCACCGCCTATTCCGCCATCGGCCTGTCGGGCGACGGTGGCGCTTCCTATTTCCTGCCGCGCATTGTCGGCCGCCGCAAAGCCGCCGAACTGCTGCTGCTGGCCGATCGCTTCGATGCCGCCGAAGCCATGCGCCTGGGCTTGATTACCCGCAGCGTGCCGGCGAGCGAACTCGACGCGGCCACGGCGGCGCTGGCTACCCGGCTGAAAAACGGACCGCGCCACGCCTACGGCGAAATCAAGCGCCTGCTCGCCGATACCTACGGCAATCAGCTCGAATCCCAACTCCAGAGCGAGGCCGAAGCTTTTGGCCGCTGCGGCGCGAGCGCCGACTTTGCCGAGGGGATCACCGCCTTTCTGGAAAAGCGTAAGCCGGGGTTCCGCGGCGTTTGAATCGGCGCCGGAAGTTTTCGCCTATCAGGTAGGTCGCCTCCGTTTGCTACAGAGGCTTGATGATTCAGTAATCGCTGCGATCCGGGCACGAAGGCGCGAAAACAAAAAAGCGCAGCGCCCAGACGAGCAGCAGCGCCAGGCTGATCCATAGTGCGTAATGCGCTTTGCGGCGGCGAATGGATAGGGCGATGGACGCCACGAGCAAGAGCAGCGGTAGCGCCACCGCGCCAAGCGCACTGCCCAGGAAGGTGTCGTGGTCGATGGGCAGTGTGCAAAAGCTCAAGCGTTCGCCCTTGAGCGCCGGGTCATCCAGCATCCATTCGTAGCCGCTCAGAGGGAGCGTCCAGATGAAAAGTGCGCAGCAAGCGGCGTAGAGGGCAAGAACGAGCCGGATCATCCTGCGGAAAAACTTCATTGCGCTTGTGTCGGGATAAAAAACGGAACCGGGTTTCATGCTTTCGTTTTACAGCCGGTGGCATGTTTCAGAGCGTTGGCGCGAATTCTCGCGCTACCATCGCATCTCCCGAGCATTGTTCCGGTCGGCTCTCCATGGGTGAGTGTCCGCCTTTCGTCATCTCGCTTCCGATGGCTGCCTGGAATCGCTATCCAAATACCTTGAAAATCATCCATAAGGATTGAGATTGGCGTGGCTGTCCATTATCGCGTTTATTTCCAGAAAAGCCTGTTGCCCGCGGACGCTCAACTTGAGCAGGCAATTCAGGAAATCGTTCCCTCGTTTCAATTTTCCGAGAAGCATGACTTCAGGAAACATTCGGGCTATTGCGTGTGCGTCATGAATGGCACCGAATGTGGCTTCGAGTGGGAAATGGCGTGTCTGGCGCCCGAAGAGGCAGGCATTGATGGGAGTGCCTATAGCCATTACGGCACATTGAGTTTCCGCTCGAGCAAGCACGATGAGTTTTGTGCGCAGCTGTTCGCGGCAGCATTGGCGCGGTTGGCGAAAGGCATGATCGAGCTTCCGGATGGAGGGAAAATCGAAGGCAGCGAAACGAGCAACTGGATAAAACAACGAAATTCGCTATTTCCTGCCGGGAAAAAGACAAGAGCGAGAAAGAAAAAACGTTCCCCCTCCGAGCAGTTGTCCGATTGGTTTGACGAACTGGTCGGCGCGTCGGTCAGGTTGCTCGTCCAATCCTTGCCCGATGATCCTTACATATCCATTGTCTTCTCGACGAACAAGCGTATTGCCGGTGGATATTGGTCATTTGACGCGGACGATGGGCGCGCATTTTCAACCTTGGCGCTACGTAGGGATGTAGTTGGAGAACAGGTCCGGAAGTTGGAGGAGGGCAGGCAGGAGCTGGCCCAGCTACTGAGAAAAGCGGACATCGGCAGCGTGAGTTTCGACCTGGTTTCCCTGGCAGCCAGGATCGCTTTCAGTGGCGGGCAGATGGCATTTTTTGCACGGGCAGAGACTCCATTGATTACTGAAAGCTACTGGGAAAGGCAGAGATGCTGGAGCATGATGGACAGCAAAATGGTCACCATCAAACCGGATCTTGATTCGGGCGATCTGATTTTCTGGTGATTCGAGTCCCACGCTACCCGACCCTTCTCCAAATGCCATTCCGATCAGGTTTCTCCATGAGCAGATATTTCTTTCTCGCCGCGCTATGTTCGGCGGCAATCTGGCCATTTTCCGCCACGGCCGTTGACTGCGCGCGCGCCACGGAACCGCATATCAAATTGATCTGCTCCAATCCCGAGTTGACGCATGCGGACGCAAGCATCAATCGTATTTACCAAGCTGCGATGGTCCACGCGGAAGAGGCTGAAATACTCCGGAACGAGCAGCGCAGGTGGATACAGGGCGTGCAGTCGAAATGCGATTCGGTCGCCTGCCTTGCCACGGCGTATGCCACCAGGAAGCAGGCGTTGCTCGGATCGCTGTCGCGATGGTGCGGCGCTCAGGCCGCCGAATTTTCCGGAAGCTGGAAACGCAAGGGAAACGAGGGTTTTTTCGAGAAATTCTCTGCGGAGCCCGATGGAACGTTCAATTCCTGGATTCACCAGCGTCCAGAGTTTTGGAACGGCGCGTGGAGCATGGACGGGTGTTCGATAAAACTGCGAAACCATGATGGATCGCTGAGCGTCGACTGGCTCCTGATCGATATCGACCGTTCGACGTTGAAGGTGTTGGAGGACGATTCGTCTGGTCTGGCGATATACAGGAAGATAGAGCCGTGACGCTCTCGAGCGATGGGGCGTGGGCAGGCATAGACCGGCGCGGCGACGTCTGTACTCCTTTGCCGCCGCACCGTGGCGGCGCGGTCGCGTGTAGCTCCTCGTGCGTGGATGCTCAACCGAAGCGATCGCGCCGTTCCACCGCTTCGGCAATGGCACGGGCAACGAATTCGCTGGTCGATTCCGCCCCTTCGGTGGCTATGGATTGTTCCACCATGCTGATAGCCAGTGCCAGCAGGCCGCGCATCTTGTCGAAAGCTGCCGGGTTGTTCTGGCGGATGAAATCGTCGCCGCGCAGCACCGCATCGGTTACGCCAGGGTCGCGCAGACGGATATCGCACAATTTGGCGAGGGACGCCAATTCCATGGCAACTGCTTCGAAATCTTTGCTGAAGTGTTGGATTCCGGTCATCGTGAGGCTCCTTGGCATGCGAAAAGCGGCGGTGCGACGTTTGCGCAGAGTCGGCTCTGGGTTGTTTCGGTCTGTTGAAGCTTGTGCGCGAAGCTCTCGGCTATCGCGTGCTGTGCCGGTCAGGGCGCCAGTCGCCGATAGACGCCCTTATGATAGACCAGTGGCGGCCGATCTCTACGGTCGAACGCGACCACCTCGCTGACGAACAGGATGTGGTCGCCGCCAGGGTAGCGGGTCGTGTTGCGGCATTCGAAATGCGCGCAGCAGCCACGCAGCAAGGGCGTGCCATGCGTGCCCTGCTTGATTTCCAGACCGTCGAACTTACCGTCGGTACGGCTGGCGAACAGGCGCGAGAGCGCTTCCTGGTCTTCCGCCAGCACGTTGATCGCGTAGTATTCGCAGGCCTCGAACAAGGCGCGGCTGGGCAACTGGCACGCCAGGCTCCACACCACCAGGGGCGGATCGAGCGAAACCGAGTTGAACGAGTTGATCGTCAAGCCGATCGGCCGCTTGTCCGGCGTATGCGCCGTGACAACCGCGATACCGGTGGCGAACATGCCGAGTGTGTTGCGAAAGCGGCGGGTGAACGCTTCGTCGGCTGAAGTGGAAGAGGACATGGGGTGGTTCGTTCGGTGGTGCGGGTGGAAAAATCGGGGAAGCCGTGCAGGCAGGCAAGGCAAAACGACGACGGATTATCGCCGTGCCGGTGGATGGCGTCGACCCTGCCCGGATTGAACGGATATTTGAAACGAAAGAGGTGCCCGGCTCGCCGTGGATGAAAAAGCAGCAAACCTCGAAGCCGCAGGCCAGGAAACGGACAGTCGGGGGTCGATGAACTTTGCCCGCACGCTGATCGACTGGCAGCGCACGCACGGCCGCCACGACCTGCCCTGGCAGGGCGGCCGCGACCCTTACCGCATCTGGCTGGCGGAAATCATGTTGCAGCAGACGCAGGTGGAAACGGTGATTCCGTACTACGCGCGTTTTCTCGCGCGCTTTCCGATGCTTTCCGATCTCGCCGCTGCACCTGTGGAGGATGTGCTGGCGTTATGGAGCGGACTGGGTTATTACGCCCGTGCGCGCAACCTGCACCGTGCCGCGCGGCAGCTTGTGGCGGAGTACGGCGGGCATTTTCCCCCCCGTGCCGCCGACATTGCGCAATTACCCGGCGTGGGTCGTTCCACGGCGGCGGCCGTTGCCGCGTTCGCCTACGGCGAGCGCGTCGCCATTCTCGACGGCAACGTCAAGCGCGTGCTTTGCCGGGTTTTCGGCATCGAAGGTTTTCCCGGCGTCAAAGCGGTGGAGAACAGGCTGTGGGCGCTGGCCGAATCCCTGCTGCCGGAAAAGGATGTAGGCATTTACATCCAGGCCCAGATGGACCTCGGCGCCACTGTATGCACCCGCGCCAGGCCCGCCTGCGGCCGTTGCCCCCTGGCGCACGATTGCGTGGCCCGGCGTGAGGGGCGCGTAGCCGAACTGCCCACGGCGCGGCCGAAAAAAACCGTGTCGCGCCGCAGTGCGCGGTTTGCGGTGATCTTGTGTGACGGCGCGGTGCTGCTCGAACGCCGCCCGCCCGTCGGCCTGTGGGGCGGTTTGTTGAGCCTGCCGGAAATTCCCACGTCCATCGCCAGTGCCGAGGCCTGGGTTTGCGAGGCGCTGGGCCTGCACACCGGCCCTGCACGGGAACTCGCGCCGCTCACTCACGCTTTCACTCATTTCACGCTGGATATTCAACCGTTGCGGCTGGACATACAGCCGAGCAGCGGCCGGGTGGTGGCGATGGAGGGGGCATTTTCCTGGCTGCCGCTGGGCGATACCGCCGATGCGGCCTTGCCCACGCCGGTACGGCGCATTCTGGATGCGCTGGTGGTGGCCTGATTCGCTATTCAGCCGTTATGTGGCCGTTTTTCCGAGCAGACCGTGTTGGCGCAGAAACTGCTGGACGATTTCCAACCGGCTCAGCACGTCGTCCAGTTCCAGCAAACGTTGCTTCGCCAACAGTGGCACAGGCAGCAATTCGACATAGCGCGCACCGACCCAGGCGGCATCGTCGAAGCGGTGCGGCTGCGGCAGGCTGCGGCCGGGTTCGGCGGCAATGGCGTGCAACAGCGGCAGCAGTTCCGCCTGCGCCGCTGGAATGGGCACGGCAGCCGGTTCGGCCAGCCAGCGTATGCGAGCGTTGAGCAAACCATCGGGTTCGACCTCGTGGTCCTCGATGTGGAAACGCCGCAGGCCGCGCACGACGATGGATAGAATGCCTTCCGCTTCCATGCCCCATTCCTCGATGTGCGCCTCGGTGCCCACGAGATGCGGCACCGCTGCCTCGCCCACTTCGCTGCCGGCTGCGATCAGGCAGACGCCGAAGCTGCTGTTTTCGCGCAGGCAGCGGCTCACCATGTCCACATAGCGTGCCTCGAAGATGTGCAGAGGCAGGCGGCCATCGGGAAACAGCACGGCCTTGAGCGGGAATAGGGGCAGCATATGGGATGGATGGTCGGTCATGGCAAGGACGAGAATAGGGTGCGGAGGTTCGCCATGCGGAAATTTGCGGCGTTCATACCTCGATGGTGCCGCTGTCGGACTCGCCCCAGCGCGGTATCAGCGCATGTGGTACGTCGAGTTGGTCGAGAATGCGGGCGACGACGAAATCGACCAGATCTTGCACTGTTTGCGGGTGATGATAAAAACCGGGGCAGGGCGGCAAAATGCATGCCCCGAGCCGGGCCAGCTTGAGCATGTTCTCCAGATGGATGGCCGAGTACGGTGTTTCGCGCGGCACCAATATCAGTTTGCGGCCTTCTTTCAGCACCACGTCGGCGGCGCGTTCGATCAGGTTCTGGCTCAGCCCGGCCGCGACCGCGGCCAGCGTTCCCATGGTGCATGGGCAGATCACCATCGCGTCCGGCGGATTCGAACCGGAGGCCGGCGGCGCAAACCACTCCTCGCGCCCGAACACCCTTAGTTGCCCTGGCTTGGCGCCGAAGCGGGCAGATAGTTCGGCTTCGACATCGCCCGCCCGTGCCGGCAGATTCCACCCCATCTCCTGCCGCGCAACGATCTGCGCCACCTGCGAATACAACAGCCAGACCTGGCAGTCGGCATGGACCAGACATTCCACCAGGCGAACGCCATACGGCATGCCGGAGGCGCCGGTGAGGGCGACGGTAACGATCATGAGCGCACGTTCATTAGTATGGTTTCAAGTGACCAGCCCGTATCGTTTTGCACAGGTACCGGCGTGCGGAGCGGTTACGCACCGTTCCAACCTAACGCGAATTTTGCACGGCTTCGCGTTGCCGCTGGTAATCCCCGTAAGAGGTATCGGCGTCGGCCGTGCAGCGCCGGCGCTCCTCGGCATCCGCGATCTTGCCGCATTCCTGCTGTCGCCACGATTGGCCGGAGGCATAAAGCTGCTGCGAGGAGCAGGCCGGCAATAGGCCGACGGCAAGAAGGCAGATCGCGGCGAGTCGAATGCAAGCCTGCGATGCGATGGAATGAAAGCGGTCGACGAGGGGCATGGATGCTTCATCGGTCTAAAAGTGGCTTGGCGTCGAACGAGGTGTCAAAAAGGCGCCAAAAGGAGCGTCAAACGGGCACCGGGGATGCTCGCCGAAAAACATGGACAGGCAAGCTTATGCAAGCCGTGCCATGCTCCGTGAATCAGGAATGTCAGCTCTTCCGGGCCTTGCGGCGCCAGATGGAATAATAAACCAGCCAGAGCGGCAGGATGATCGTGTTGGCGCCCAGATATAACATGAACCATTCCCATCCGCTTTCCTCCAGGGTGAGCGACAGGGCGAGCAACTGCGCGTACACCAGCGGGCCGATCACGAACAGGACAAACCACGTCTTTTTGACCCACGGTTTGTGCGAAGCGTCGATACTGGCGATCGCACGCGCTTCGTCGATTTGCGCCTGGAAAGGATCGTTGGGCCGGTAGATGTATGGTTTGTCTTCGAGCGGTTCGGGTGTTTCCGGCTTCTCCGCCGTAATACGCGCCGCGTCGAGCGCGGGCGAGAATGCCACCTCGCTGCCTGCGGGGAGTTCCAGAAAAGCGTCGCCAACTTTAAGTTGTTGTGTCACGGCGATCCCTGCGGGATAAAGTGGAAATGGTTACGGCTGGGATGTGGGCAGCTACAAAGCGTACTCCAAGCATGGCGATAATTGCCAATTTGGGCAGGATGCCAACAACTTGATGCAAAAACGCTGGAGATGTTACTGGCCGTGATGTCTGGATTGTTCGTTGGGTTTTGCATCGATCTGCTGACTTCGTATGTGCGACTGTTCTCCTCTGGATATAGAAAATGCGTTGGCTTGAACACCGGATTCCCCCGCCTGTTGTCTGTGCGCTCATCGGGTGCTGTATGTGGGGGCTGGCGCGCATTGTGACCCGCCTTCCATTGGCGGAGAGTATTCGCATCGGCGTGGCTGTTGCGTTCGTCGTGGCTGGCTTTGCCGTCGCGCTTGCCGGCGGGTTCGTTTTCCGCCGGGCGAAAACCACCGCCAATCCGCTACAGCCCGATATGGCGTCGTCGCTGGTCGTGGCGGGGGTATATCGCTACACCCGCAATCCCATGTACCTGGGGTTCGTCCTGGCCCTGATCGGTTGGACGGTGTTCCTGGCCGCGCCGCTGGCGCTTTTGGGGCCGGCGTTGTTCGTTGTGTTCATGACCCGCTTCCAGATCGTTCCCGAGGAGCGGGCGCTCGCGCGGAAGTTCGGTACCGAGTTTGCCGTGTATCGGCAAAGGGTTCGCCGTTGGCTTTGAGCCTGCGCAATGGCCCGGAGAGTTCGATTGCGGTCGATTGGGTGGGGCGTCTGTTGTCGACCGATCTATGGTGGTTTCAGTCGCCACCTCCGCCACCGTCTCCACCACCGCCATCGCTGCAGCCACTGGATGCGCTATCCGACCCGCCGTGGCCGCAGCCTGGCGAGTTCGAGTGGTATCCCCCCGAATAGGCGGCGGTGTTGTAATCGACGCCGCCGTTCCATGATCCGTCGGATGTGTCTCTGGTGGAGGGTCGTGAGGCTCTCTTTTTTGACCTTGCGTGGATGAGATACAGCGCCAGCAGCACCGCGCCCGCAATCGGCACCAGCCAGACGAAGGCAAGTTGCAGGACGTATTTCGCCGCCGACGGGGAAGACGCCGGGGCGAAAAAGATCATGTAGGTCGCTACGACATTGAGCAGCACGACGACAAGGGGAATGTCGTGCCAGGCTTGGGTAAAGATCAAGATGCTCTCCGCATTGGTGGCGTGGCGTGGGCGAGGGATCTGGCTTGCCCGTGAGCGAGCGTTTTGCCCGGGGCGTCAATCATCGGCATGGCTTCCACCGCTTTCGGCTTCGAGTGCGCGCGAAAGATGGCGGTATTCCCGCGAGGAAAAGCCGGAGTCATCTCCGGTGTCCGTTTCCTCGGGGTAGCCGCCGGGAATGGCTTTGGATTCGGTGCGTTTGAGGTAAAGGGTCAATAGCGCACCCAGCAGCGGCACCAGCCATACGAATGCGATTTGCGCGCGGGATTGCGTCGGCGGCAGCGAGTCGTCGCGCAAGATCGCGCGTGTCGCCAGCATGTTCAGCAGCAAGGCGGCCGCGAACAGGGTGGCGACCACGGTTTCGGCAATCGAGATACTCATTTCGTCGATCGATGGTTCAGCCCGCCAGCGCGGCATTCGGCGGCAGCGAGCGGGCGGCGTGGTACTCGGCAACGAGGCGGTCGACCAGTTCGGCCACCGACGGAACATCGCGGATTGTCGCCACGCCTTGGCCGGCGCTCCACACGTCGCGCCAGGCGCGCGCCTCGGAAGACAAATCGTGCAGCTTGCCCTTGCCTGTACCCGCCGTGAGCTGTGCGCGATCGAGGCCGGCCTTTTCCAGGCTGCCCCAGAGAAAGTTGGCGTTGGTGCCGGAAATCACATCGGTGTAAACGATGTCCGACGGCCCGCTGTCCACCACCATCTTCTTGTACTCCGGCGATGCCATCGATTCGCGCGTGGCGATGAAGCGCGTGCCCAGATAGGCCAGATCAGCGCCCAGTGTCTCGGCGGCGCGGATGCCGGCACCGTCGGAAATGCTGCCGGCGAGGATCAGCGTGCCATCCCAGAATTCGCGGATCTCGCGCGCCAGGCTGAACGCGCTCTGCGTACCGGCGTGCCCGCCCGCGCCTGCAGTGACGGCGATGATGCCGTCCACCCCCGCCGCTGCCGCCTTGCGCGCGTGATAAGCGTGGATGATGTCGGAGAACACCACGCCGCCGTATGCATGCACGGCTTTCACCACCTCGCCCGGGTGGCCGAGGCTGGTGATGACGAAAGGCACGCGGTGCTTGACCACGGTGGCAAGGTCTTCCTCCAGCCGGGCATTCGACGCGTGCAGGATCAGATTGACGCCGTAGGGCGCGCAGGCTTCGTTCGGCCGGGTACGGCGGTGGGTGGCGAGCGCGGTATCGATTTCACGCAGCCATTCGTCGAACAAAGCCGGCGAACGCGCGTTGAGTGCCGGAAATGTCCCGGCGACGCCGGCCCTGCAGGCGGCAATGACGAGTTCGGTGCCGGAAACGAGGAACATCGGCGCGGCAATCGCCGGCACCCGCAGGGCGCCACGGAAAACGTTCGGGATGGTCATCGGTTTCCTCGCAAGGTCTGGTGTTGGGTGGTGAAAGATAAAAATTTCGGCATCGGGCGGCGCTGTTGCCGCCGCCCTTTGGCTTGTGCTTACTGTGCCGCGCGTATCGGCCCGTATTCCGCCGGCACCCAGCTATAACCCCGCTTTTCTGCCCGGACATGGCCCAGGCCGGGGAAAGGCAGGTGCGCGCCGGCTACCCAGAGTTTGTTCCTGGCCGCGTCGGCGAAGATTTTCTTGCGTGTGGCGACAGCTTGTTTTTCGTTGCTGTCGAACTCGAACGCAACCTCCGGGTGCGGGAACTGCACGGCGTAGTTATGCACGATGTCGCCCCAAACCAGCAGGCTTTGCCCTTGCGAGGCAAACAGATAACCGCTGTGCCCTGGCGTGTGGCCCGGGCTGGGCGCGATGGTGACACCGGGAATCAGCGTTTCGCCAGGGATGAAAGTTTTCAGCCTGCCGGCGGCGGCGTAGGGCGCAACCGAATCGCGCGACATCTTGAAAAACCCCTGTTTATCCTGCGGCGCCTTGGCGGCGATTTCCTCGCTCAGCCAGAATGCCGCCTCGTCCTTGGCGACCCACACGGTCGCGTTCGGGAACACCGCCTTGCCGCCGGAGTCGACCAATCCGCATGCGTGGTCGGCGTGCAGGTGGGTAAGCAGCACGGTGTCGACATCCTCGGCCTTGTAGCCGGCGGCGCGCAGGTTGTCCGGGACGACGCCGAGCGTCGGCCCGAAACATTGCGAGGCGCCGGTATCGACGAGCACGAGGTTGTCGCCGGTGTTGATGAGGAAGGCATTGACCGCCGTCTGCATGCCCTTTGTCGTCGAGATGAACATGCGCGCGAGCAAGGTCTGGATATCCTTCGCGGCCATGCCCTTGAGGGTTTTCTGGTCGAGCTCGGTGTAACCGTCGTACAGCGCGGTGACTTCAAAGCCGCCCAGCATCATGCGGTAGTAGCCGGGTGCTTGGGTTTTTTGTGCCGCTGGTGGTGCGGCCTGGGCGGCGGTGGGCAATAGCGGTGCACCAAGCGCGAGCGCACAGGCAAGCGCCAGGGCCGGGAGAGAAGAGGGGGGGGGGGAAGGAGGAAAGTCTGTTCGGGCGACGCATCATGTCGTGCTCTCCTTGATCGGGATGGTTATTGACTCAGGGGGTTGGAAGAAACCTGGGCGAATATCGTAACGGGCTTTTGCGGTTTGCCGGGGATATCTTCCAGGCATTTCATGCAAAGCGGTAGGGGGTTTCACTCGCGCCGGCAAGCGCGCGTATACCGATAGCGGCGCACAGGCTACCATCGCCGCCTTCGCTGTAAATGAAAGCGGCATTCATCAGGAGCGTTTTCCATGAGCTTTATCCGGGAATTCAAAGAATTCGCCATGCGCGGCAACGTCATCGACCTGGCCGTCGGCGTCATCATCGGTGGCGCTTTCGGCAAGATCGTCGATTCGCTGGTCAAGGACATCGTGATGCCCATCGCCGGGCGCCTGGTCGGTGGCGTGGATTTCCGCCACCTTTATCTCAACCTCGGCAGCCAGAGCTACGACACGCTGGAAGCGGCCGAAAAGGCCGGTGCGCCGCTGGTGAAGTATGGCGCTTTCATCAACACGGCCATCGACTTCCTCATCATCGCCCTTGCCATCTTCGTCGCCGTCAAGGCGATCAACAAACTCAAGCGCAGCGAACCGGAACCCGCCCCCGCCGAACCGGTGGAGCCGGAAGACATCAAGCTGCTGCGGGAAATCCGCGACGAACTGCGCTCGCGCGGCTGATCCAGGCGCGCGAACGGTTTTTTGAACGGACGATTACCCGGCGAGGGGTGGTCAGACGTTGTCGCCGACGTAGGGATTGTTCGCGCGCTCCGCGCCAAAGGTCGAAGTCGGCCCGTGGCCGGGCAGGAAGGTAACGTCGTCGCCGAGCGGAAACAGCTTGTCGCGGATCGAAGAGATCAGCGTCGCGTAATCGCCGCGAGGGAAATCGGTGCGCCCGATGGAGCCGGCGAACAGCACATCGCCCACGATCGCCAGCCTGGCCTGCGGGTGGTAGAACACCACATGGCCGGGCGTATGGCCGGGGGTCTGGATCACCTGCAAGGTTTCCTCGCCGATCGTCACCGTATCGCCTTCGTGCAGCCAGCGGTCCGGCTCGAACACCTCGACGTCCCGCATGCCGAACATCTCGCTCTGGCGCGGCATGCCGGTAATCCAGAACTCGTCTTCCTCGTTCGGCCCTTCGATGGTCGCGCCGGTTTCACGGGCAAGCCGTGCCGTACCGCCAGCGTGGTCGATGTGTCCGTGGGTAATCCAGATTTTTTCGATCGTTACGCTCAGCTTTGCCGCCGCATTGGTAATGCGCTCGATGTCGCCGCCCGGGTCGACAACCGCCGCCCTGCGGGTTTTTTCGCACCACACGATGCTGCAATTCTGCTCGAAGGCCGTAACAGGGACGATGCTGACGCGGATCATGGAATAAGCCGTTGAATATCGCTGAAAACGATCAGTCTACCTGAGCTTTGCCCGGGCACCCGGGTAAAAGATCCCTAGCGCGGCAATCTACACAGGTTCCAGCTTCGCCACCGACAGCAGCAGCCACTTCGCCCCGGCGTCCGTGAAGTTGATCTGCACCTTGGCGTCGCTGCCGCTGCCTTCGGCGGCAACGATCACGCCTTGGCCGAAGCGGGCGTGGGATACCGTCTGGCCGATCCGCAGCGCACCGATTTCCGCCCGTCCGCTGGCTGCCGGCCGTGGCGCGGGATGCCGCAGCGCGGGAGTGGCGGCACCAAAGGTCCGGGTTTGCTGCGTGAAAATGCCTGCGCGCGGGTGGGGCGGCGTGAGCCACTTGAGCAACTCGGCGGGAATTTCCTCGAGAAAGCGCGAGCGCAGGTTGTAGCGGGTCTGCCCGTGCAGCATGCGGCTTTGTGCGCAGGAAAGGTAAAGGCGCTGGCGTGCCCGCGTCACCGCCACGTACATCAGGCGGCGTTCTTCCTCCAGCCCGGCGGCTTCGAGAATGCTGTTCTCATGGGGAAACAGCCCTTCCTCCAGGCCGGAAAGGAACACAGCGTTGAATTCCAGCCCCTTCGCCGCGTGCACCGTCATCAACTGCACCGCGTCCGCGCCCTGTTCCGCCTGGTGGTCGCCGGCCTCGAGCGAGGCGTGAGCGAGAAAGTCCGCCAACTGGGCGTGCGGTTCGGCGCCGGGAATGGTCGATTCGGCGACGAAGCCGGCCGCGGCGTTCAGGAGTTCGTCCAGGTTCTCCAGCCGCTCGCTACCTTCCTTTTCACTCTGGTAGTGCTCGCGCAGGCCGCTCATATGCAATACGTGGTCGATCAGTTCCGGCAGCGGCAGCGCGGCGGTATCCTGGCGTAGCCCTTCGACCAGCCGCACGAACTGCGCCAGTGCTGCCCCCGGCTTGCCCGACAAGTGCGGCACCGTGGCGTACAGGCTGGTATTGAAAGTGCGCGCGGCGTCCTGCAAGGCCTCGAGGGAACGCGCGCCGATGCCACGGGTAGGAAAATTGACCACGCGGGCAAAGGCGGAATCATCGTCCGCATTGACGATCAGGCGCAGGTAAGCGAGCGCGTGCTTGATTTCCTGGCGCTCGAAAAAGCGCAGCCCGCCATACACGCGGTAGGGAATGCCGGCGGTAAACAACTGGTGTTCCAGCACCCGCGATTGAGCGTTGGCGCGATACAACAGGGCCATTTCCGCGCGCGTGCCGCCGTCGCGCACCAGCGACTGGATTTCCTCCACGATCCAGCGCGCCTCGTCGGTATCGGCGAAAGCCTCGAACACGCGAATCGGCTCGCCCGCGCCACGGTCGGTCCACAAATTCTT
>JAVBSY010000088.1:0-39160 GCA_031556475.1 Azoarcus sp.
TGGACGCGGACAAGGAGGGCTTTCTGCGCTCGACCCGCTCGCTGATCCAGACCATCGGCCGTGCTGCGCGCCACATCCACGGCGCAGCCATTCTCTACGCCGACCGCATCACCGACTCGATGCGCGCCGCGATCGGCGAAACCGAACGGCGGCGGACCAAGCAGGTCGCCTTCAACCAAGCCAATGGCATCGTGCCGAAGACGGTGACGAAGCGAATCAAGGATATCATCGACGGTGTCTACGCCACCGGCGACGAGCAACGGGCGCTGGTTGCCGCCGAAGAACGTGCCGATTACGCTGTCATGGACGAAAAAGCCCTTGCCCGCGCCATCAAAAAGTTGGAAAAGAGCATGCAGGAGCACGCGCGCAATCTCGAGTTCGAACAAGCCGCCGCCGCACGCGACGAACTCTTCCGCCTGCGTGCTCGCGCCTTCGGCGCCGACCAGCACGGTGGCACATAAAAAACACAAGCGTTAAAAACATAAGAGGAGAACGCAATGAAACGGGTTTTATTCGTCTGTACCGGCAACATCTGTCGCTCGCCCACCGCCGAAGGCGTGGCGCGGCACTACATCGAAACGTCGGGGCTTACCAGGCATATCGAAGTCGACTCCGCCGGTACGCATGGCTATCACGCCGGCGAAGCACCTGATCCGCGCGCGCGCAAAGCCGCCGCCGCGCGTGGCTACGACCTGTCTACCCTGCGTGCGCGCAAGCTGGAAGCCGGAGACTACAGCCGCTTCGACCTGTTGGTGGCGATGGACAACGGCCATGTCGAATGGATGCGCAACATCAGCCCCCAGGTCTACCACCCCAAGATCGTCCCCTTCATGCACTACGCCCAACGTCGCGACTACGACGAAGTACCCGATCCGTACTACGGTGGCCCGGCCAGCTTTGAAGTCGTGCTCGATCTGTGTGAAGACGGCGTGCATGGCCTGATCCAGCAGATCCGGATGGAACTCTGAACTGTGCCCGCGTGGCTTTGGCACGCTGTCGGAATCCGGGTTCGCGCAGGCGGGGTTGGCGGAATATGCCATATAGGTAGCGTGTTGGCTGCCAATGCCGTGGCATCAACCGAAAATGATCCAGATGAGTGCAGCAATCGACGATAGGGCGGCAAGAAGCAGAAGTCCAAGACGCAACCCGAACCAGCGAGCTGTTTTCGACAGGTCTCTCTTGTATCGTCCGACATAATCGGCGACCGCCGATTCGGTCAATGGCAGCGAAAGCGGAAAATCGAACTCGACCCCCGCTGAGTCCGCTTGGCTTACGCGAGCTT
This sequence comes from Azoarcus sp., assembly GCA_031556475.1. Taxonomy (GTDB): domain Bacteria; phylum Pseudomonadota; class Gammaproteobacteria; order Burkholderiales; family Rhodocyclaceae; genus Azoarcus. The sequence goes on from JAVBSY010000088.1 coordinate 1,283, forward strand.
GCCCACCCAACTGCCGCATAACCCGTTGCAGCAAGAGATAAAGCACAGGCGCGTCGGAGAAGTATGAAAGAAAAATCTGCCGATCTTGCGGATACAGCACCATATCGACCTCTGCCCCGGGAAACGCGGCAAAAGTCAGCGCATAACTGCTTTGATCGGGAAAGGCGCCGTCGATCGATTGCGCTGGATCGACCACTGGATCGGCCAATTGGGCAGAGGGATTTCGCTTCCGGGTCGCCGTGTTGATTTCCTGGGTCAATCTGGCCTTTTCGGCATCGCTCAAGGCGGCCCATTCGGCTTGCGCGTATTGCCGGAATTCCGCTGCCGCCGATGATTCTTCCGGAGATGGAAGCTGGACGCAAAGAGGCAGCCCACCCATTTGCCCGGCTTCGGCGACGATCTTTTCCAGCGATGGAAATGGCTCGGAAAAAATGAATGAAGAGCCTTCGAGCACGCTTCCCCCTCCTGCTTATCCTCTGATTGCGCCGTCCGAATCTCGACCGCGCATTGCGACTCCACCCTGTACGGCGCTTCCATGTGCCCCACCGGGTACGTGAAGCGAAAGGCCGGTTCGATGAGCCGGCGGGGCAGCCGCCGTAGCGCTGCCTATACTGCTGTTTGCAGGCCGTGGTTTTTTACCGTGGCCGATTTTCATCGTACCCATACACGAGGAAGCCAACATGCAAGTACAACCCTATCTGTTTTTCGGCGGCCGCTGTGAGGAAGCGCTGGCGTTTTACGGCACGGCTCTTGGTACCCAGCAAGGCTTCGCTTTCGCGATGCGTTACAAGGAAGCGCCCCCCGACGCGTGCGCTGGCGGCCAGCCTCTGCCACCTGGCTGGGAAGACAAGATCATGCACGCCACCCTCACGATTGGCGGTATGCAGCTCATGGTATCCGACGGCATGCCGGGCGATACGAATCAGCAATATGCCGGCTTCAGCCTTTCCATCAGTGTCGCTGGCGTCGACGAAGGCCGTCGTATTTTCGATGCGCTCGCGGCAGAGGGGAAAATCACCATGCCTTACCAAAAAACCTTCTGGGCCGAAGGTTTTGGCATGTTAGTGGATCGTTTCGGCGTGCCGTGGATGGTTAACTGCGAGCACTGAGACTGTCAGCCCGCGAGGCGGGAGAAGGCCTCGATGACCTCGGCAGGGGCTTGCACCAGTTCCACCAGTACGCCTTCGCCGCCGATGGGGAATTCTTCGTTGCCCTTGGGGTGCATGAAAGTGATGTCGTAGCCGGCGGCGCCACGGCGGATGCCGCCGGGGGCAAAGCGCACGCCTTGGGCGCCAAGCCATTCGACGGCCTTGGGCAGGTCGTCGACCCAAAGGCCGATGTGGTTGAGCGGCGTGGCGTGGACGGCGGGTTTCTTTTCCGCGTCGAGCGGTTGCATCAGGTCGACTTCGACCTTGAAAGGCCCCTTGCCCATGGCGCAGATATCCTCGTCGACGTTCTCGCGCTCGGAAACGAAGTTGCCGGTCACTTCGAGGCCGAGCATATCCACCCACAACGTCTTGAGTTTTTCCTTGCTGGGACCGCCGATGGCGACTTGCTGGATACCGAGGATCTTGAACGGACGCTGGGACATGGGAACTCCTGCCGGAAATGGGGATTGAAACTCGCGATTATAGTGAGGCCCCGAGCGAAAAAACCTTTTTCGGCCCGGTGGACGAATGGCTGCCATTCGCTTGCGGCACCGCGCCGCCGCCGTGTCGCCGTGTCATTCCCAACTCACCTGGCTTGAAAAGAGATAGCCGGCGCCATACACGGTTTTGATCAGGCGCGGGTTTTGCGGATCGTCGTCGAGTTTGCGGCGCAGGCGGGAGATGCGCACGTCGATGCTGCGATCGAAGGGGTCGACTTCGCGTTCGCCGAGCAACTGTTCGCGCGACAGAATCTTGTTCGGACGGCGCAGCAGCAGGGTGAGCAGCGCGGCTTCGGCGGAGGAGAGCGCGACCTCGTGGCCGTCCGATGCGACCAGCGCGTGGCGGCCGCTGTCGAAGATCCAGTTGGCGAAGCGGGCGATGGTGTGCTCGGCGGACGTTGTTTCGGGCGCAGCGCGCTGGTAGCGGCGCAGGATGGAACGGACCCGGGCGACCAGTTCGCGCGGCTCGAAAGGCTTGACGAGGTAATCGTCGGCGCCGAGTTCGAGTCCGAGCACGCGGTCGGTGACATCGTTGCGGCCGGTCAGAATCAATACCGCGCACGGACTCCCATCCTGCAGTTCGCGCACGACCTGCATGCCATCCATGTCGGGCAGGCCCAGGTCGATGATGCACAGGTCCGGCGCGGTCTGGCGCGCGCGCGACAACAATTGGCGGCCGGTGGAAAGGTGCTCGTGGCGGAAGCCGTATTCGCCCAGGTTGGTGCAGATGAGACGGGCAATTTCGGCTTCGTCTTCCAGCACGAAAACCATTGGCGGGGTGTCGCCGAATTGGGCTATGGGCATAGGGGCGCGGGCTCCTGCGGAGGGGCGGGTTCGTCCGACGCGGCCAGCTCATCGAGCGCGGCGGCAAGGGCGGTTTGATCGAAAGGTTTGCGCAGTATCGGAATGTTCGCCGCGGCGGTGTCGTCGGTATTGTCGGCGGCGTAACCGGTGATGAACAGAATCGGCAAGTCGGCGCGCAGTGCGCGGGCGCGGGCGGCCAGTTCGCGCCCGCCGATGCCACCGGGCATGACGGTGTCGCTGACGAGCACGGCGATGTCGGCGACGTTTTCGAGCAGGCTCAGTGCTTCGATGCCGTTTTCCGCCTCCAGCACCGAGTAGCCCAGGGCAAGCAACTGCAGGCGGATGACTTTGCGCACTTCGGGTTCGTCCTCCACCAGCAGCACGGGGCCTTCGCATTGGCGCGAGGGGGCGTGGTCGTCTGCGGCGGGCGCACTGGTGACTGCCGGTGGCTGCGCCGTCGGCAGCACGAAGCGGACGTTGGTGCCCTTGCCTGGGGTGCTGAGAATGCGCATGTTGCCGCCGGATTGGCGCAGAAAACCATACGCCATCGACAGGCCGAGGCCGCTGCCGCTGCCGAAGGGCTTGGTGGTGAAAAAGGGTTCGAGTACACGCGGCAGCAGGGCGGGGTCGATGCCGCGGCCGGTGTCGGTCACGTCGATCTGTACGTATTCGCCGGGCGCAACGTCGGCCTGTTCGGCCAGGCCGCCTTCGAAGCTGCGGTGCGACACGGCGATGGTGAGCTCGCCGCCGTCCGTCATGGCGTCGCGCGCGTTGAGGGCGAGATTGAGCAGCGCGTTTTCCAGTTGATGCGGATCGGCAAAGGCGTGGAGCGGTTCGTCCGGCAGGTGCAGGTTCACCTGGATGGCTTTCGACAACGAGCGCATCAGCAGGTGCGACATGTTGTGCACCAGCGTGCCGACTTCGACCGCGCAGGGTTCCAGCGTCTGCTGGCGCGAAAAGCTCAGCAGGCGCTTGATCAGTTCGGCGCCGCGCCGCGCCGCGTGCAGGGCGGGATCGACGTATTCGGCAAGTTGATCCGCCGAACTCACCTGTGCCGATTTCGTGCGCAGCGTGGAGAGGTTGCCGATGATGATGGCGAGGAGATTGTTGAAGTCGTGGGCAAGTCCGCCGGTGAGCTGGCCTACCGCTTCCATTTTCTGCGCTTGTATCAATGCCGCCTGGCTTGCTTTTTGTTCGGTGATGTCGATCGAGAGGACAAAGGCGCCAAGCACGATGCCGCTGGCGTCGGTTTCGGGTACCACCACGCTGCGCGCATGCGCCATGCGCCGGTCCGGCTCCTCGCGGCTGTACTCGTAGCTCACGCGTTCGCCGGCATAGGCGCGATCCAGGTGGGGTTTGATCTGGATATAACTGTCTTCGCCGAAAACATCGCGGATGCTGTGGCCGACGATATCGTCCTTGTTCGCGCCAAACCACTCGGCATAACCCTTATTGGCGAATCGGTAGATTTCGTCGCGGTCGATATAGGCAATGAGCGCGGGGATCGAATCGACGATGAGCTGCAGCCGCGTTTCGCTGCGCCGTAGCGCATCGGCGATCTGGTCGATGTCGTGATTGGCTTGCGCCAGCCGGAGATTGGCCGCTTCCAGTTCGGCGGTACGCACACGCACGCGCGCTTCCAGGGAGGCGTTCTGTTGCTGGATGAGTTCCTCGTAGCGGCGCTGCTCGGTGATATCGGTCCACAACGAAACGAAGCCGAGGTTCGGAATGGGTATGCCGCGAATGGCCAGCACGCCGCCGTTGGGGCGTATCCGCTCGGTGTAGTGTGGCTGGAATGCGCGCGCGGAGGCGACACGCTCGGCCACGAGCTTGCCGATATCGCCCGGGCCATATTCCCCACGTTCGGCATTGAAGCGGATGAATTCCTCGAACGGCGTGCCCACGCGCACGAGTTCTTCCGGCAGTTCCAGCAGGGCAAGAAAGGCCTTGTTCCACGCCACCAGGCGCGGGCCTGAATCGAAAACGGCCAGCCCCTGGTCGAGCAGATCGAGGCCGGCCAGCAACAGATCGTAGCGGCGGCGTTGTTCCGGCGTGGGAGGCGGTACGGAGAATTGCGCCATGAGCGGGGATCGTCTCCAGGAGTGGACATCGCGGTTGGCGGACCATCTTATGAAGGGGATGGTGTCACATTTCTTCGCGGCATTGTCGAAATTGCCCCGGCGCGCCGCCGATGAAGCACGGCGTAGCTGTGTGCTGGAACGTTTTGCGCACGGTTGGAGGGGGAGGAGAGTTCCACGTTGACGTTTACGTCAACGTCATTTAGATTCGTCAGGCTGTTGATTATGTATCATGAAGTCGATTATGAAGTGCGTCCCGTGCGCGGGTTTACGCGGATCGGGAGCCAAAATATAGAAAGGAGATAGAGCAATGACCGATCTTAGCGTGAGCCGGAAGCTGGTGCCCTACAAGCCGAAAAACAAGGTCCGCTTCATTACGGCCGCGGCGTTGTTCGATGGCCATGACGCCTCGATCAACATCATGCGTCGCATCCTGCAGGCGACTGGCTCGGAGGTGATTCACCTCGGCCACAACCGCTCGGTGGGCGAAATCGTCAACGCGGCGTTGCAGGAAGACGTGCAAGGGATCGCCATCACCAGCTACCAGGGCGGTCACGTCGAATTCTTCAAATACATGATCGATCTGCTGCGCGCCAACGGCGGCGCGGACATCAAGGTGTTCGGCGGTGGCGGCGGCGTGATCGTGCCGTCCGAGGTTCGTGAGTTGCACGACTACGGCGTCACCCGTCTTTACTCGCCCGAGGATGGCGCCAGCATCGGCCTGCAGGGCATGATCAACGACGTGGTCGAACGTGCCGACATCGATCTCAGCCACGTTACCCCGGCTTCGGCCGACGCGGTGCTCAAGCAACTGGCCGGCACCGATCGCGGCGTTCGCCTGCGTCACCTTTCCCAACTGATTACCGCGCTCGAAAACGGCGCGTGCAGCGACGCCGTCAAACAGGCGCTGAAAGAAGCCGCAGCCAAGGTGTCGACGCCGACGCTGGGCATCACCGGTACCGGCGGCGCGGGCAAGAGTTCGCTCACCGACGAACTGGTCCGGCGCTTCCGTCTCGATCAGGCCGACAAGCTGAAGGTTGCCATCGTCTCCATCGACCCGTCGAGAAAACGTACCGGCGGCGCGCTGCTCGGCGACCGCATCCGCATGAACGCGATCGAGCACGAAAACATCTTCATGCGCTCGCTCGCTACCCGCGATACCGGTTCGGAAATCTCCGTCGCGCTGCCCGAGGTCATTGCCGCGTGCAAGCTCGCCGGCTTCGATCTCGTCATCGTCGAAACCTCCGGCATCGGCCAGGGCAACGCGGCCATCGTGCCCTTCGTCGATCTGTCGCTCTACGTGATGACGCCTGAATTCGGCGCGGCGAGCCAGTTGGAAAAAATCGACATGCTCGATTTCGCCGACTTCGTCGCCATCAACAAGTTCGACCGCAAAGGCGCCGAGGACGCGCTGCGCGACGTGCGCAAGCAATACCAGAGAAACCGCGAGCTGTTCAGCCGGCCGACCGACGACATGCCGGTATTCGGCACGATGGCGGCACGCTTCAACGACGACGGCGTCACCGCGCTCTACCAGGCCTTGCTGCCGAAACTGAAGGAAAAGGGGCTGAAAGCGGCGGCGGGGAAACTGCCCGTGGTCAAGGTCAAGGCGTCCAGCCACAGCCGCGCCATCGTTCCTGCGGAACGCAGCCGTTATCTGGCCGAAATCGCCGACAGCGTGCGCGGCTATCACACCCATGTGCGGCAACAGGCCCGCGCCGCCCGCGAGCGCCAGTCGCTGCAGACAGCGAAAGACTTGTTCATGCATTGCGGTAAGGATATCGGCAGCTTCGACGAACTGATTTCCTGGAAGGACGGCGAGCTGACACCGGCGGCGAAAAAGCTGCTCGAACAATGGCCGACCACCAAGCAACTGTATGCCGCCGACGAATACGTGGTGAAGATCCGCGACAAGGAAATCCGCACCAAGCTCACCAACGAATCGCTTTCCGGCAGCAAGATCCGCAAGGTTTCGCTGCCCGATTACGAAGATGACGGCGAAACGCTCAAGTTCCTGATGAAGGAAAACGTGCCTGGCTCCTTCCCGTTCACCTCTGGCGTGTTCGCCTTCAAGCGTGAAAACGAAGACCCGACGCGGATGTTCGCCGGTGAGGGCGACGCCTTCCGCACCAACCGCCGCTTCAAGCGCGTTTCCGAAGGCATGCCGGCCAAGCGCCTGTCCACCGCCTTCGATTCGGTCACGCTGTACGGCTGCGACCCCGATCCGCGCCCCGATATCTACGGCAAGATCGGTAACTCGGGCGTATCGATCGCTACGCTCGCCGACATGAAGGTGCTCTACGACGGTTTCGACCTGTGCGCGCCCACCACCAGCGTGTCGATGACGATCAACGGCCCCGCGCCGATCATCCTCGCCTGCTTCTTCAACACCGCCATGGAGCAGCAAGCGGCCAAGTTCAAGGCCGACAACGGGCGCGATCCGACCGAGGACGAATACCAGAAGATCAAGGAATGGGCCCTGTCGAACGTGCGCGGTACCGTGCAGGCCGACATTCTCAAGGAGGACCAGGGCCAGAACACCTGCATCTTCTCCACCGAGTTCGCGCTCAAGATGATGGGCGATATCCAGGAGTATTTCGTCCACCACAAGGTGCAGAACTTCTACTCGGTATCCATCTCCGGCTACCACATCGCCGAGGCCGGCGCGAACCCGATCAGCCAGCTCGCATTCACGCTGGCCAACGGCTTCACCTACGTCGAAAGCTATCTTGCGCGCGGCATGCACATCGACGATTTCGCACCCAACCTCAGCTTCTTCTTCAGCAACGGCATGGACCCGGAATACACCGTGATCGGCCGCGTCGCCCGCCGCATCTGGGCGGTGGCGATGAAGAACAAGTACGGCGCCAACGAACGCAGCCAGAAGCTCAAGTACCACGTCCAGACTTCGGGCCGCAGCCTGCACGCGCAGGAAATGGACTTCAACGACATCCGCACCACGCTGCAGGCCCTGATCGCCATCTACGACAACTGCAACAGCCTGCACACCAACGCCTTCGACGAAGCGATCACCACGCCGACCGAGGAAAGCGTGCGCCGCGCGATGGCCGTCCAGCTCATCATCAACCGCGAGTGGGGCCTGGCGAAGAATGAAAACCCGAACCAGGGCAGCTTCATCGTCGAAGAACTGACCGACCTCGTCGAAGAAGCGGTGCTCAAGGAGTTCGAAGCCATCGCCAGCCGTGGCGGCGTGCTAGGCGCGATGGAAACCGGCTACCAGCGCGGCAAGATCCAGGAAGAAAGCCTGTATTACGAGCACAGGAAGCACGACGGCTCCTATCCCATCATCGGCGTAAACACCTTCCTCAACCCGAAAGGCAGCGCCCAGCCCGAAATCGAACTGGCACGCTCGACCGAGGAAGAGAAGCAGAGCCAACTCACCCGCCTGCGCGACTTCCACGCACGCAACGAAGCCGAAGCGCCGAAATGGCTGGCGAAACTGCGCCAGGCGGTGATCGACAACGGCAACGTGTTCGAAGTGCTGGTCGATGCCGTGCGCTACTGCTCGCTGGGGCAGATCACCAGTGCGCTGTACGAGGTAGGCGGGCAATACCGGCGCAGCATGTAAAGGAAACGGCTACCGGCCGGATCACGAAGCGCCCCCGCATGCGGGGCGTTTTGTTTTTTTAGCCGTTGAGGTATCGCGCGCCAGCGGCGGTCTGGATTTCGACGCTGAGCGATTGGCCGAGCAGAGCGTCGGGGTCGATGTCGCGTTGTTCGCCCTTGAGGGTGAGGCTGAGGTCGAAGAGCCGAGAGAGTTTTTCGCGACTGGTCAGGGAGTCAAAGCGAAGGGCTTATCCGAACGGGGTGAGCGTGTTGAGCGCGCGGTTCATGCAGCGCTCTCCACAAAAGGTGTTTGGGAGCGAGGGCGACGCGGATGACCTGATGTGATGATCAGTCGCGCAGTCGTCGATCACGTTATTTCGTCCGAGGAAGGGGGATGCAGAGTTCATAAAACAAAAACCCGCACGAGGTGGGGGGCGGGGTCGGACTCCTCATTCTTGTCCGTGGCATCCAGTGCGATACCGTCGGTTCGCATTCAGATACGGGAAGCGACCGCATCAGGCGAACTCCGTCAGGATTGCATGTGTCGCGTCTTTCCCTTTCAGTAGAACAATGCACGCGAGAGTCTTGTCTTGCACTGGCACCAAACCCCATCCCTGCGTTGAAACACCCGCAAATAGAGGTCCATGTCCGTTCGATCTTCGATTCGCGGTTCGAATGCTGCGACCTGTTCGGGACTCAATGGCTGACATACCGGCCACAGGGCATAGGTGACTGTCGCGAGTGCAGTAATGAACAGAAGTGCCAGTTTTCGAGCGTATCGCATCACTGTCCAGTTAGCTCACTCTTGGATATACGGGCATGGATTGGGTGGGGCGATCATTCGGTCGAGGTGCACATCATGCTACCACCGGCGGCTCTTGCCGTCAGCGGTGGCGTCGGCTTTCAGGCAGTTCGTCATCAAGGCGTGATCGCCTGATCGCAACTGCGCCGATAGGCACCTCCGATGTCTCGCTGTAGTTTGCTGAGGGAGTAACCGTTGCCGAACGGCACGTATCGGCATGGTGAACCTGCGTTTGTTACCAAAGTCGCCCGCCACCTCAGGTGGCGGGCGAAGGCATTCAAACCACCGCTTCTTCTTTTTCTTTCTTCACTTTGACGAACTGTTCGCGCGACACGCCCAGCCACATCGCCAGGGGGCTTGCGACCAGTACCGACGAATAGATGCCGAAGCAGATACCGATGGTGAGCGCCATGGCGAAGTAGTGCAGCGTCTGGCCACCGAAGATGAGCATCGAGAGCACCATCATCTGCGTGCAACCGTGGGTGATGATGGTGCGCGAGATGGTGCTGGTGATGGCGTGGTCGAGCACTTGCGGCGTGGTGAGTCCGCGCCTCTTGCGGAAGGTTTCGCGCACGCGGTCGAAAACGACGACGGATTCGTTCACCGAATAGCCGAGCACGGCCAGCGTGGCTGCCAGTACGGCCAACGAGAACTCCCATTGGAAGAAGGCGAAGAAACCCAGGATGATGACGATGTCGTGGAGGTTGGCGAGGATGGTCGCCACGCCCAGGCGCCATTCGAAGCGCACGGCCAGATAGACGACGATGCCGAAAACCACCAGCAGCAAGGCCATGGAGCCGTCGTAGGCGAGTTCCTTGCCAACCTGGGGGCCGACGAACTCGACCCGCCGCAGCTTGGGGGCTGTATCGGCGGTGGCGATTTTTTGCAGCGTCGCCATGACGTGATCGGCGATGCGGTTGCTGTCCGCATCGTCGCGGTTGGGCAGGCGGATCAGCACATCGCGGGAGCTGCCGAAGTTTTGCACCAGGGGGTCGATGTAGCCGTCGGCGACGAGCGCCTGGCGGATCGGTTCCAGCTCGGGGGCCTGGGTGTAGCTCACTTCCACCAGGGTGCCGCCGGTGAACTCGACGGACAGATGCAGGCCGCGGGTAACGAGAAAGAAGACCGCCAGCAGGAAGGTGAGCACCGAGATGATGTTGAACACCAGCGCATGACGCATGAACGGGATGTCGTTCTTGATGCGGAAAAATTCCATGATCGTATTTCCTTTGTCCCGTGCTCGGGTTCGCCGTTAAAGGCCCGGTTTCCACACTTGGCCGATGGAAAGCTTTTCCACTTTGCGGCGATAACCGTAAATCCAGTTGATCAGCATTCTCGATACCACCACGGCGCTGAACATCGAGGTGAGCAGGCCCAGGCAGTGCACCACGGCGAAGCCGCGCACCGGGCCGGAGCCGAAGATGAGCAGTGCGATGCCGGCGATGAGGCTGGTGACGTTGGAGTCGAGAATGGTGCCGAAGGCGCGGTCGTAGCCGGCGGCGATGGCTGCCTGCGGACTTGCGCCATTGCGCAGTTCCTCGCGGATGCGCTCGTTGATGAGCACGTTGGCGTCGATCGCCATGCCGAGCGCAAGCGCCATGGCGGCAATGCCCGGCAGTGTGAGCGTGGCCTGCAGCAGGGAGAGCAGGGCCATCAGCAGCAGCAGGTTGGCGCCCAGCGCAAGCGAGGAAACGAGGCCGAACAGCATGTAATACACGCACATGAACGCGGCGATGGCCATGAAGCCCCACAGCGTGGAGTGAATGCCCTTGGAAATGTTTTCCTCTCCAAGGCTGGGGCCGATGGTACGTTCCTCGATGATTTCCATCGGCGCGGCGAGCGCGCCCGCGCGCAGCAACAGGGCGACGTCGGCGGCTTCGGTGGTGGTCATGCGGCCGGAGATCTGCACTCGGCCGCCGCCGATTTCGGAGCGGATCACCGGCGCGGTGACGACCTCGCCCTTGCCTTTTTCAACCAGCAGAATGGCCATGCGCTTGCCGACGTTTTCGCGCGTGAGATCGCGGAAGATACGTGAGCCAGCGGCGTCCAGCGTAAGGTGTACAGCCGGTTCGTGGGTCGTGCCGTCGAAGCCGGGCTGGGCGTCGGTGAGGCGGTCGCCGGTGAGCATGACCTGCTTTTTCACCAGCACCTCTGCGCCACCTCGTTCGGTATACAGTTCGGTGCCGAAGGGCGGGTTGCCTTTCCGTGCTTGCTCGATCGCTTGCGTGCCGCCGCTGTCGTCCACCATTCGCAGTTCCAGTGTCGCGGTACGGCCGAGGAGTTCCTTGGCCTTGGTCACGTCCTGTACGCCCGGCAGTTGTACGACGATGCGTTCCGCACCTTGTTGCTGGATGATCGGCTCGGCCACGCCCAGTTCGTTGATACGGTTGTGCAGGGTGCCGATGTTCTGCTTGATGGCCGAATCCCGCATGGTTTTTTGCGCCTGCGGTGTGAGTGTGGCGATAAGCAGAAGGTCCTGGCTGCCGTCGTCGCGCGTGGTCAGTTGCAGATCGGCGGTGGATGCGGAGATGGCGTTGCGCGCGGCGTCGCGTTGCGCGTTGTCCTGGAAGCGGACCTGCACCACATTGCCTTCGCGCGTGATGCCCGAGTGGCGGATATTCTTGTCGCGCAGCAGGGTGCGCAGGTCGCCGGCGGTGGCGTCGAGGCGCTTGGTCAGGGCGCCGGGCATGTCCACCTGTAGCAGAAAATGCACACCGCCGCGCAGGTCGAGGCCCAGATACATCGGCAAGGCGTGAATCGCCGTGAGCCAGGACGGCGAGGCAGACAGCAGATTGAGCGCGACGACGTAGTCCGGATCCTGCGCATTGGGGTTGAGCGCATGTTCGATCGCATCCTTGGCGCGGATCTGCGTTTCGGTGCTGTTGAAGCGGGCGCGTACGCTGGTGGAGTCGGAGAAAATGCCGTTGTGTTCGATTCCGGCTGTGCGCAGCACATCCTCGAGGCGGCCGGCAGTGACCGTGGGATCGAGCTTGAACGTTGCCTTGCCGCTGGAAACCTGGACCGCGGGCACTTCACCGTAAAAGTTCGGCAGCGTGTAGATCAAGCCCCATAGCAGGGTCAGGCCGACGAGCAGGTTTTTCCAGAGAGGGTAGCGATTCATCGTTGGAGAGGAAGCGGAAAAAGGAGCGAGGACGGAGAGGGCAAGGAACGCGAAGGGTTGCCGTGGGTTGTGGCGCTGGCGCGTGTGCCGTTTGGCGAAGACGCGCCGGCGGGCCTCAGAGGGTTTTCAGCGTTCCTTTCGGCAGTACCGTGGAGACGGCTTGTTTTTGAACGACGATGTTGGTTTTTTCGGCAACTTCCAGGTGAACGAAGTTGTCGCCGATTTCGGTGATGCGGCCTGCCATGCCGCCTTGGGTGATGACTTCGTCGCCCTTGGAGAGGGCTTCGACCATGGATTTATGTTCTTTGGCCCGTTTCATTTGCGGCCGGATCATCATGAACCAGACCACGACGAACATCAGGATGAGGGGGAAAAGCCCCATCAGGCCACCACTTGGATCCTGACCCGCTGTTTGGGCGTAGGCGTTTGAAATCAGCACGGTTTGTCCGCTCCAGGAATGTCGAAAAACGGCGAATTATAGCAGCAGCGGCCTGAACCCTGCCGTGTGACGGCCGCTGGTGCGTAGTATGCCGGTGCGAATGCTGTTGCCGCGTCGTTCTACGCCGCGCTGCGCGCGCGTTCGGCGTGAAAGCGCGCGACATGGTCGGCGAACCGGTTTTGGGCGATGGCTTCGCGCAGTTCGGCGGTCAGGACCTGGTAGTAGTGCAGGTTGTGCACGGTGTTGAGGATGCTGCCCAGGATTTCGCCCGTGCGGTGCAGGTGGTGCAGGTAGGCGCGGCTGAAATGGCGGCAGGTGTAGCAGTCGCAGGAGGGGTCGAGCGGGCCGGTGTCGGCTTTATGTGCAGCGTTCTTGATCTTGATGTCGCCATGGCGGGTAAACAGCCAGCCGTTGCGGGCGTTGCGGGTCGGCATCACGCAGTCGAACATGTCGATGCCCGCACCGACGCCGGCCACGATGTCCTCGGGCGTGCCCACGCCCATCAGGTAGCGTGGCTTTGTTTCGGGCAGGCGTGGTGCTGTATGGGCGAGGATTCGCGCCATGTCTTCCTTGGGTTCGCCCACGGACAGGCCACCGATGGCGAAGCCGTCGAAGCCGATCGCATCCAGGGCTGCGAGCGATTCGTCGCGCAGATCCTCGTACATGCCGCCCTGGATGATGCCGAACAAGGCGTTTCGGCTTGCTTCCCGGTCGTTGTTCAGGCGGTCGCTCAGCCGATCAAACTCGTCGCGCGAGCGCTGCGCCCAGCGTTGTGACAGCCGCATCGATTTGGCCGCCTCGTCGCGCGTGGCGGGGTAGGGCGTGCATTCGTCGAAGATCATGACGATATCGGAATCGAGCGTGTGCTGGATCTGCATCGACAGTTCGGGCGTCAGAAACAGGCGGGCGCCGTCGATGGGGCTGGCGAATTTGACCCCCTCCTCGCTGATTTTGCGCAATGCGCCGAGGCTGAATACCTGGAAGCCGCCGGAATCGGTCAGGATCGGCTTGTCCCAGCCCATGAAGCGGTGGAGTCCGCCGTGCGCGGCGATGACTTCCAATCCAGGGCGCAGCCACAAATGGAAGGTGTTGCCCAGGCAGATGCCGGCGCCGGTCTCGGTAAGCGCGGCCGGTGTCATCGCCTTCACCGTGCCGTAGGTGCCGACAGGCATGAAAGCCGGCGTCTCCACCGTGCCGTGATTGAGTGCGAGGCGGCCCCGGCGGGCGTTGCCGTCGCGCGCGAGCAGGTCAAATTGCATGGTCTTTCCGGTGCAGGAACATCGCGTCGCCATAGCTGAAGAAGCGGTAGCGCCGGTCGATCGCATGCGCGTAGGCGCGGCGCATCGGCGCCATGCCGGCGAAGGCGGAAACCAGCATCAGCAAGGTCGATTTGGGTAAATGGAGGTTGGTGACGAGCGCGTCGACGGCGCGAAAGCGAAAGCCGGGCAGGATGAAAATGTCCGTCTCGCCTTCGCCCGCTGCGACGGGGTGTTCAGTGTGTTCGGCGGCGGACGTATCACCTTGCCGCGCTGCGCTTTCCAGCGTCCGCAACGACGTAGTACCGACCGCGATGACACGCCCGCCCGCCGCGCGCGTGGCGGCGATGGCATCGGCCGTGGCCTGTGGAACAAAGTAGCGTTCGCGGTGCATGCGGTGCTCGGCGAGGTTTTCCGTGCGCACTGGCTGAAAGGTGCCTGCACCCACATGCAGTGTCAGCCATGCGTATTTCGCCCCGCGTTCGGCGAGCGCGGCGAGCAACGTATCGTCGAAATGCAGACCGGCGGTGGGTGCGGCTACCGAGCCGGATTCGCGCGCAAACACGGTCTGGTAGCGGGCTTCGTCGGCATCGCCGGCGGTGCGTGTGATGTAAGGCGGCAAAGGCAGCTTGCCATGGCGCTCGAGCAGCGCCAGTGGGGCGTCGGTGGAAAGAAAGCGCAAGTGGAAAAACTCGCCCACGCGGCCCAGTACCGTTACCTCGAATGCATCTGCCAGGCGCAGGCGGCTACCGGCCTTGGGCGACTTGCTCGCACGAATCTGGGCGAGCGCCTCGTGCGGACCCACCACCCGCTCGATCAACACCTCCACCTGGCCGCCGCTTTCCTTGGTGCCATGCAGGCGGGCATGGATTACGCGGGTATCGTTGAACACGAACAGATCGCCCGGCCGAACCAGTTGCGGCAGGTCGCGGAAGTGGCGGTCGATCAGCGTGTCGTCCGCCGCAACTTCCAGCAGGCGGCTTGCGCTGCGTTCGGGCAGCGGCGCCTGCGCGATCAGATCCGGTGGCAGGGAATAGTCGAAATCGTTCAGTGTGAGAGACATCTGCTTGCCGCGCACGGCGATATTCAGGGATAATGCGCGCCTTCGGTGATCGGTGCCCAGACGACAGGCCCGGAACCGGCGGAGCCGGCAATGCTACACTGCCGGCCGTTCCGCGGAAAGCAGACAAGTAGACAGACGAATTGGTGGATGCGGTACGCACCCACTATTTCCGCAGCAGCGTTCCTGGTGTCGCTGCTTGTTCCCTGGCCGGGGTGGCGGAATCGGTAGACGCAGCGGACTCAAAATCCGCCGCTGGCGACAGCGTGAGGGTTCGAGTCCCTCTCCCGGCACCACACATAGAAACAAAAAGACGCGAGCAAAGCGCATATCGTTTCAAAACAGTTGCTTAGAATGGCGTGTCGGGATGATTTCAGCACCTAAAGCGGTTGTTTGCGCAATGCTGTTCCCCGTTTGTCCCTCACATGATTCCCCACGGGATGGCATCGATCACGAGAACGGTGAGGGGTTATCGTGCGTGGAGTTGCTTCTCATGTGAAGGTGCGGCGGCCCGGGTTTGCGGGTGGTGCTTGTTCACCGTTGCCGCCGCCGTGCGTGGGTGTATTCAGTCCCGCTTGAGCGGGCAAGTGCTTATGCCGAACACGGCGTAGGCGGGGCACCAGCCGATCAGTGCGGTGGCCAGCGGCACGATGCCGATCCACGCCCATAGCGGGCCGCCGCTCAGCGCCCAGCCGACCAGGGCGATACCGACGACGATGCGCAGGATCTTGTCGATGGTTCCTACATTGATTTTCATGGCGTTTCCTTGTGAGTGAAAAGGTGGCGCCATTGGACGCTCTTTGCGTGCGGTGGTCTGTAACCTTGGTTACATAGAGTGATTTGGGTGGCTTGGGTGATTTTCGCCCGCCACGCGACGGAGCCCCGCCGGATCGAGGATTTCGATCTGTTCCCGCGACAGCCTGACCAGGCCTTGGGTGGCGAAGCCTTTGAGCAGGCGGCTGACGAATTCCCGCACGCTGCCCAGTTCGTCGGCCAGCCGCTGGTGGGTTGCGTTCACGCGAGGGCCGTGACCGAGCAGCAGAGCGGCAAGCCGCTGGTCCAGGCGCTGGAAGGCGACCTCTTCGACGAGCTGCATCAGGTCGGCCATGCGCTTGGTGAAGAGCTGGAAGATGAAGCCGCGAAAGGCCGTGTCGGCAAGGCATTCGTCGAACACCGCGCTGGGCAGCAGCATCAGCGTCGAATCCGTTTCGGTCATGCCGCAGGCGTTGTAGGCGGAGTGGCCGAGCAGGCAGGCGGAGGTGATGATGCAGGTTTCGCCGACGGCGATACGGTAGAGCGGCAATTCGCGTCCGTTCGGCGAACGTTTGAACACGCGCACCGAGCCTTCGAGGACGAAGGGAAAGCCCTGGCAATCTTGATGTTCATCGAACAGCGTGGCGCCGGCCGGCGCGCGCAATTCGCGCGCGGCAGCGAGCAAGTGTTCGCGGATGGGTGGCGCGAGGGTGTCGATGACCGGATAGCAGGTGCGCAAGCGGGCAGTGTCGAGCATGGCGGCGTGCTTTTATTCAGAGTTCCATTTCCAGCACCACCGGTGCATGGTCGGAGGGGCGCTCCAGCGCGCGGGGGGTTTTATCCACGGTGCAAGCGCGGCACGCGGACTGCAAGGCAGGGGAAACCAGCAGGTGGTCGATGCGCAGGCCGAAATTGCGGCGGAAAGCGAGCAAGCGGTAATCCCACCAGGAATAGCTGCGTTCGGGCTGCTCGAACAGGCGGAAACCGTCGGCCAGACCAAGTGCGGTGAGCGCGTCGAAGGCGGCGCGTTCCGGCGCGGAAACGAGGATTTCGTCTTTCCAGTCGGGATGAACGTCGCGGTCTTGCGGAGCAATATTGAAGTCGCCGGCCAACACGAGGCGCGCGTGCGTTTTCATTTCTTCTTTCAGCCAACTGTTCAGCGCTTCCAACCAGCGCAGTTTATAGGCGTATTTGTCCGAGCCAACCGCCTGGCCGTTGGGGAAATAGCCGCAGACGATACGCACGCCGTCGATCGTCGCGGCGATGATGCGCCGCTGTTCGTCGGCAAAACCGGGGATGTTCCGGCTCACGTCGTCAATCGCGTGGGGGCTGAGAATGGCAACGCCGTTGTATGTCTTCTGTCCGTTGCACACGGCTTGGTAGCCGGCGGCTTGCAGTTCGGCGAACGGGAAGGCCGCGTCCTCCATCTTCAGTTCTTGCAGGCATAAAGCGTCGGGTCGATTGGTTCCGAGCCAATCGAGAACGTGAGGGAGGCGGACTTTGAGGGAATTTACATTCCAGGTGGCGATTTTCATGTGTGAAGTAATTTATTGATTTATATGAAAAACACTGCGTATATATCCAATGATATATCCGAATCGGAAAGAACCGTACCGATGAACGCCTGTTCCGAGAAAAATCGAGACGACAAAGCCTAAAGTGCGCAACTTCGGGGGAACTGATCGGAACCTCATCGGTCTAAACTGAATAGGTCTATACGCACGAGGGTGGGAGACACTGATTACCTTCATACCGTGCTGGCCGCCATGCTCGCCGTGACTGCCGACTGGCAACGGCTGAGAATACGTAGCCATTGCGTTTCGAGCGCAGCGGCCCCATGTGGAAGGTGATTCTCCTGTGGTTGCGCGATAAGGACAACACCGCAACCATCGCCTGAATCAGGACACCATGGAATTCAAGGACTACTACAACGCCCTCGGTGTCGAGCGCATCGCCTCCGAAAACGACATCCGCAAGGCCTACCACAAGCTCGCGCGCAAATACCACCCCGACGTCAGCAAGGAAGCCGACGCCGAGCAGCGTATGCGCGAGATCAACGAGGCGTACGACGTGCTGCGTGACAAGGAGAAGCGCACCGCCTACGACGCGCTGGCCGATCGTGTCGCGCGCGGTGGCAGCCCGCATGGCGACTTCCGTCCGCCCCCAGGCTGGGACGAAGGCTTCGAGTTCCATCGTAGCGCGGGCCCAGCCGACCATGCCGACTTCAGCGAATTCTTTTCCTCGCTGTTCGGGCAGGCCGAGCGGCGCAGTGCGCAGCAACGTCAGCCGCGCATGCGCGGCGAAGACCACCATGCCGCCATCGAGATCGCACTGGAAGACGCGATCGCCGGCGGCGAGCGCGAGATCACGCTGCGCGCACTCGAAATCGATGCCCAGGGTCAGCCACGGTGGGTACCACGCACGCTGCGCGTCAAGATTCCTCCCGGCGTGCATCCGGGCCAGTACATCCGTCTCGCCGGCCATGGCATGCCGGGCCACGGCGGCGAACCGGCCGGCGACCTGTACCTCGAAGTGCGCATCGCGCCGCACAGGCTCTACCGCGTCGAGGAACGTGACCTGTACATGACGCTGCCGGTCACACCGACCGAAGCCGCGCTCGGTGCGCAGGTGCAGGTGCCCACGCCCGGCGGTGGCGTGGTCGAGGTCGCCGTGCCGCGCAACGCACGCGGCGGTCTCAAGCTGCGCCTGAAGGGTCGGGGCCTGCCGGGCAAGACGCCAGGCAACCTGTACCTGCTGCTCGACATTGTGTTGCCACCGGCCGACGACGATGCTGTGCGCAAGGCCTACGAAGAGTTCGCGTGCGCGACATCGTCCTTCCATCCGCGCAGCCACCTGGGAGTCTGAAGATGGTCAGCTATTCCTCGACCCGCGGCACGCTGATCGCCGCCGTGATCGATGACGATGTGCAACTGGCAGCCAACGAGCTTGCGCAAGCCTGCGGTGCTCAGGTCGACTGGGTGGTGCAACTGGTCGAAACCGGCATTGTCGAAATCGCCGAAGCGCAGCATGCCCCTAGCGAGTGGCGTTTCGGCAGCGCCGATCTGCAGTGTGCGCTCGAGGCGCGCCGGCTGGAACGCGATTTTGGCGTCGGTCTCGATGCCGCGGCGCTGATTCTCGATCTGCAGCACGAACTACGCCGTCTGCGCGCGATCCTTCGGGCGCAAGGCATCAACGACCAATCCCCCCGTTGAACGACCGCGATGTGGGCACGAACAACTCCGACACACGAAGCATCCCCGGTGTCACTCAGGGAAAGGAAGCCTGCCGGCTGCATTTCTGCGACGAAGACCATGAAAGATCCTGTCGTTGACGTAGCTTCAGGGGAAACGCTGATCGAGCCCGCTGATTTGTCGCTGCGCACGTTGAACTCATCGACGCAGGATGGGCGATGCGGACAGTGGGACGCCGTCCGTAGGGGATGGCGAGCGAGGGAGTTTGCGCCTGGTGTCGTTTTTGACGTGTGGAAAAGGCGACGCCTGTTTTCGTCAATCGCATGAACGAGTGCTCCAGACAGGCCTCTCTCCATGAGGGCGCATGGCAGATTGCCAAGTGCCGAGAGCCAAGCGCATCGAGGCCGGATCAATCGCTCTTTCGCACGATCGGCAGCACTACATGGCTTGGGCGCGTGGTGTCGAGGTGCACGGTGTTGGTTGCCGTGCGCATCGTCTTCCAGTTGCCCTCGGGCTCTCCTGAGTTCGGGTTGAAGTCGAAGTGCGGGAAGTTGCTCGACGACACGTCGAGGCGGATACGGTGTCCGGCCCTGAAGAGATTGGAGGTCGGGAAGGCTTCGACGAGAATCTCGTAGACCGTTCCCGGTTGCATCGGCGACGGTTTTTCCCAGGAGTCGCGATAACGACAGCGCAGGATGCCATCGGTCAGGTTCAGTGCGTAGCCGTCCGGATAGTCGGAGTTGGGCGGATAGACGTCGACGAGCTTGATGGTGAAGTCCGTATCCGGGCAGTCCGATGAAATCCAGAGCCTGGTGACGATCGGGCCGGTGACCTCGGTATCCGCTTCCAGCGGTGGCGTCTGGAAGACCAGCACGTCGGGCCGTTCGGCGAGCGGGCGGTTCGGGACTTCGGATCCGTAGAAGGCGTCGCCTTCGCGCTGATCGAACCCGCCGCCGACCATGATCGGCTGCCCCGACGTGATCGTGCCGCCGATCGAGGGCACGGGGTGGCGGGGATCGTACTTGAAGGTCCGCGCGGCTTCCATGACGGCGGGCTTCTCGGGCCCCAGTGCGCCGTTGGCATGCAGGTAGTAGGGCGTGTTGCGTGCGCCGGGCAGCGGCCAGTCGGCTTCGTCCCGCCATTGCCCACCGTGTTCCATCCGGCCGCCCGGACCCTTGCGGCCGCTGCCGCCGCCCATCACGAAGATGCGGACCTTGGGTTCCCTGTCGATGCCGTTGGCTTCGCCCTTCAGGTAGCAATCGAACCAGCGCTTGCGCAGGGTCGTGAGATCCGGCGCGATATTGCCGGCCAGCGTCGACTGCGGGCCGAAATCGACGTCGCCCGAGAAAGTCTGGCTGTTGTTGCCGTGGGTCCATGGTCCGAGGATCAAGCGCACGGGACCGGTTTTCATCTTCGACAACGCCATGTAGTTCTGCGTGGCCGTGCGTGAGTACGGGTCGTACCAGGACGACATCAAGGTCATCGGTGCGTCGCTGAACGGTCCGTAGAAACCTTCGGCGTAGATGCCGAGCTTTTTCCAGAAGCTGTCGAAGATGCCGTGTTCCCACTGGTCGAAGATGTAGTCCTCGTACTCGGAGACGAGGCTCAGTGGCGAATTCCCGCGACCCCAGGGCCAGCGCTTGAACCAGGCCTTGAGGTCCACCGCCTTGAGGGCGGCGGTTTTCTCCGCGCTGTTCCTGACCTCGGGCGACTTGAGCGCGTTGTTGTAGGCCCAGGTCACCTGCTTGAGTTCGAAGGCACCGCCCTGGCGGATGCCGCCCTGATAAGCGTTGGCGAAGCCTCCCGAATCGATGAAGAGGGCCTTCACGCCCGGCGCGTTTGCGCAGGCGAGCGCCGTTATCGTGTGTGCGCCGTAGGACAGGCCCTGGGCGCCGATCGTGCCGTTGCACCAGGGCTGTTTGACGATCCAGGCGCAGCAGTCGTATCCATCCGCACCCTCGTTTACATACTTGGTGAATTCGCCTTCGGAGTGGCCCCGCCCGCGGCAGTCCTGGAAGACGATGACGTAGCCGTTACTCGCCAGCATGTTGGCGATGGCCGCGCTCGCATGACGGGTGACACCGCCTTCCTGGGATTTGCCGTAGGGCGTGCGCTCCAGGATCACCGGGAATGTGCCCGCCAGCGGCTTGTTGCCCTTGGCTGGAAGATAGATGTCGGTGGCCAGCCGCACGCCGTCGCGCATGGCCACCATCACGTTGCGTCTCACGACTACCTGATTCGGACCCGTCGCGGGGAAGGCGAAGGCCGGTATCGGGATGCCGAGCGCGGCTGCCAGGCTGAGAAACTGGACGCAGAACGTCCGACGGTCGGTGCGATGCGCCAGGCTGTTCGATCTCATGAGGGCTTTCCTCCTGTGTTCCTCCTGAAAAGGGACTCCGATGGTTTGGGCAGAGCCAGCCCGGGAAAGAAAACGGAGTCAGAGAAGGAAGGACATTGAAAAACAGGGATCAGTTCTGAATCGATGCGATGAAGCTGGAGGGGTGACGCATTCGGGACTGTTGTCCGAGCGTGGAAACAGCGACGTACCGTACAAGCTGATCAATCGTGTGTGCGTGACGCCTGTCGCGATACCGCCTTCGCAATGGCTGCAGATTTTCGCGCTGGCTGTGGTGTCTTGAACGAACGGCCGGTTGTGCAAGGGATAGGGTAATGCCCCGAATGCAATACGGCCGTGCGTGAATTCCGGCGCCGCCAGCATGTAATCGTCACCGACCTCCGGAATGTCGATGCCTGCGGATTGCAGTTGCCCTCGCAACCTCGGAAATGGCAGATTCATTGTCTTCAGCAGTCGCTGTCCGCGCGCATTGATGAAAACGTCGAATACGTTGGCGCTGTCACCCTGCCACGAATCCGCTGGGTCATCCTCTGGCGGCTTCTTCACGCGTCCACACCCGCAGCTTCCGGCACGCTTCGACGAAGCCCGCCATCGCCGCAACATCGTTCAGGGGAATCAATCCCTCATACATGTCCGCACCGATCTCGGCCTTTGCGAGTAGTGGTATGGCGCTTGTGGTAAAGCCGATGAATTTGCAGTGGCTGAAGGCGTCGGCAACGAAGTCGCGGGCGGAGGCTTCGCCAAGGAGCCTGTCGGTGGCTTCTTCGGACAAGACAAGCGCCACGGCGTCGAAGAGCACGGAGGGACCTCCGTCGATCATGTGATCGGCTTCCATCCAGGTGCCGTCGGAGGTCTCTATCCCGCCGACTGCCGGCGCTATCAGTTCCACCGTGGCGCCCTCCTTTTCGAACGCCTGGCGGAGCTTTTTCAGGATTGCGGCGTCCGAACCGTCTCCGACAAGGACGCCGACCTTGCGGCCGGCAAAGCAGTCTGGCCCATTCTTTACGATGCTCAGTGCCGGTGACGGCGCCAGGTCGTCGCGCGGCGCCACGGCAGCGTCCGCCGCCTTCGGCATGCTGCGCATGCCGAGCCTGCTGGCCACGGTTTCCGCCAGCGTTCGATCGATGTTGAGCAGATGCGATACCGCCCGCTCGCGGATCATGGGCGTCTCTACTTTGGACAGTTCGAACGTCAGCGCCATGGCGATATGTTTCTGCTCGACCGCTGTCTGGCTGCGATAAAACTGCCGCGCCTGGCTGTAATGGTCAGCGAAGCTTTCCGACCGCAGGCGGGTTTTAGGACCATTTTCTTCCGCATCATAGGAGCGAAAACCGCGCTTCATATCGGGCCGCGGCCCTTCGCCCCACGAATTGGGCTGGTAATTGGTTCGCCCCGCGGGATTTCGCATCGCCATGTGCCCGTCCTGCTGGAAATGATGGAACGGGCATCTCGGCGCATTGATCGGAAGGTGCATGAAGTTCGGGCTGCCGAGTCGCTTCAGTTGCGTATCGAGATAAGAGAAGTTCCGCCCCTGTAAAAGCGGATCGTTGGAGAAGTCGATTCCTGGCGGCACATTCTGCGTCATGAACGCGACCTGCTCGGTCTCCGCGAAGAAATTATCCGGCATGCGATCGAGTATCAGCCGGCCGACGGGAATCGGTTCAATCACCTCTTCCGGTATCAGTTTGGTGGGATCGAGGACATCGAAGTCGAAGCTGTCGGCGAAGTCCTGATCGAACAACTGCACGCGCAGTTCCCATTCGGGATAGTTGCCGGACCGGATCGCATTCCAGAGGTCGCGCCGATGGAAATCCGGGTCGGCACCGTTGATTTTCACTGCTTCGTTCCAGACCACCGACTGCAGGCCCAGTTTCGGCTTCCAGATGAACTTGACGAAGGTGGATTCGTTTTTATCGTTCACAAAACGGAAGGTATGAACGCCGAATCCTTCCATGAAACGGAATGAGCGCGGGATTGCACGATCGGACATGACCCACATGATCATGTGCATGGACTCCGGCGTCAGGCTGATGAAGTCCCAGAAATTGTCATGTGCCGACTGCGCCTGGGGAAAGGCGCGATCCGGTGCTTCCTTGACGGCGTGAATCAAATCGGGAAATTGGATGGCATCCTGAATGAAGAAGACCGGAATGTTGTTGCCGACAAGATCCCAGTTGCCTTCCTTTGTGTAGAACTTGACGGCGAAGCCGCGCACGTCGCGCGCCAGATCGGCTGACCCCTTTGCGCCGGCCACCGTCGAAAACCGCACGAAAACAGGCGTCTTTTCGCCGACGCGCTGGAAGATGTCCGCACGGGTGTATTTTGTGAGCGATCTCGTCGTCTCGAAATAACCATGCGCGCCGTAGCCGCGTGCATGAACGACGCGCTCCGGAATCCGCTCATGGTCAAAGTGGAAAATCTTTTCGCGGAAATGAAAATCCTCCACCAGCGTCGGTCCGCGTGCTCCAATCTTCAGTGTATTGAGATCGTCCGCAACCGGACAGCCCTGTGCCGTCGTCATGGTCGGAGTGTCTCCTCCTGCGACTTGGTGGAGGTCGCCGCCTTCTCCCCTCACGACCTTCTGATCGCGGATGGATGTAGATTTGCGCACCGAGGGCGCTTTATTGTTGCTGGCTGACATTGCTGGCTCCTTCCAAAAGATTGTGGGCCGCATGGCGGCTGGCACAAACTTGGCGTCATACAGCGACTGAAAAACACAGCGGCGTAATATGGCATTTCGGCCTCTTTTTGAAGATTTGCGCTGGCTTTGACCCCCCGCCACTTCAGCGCAGCGAGTAGAACCCTGGACGGAGCCTGGGAGCATCGCAGGCTTCGGAGGTTTTTTCAGTAGGAAGAAAACAGTGTGGTGCGGAGTTCCACGCCCGCTTTCTCCCACCGCCTGTGCCGGAGCGGTGAAAAAACCTCCCCCGAGCTACGCGATGAACCGGAAAGCTCCGCCAGGGTAAAAAAGGTAAGTCGCCCCTTTATTTACGCGCCTCCCAGTCGAGCAACTGGCGTTCGGCTTCATCCTTGGTAATGCCGTAGCTTTCCTGGATTTTGCCAAGCAACTGGTCGCGATGGCCTTCGATCTGATCCAGTTCGTCGTCGGTGAGTTTGCCCCACTGTGTTTTGATTTTTCCTTTGAACTGTTTCCAATTGCCTTCCACGATGTCCCAATTCATCTCGAAATTCCTTTTATCTGGAAATGGGGAAATATTCAGGGCCGTAATTTGACGACGTTACTGACCGATCTGACGCCGTCTACACCTCTGACGATTCGGGAAATCGCTTCTTTTTCCTGGCCGTTGTTGACGTCACCGGTAATTTTGACAACACCGTCGTCGCTGTCGATGTCGAGATCGGCCTTTTTCAGAGCACGGTCCTGGGCGAGCGCATTTTTCACGTTCGCCGTCAGTTCCCTGTCGCTGATGGAACTATCGTGGGCTTCGCGGCTGTTTCGGTGCTCCTGGTTGTCGGCAGTGGCAGGCGGTATGGAAACCGATAAAGCAGCAAGTACTGCGATAGTCATGGCAAGAAATTTCATTTCAGCTTCTCTTGATGAACTGGCAGTAAAAAAGATCAGGCAGATAGAGGGAGGACGCCATGTCTGCCTGATGCCACGTCACGGTTTGGCGTGTTGCATCCGGATAGGGCACACCGGCGCTGAGTGCATGGACTATTTCCGGCTATCCCCAATAAGGATGAGCGCGGAAAAACGGGTGTGCATTGGTCGTCCACTTTGTGTTCGATGGGCAGTAAGGGAGGCCGGAAGGGGCTGCGGGATAACGGTTCGTCATGGCCGCTCCTGCGGGTTTTCATCGAGGTCGATATCGTAGACGCCGTCTTCCTCGGCATTCTGCTGCGTGCTTTGTTGTGCCTTCTGCGAGGGTTTTTGCTGGGTTTTTGGCTGCACGTTCTGCTGAACATCCTGTTGCTCGTTCCGGAAAGGGTCGCGAGATTGGTTCATGGTCTATCTCCGTAAAACCGGGGAGTCGGAAACGGCATCTTTTCTCCAGCGCTGTGCTTGCCGGGAAAAGAAACCCCATGGCACTTCTGGCACGGAGGAATAATGGCAAGGTGTGTGCCAGAAAGAGTCGTGCATTCTCATGTGTGCTGTAAGTATTTGATGTATAAAAGAATTTCGAGTGGTGGCGTTGTTTTTTAGGGATGGAAATATGTCCCGGATGGGGGGTAATGGCGTGCGATGACGGTAAAACTTACGTGATCGCCCGTAACTTTTTCCGGCCTGACGGAAGGGGGTTTTTGTGATCGGATCGATGCGAACCGCGCCGTTCGTTCTCGGCCGCTGGATGCGGTGCGCTTGTCGATCAATCGCTGCCGATAGAAAGCAGCGTGCCAGATACTCGATCCGCACCCGGTTTAACACCCAATCAAGTGCTGAAACCCACTTTGCAATGAGGATGGGAATGTAGGCCGGCAACATAGGCAGGCAAAGGAAAGAGGGCGGTTTCTTCGTCCGTCCCCGAACCGGGGTGGAAAAGGGCGGTTTTCTACGGATTACCTGTCTTATTTGGTGTGCCGCTCGGGTAAGATGGAGGTACGTCACAATCACCGGGAGAACGCACATGTCCCACGATTCAGCCGCTCAGGACCCGCTCGATTTCGTGCGTGGTCTATGGAACAACATGGGTTTTTCGTTGCCCGGCATGATGACGCCGACCTTGGATGTGGGAGAGTTGGATAAACACATCGCCGATCTGAGGGCCGTCGAAGGCTGGCTGAAGATGAATCTGAACATGCTGCAAATGACCACGCAGGGCTTGGAGTTGCAGCGCGCGGCGCTTGCCGCTGTGAAGGCGATGGGCCAGCAGGCGAAGGAAGCCGCGGAAAGCGATGGCGGTGCCGGTGCAGCTTTCGGCGCAGCCCCGTTTGCTGCCGCAATGTGGCCGTGGAATTTGATGGCGACCGGCGGGCAGCCTGCCAGTAGTGAGGCCGCCAGCGAGCCCGAGGTGGAAAAGCCAACCGCCAGCCCGCGGCGCAAGGCGCCAGCGGGGAAGAAGTAGCAAAAGCGTGGATTGGGTTGGCGCGACGAAAGGCGGGTCGAGGTTTTTTGTCGCTTGTTTCGGCGCGTTTTCTCCGGGGTGCGCCTAGATCACGTTCTGCGCTCGCAGGCGTTTTGCCTGCGCGGTGTCTATTCCGAGTTCGTCGAGAATCGCTTTGCTATCCGCACCCGCCGCCGGTGCAGGGCGCGGCGAGGCGAACTCGAAACCGGATAATTTGACTGGCGGGGCGAATTGGCGCAGGCCGTTGTCGGTCGTCAGCATTGCGCGCGCGGCTATGTGAGGGTCCGCGAGGCTTTCTTCCAGTTTCAGCACCGGGGTGACGCAACAGTCGACGTCGTCGAACAGCGCCGTCCATTCGGCTTGGCTGCGGCCGCGGAAAATTTCCGCCAATTCATTGCGAATGCGGGCGCCTTCAGGGCCGGTGGCGAGATGGCCGGGCTTGAGATCGGGGCGGGCGAGGGCGTCGCAAACCAGATGCCAGAACTTTTCCTCCAGCGCACCCACGGCCATGTGCCGGCCGTCGGCGGTTTCGTAAACGTTGTAGCAGGGTACGCCACCGGTGAGCAGATCTTCGCCGCGTGGCCGAACACCGCCGTGGGCGAGTACTTCGATGAAGGGAAAAAGATTGTGGGCGAGCGCGGCGTCGGTCATGGCCACGTCGACATGGCGTCCTCGTCCACTTGTTTGCACATCGATCAAGGCGACGAGCAGCCCTGTCAGTGCCGATAGGGTTCCGCCGAGCAGATCCCCGATTTGCAGGTTGGGAATCGCCGGTGCGCCGCCGGCTGTGCCGGTTTGATCGAGTATGCCGGCGTAGCCGACGTAGTTGAGGTCGTGCCCGGCGCGCATCGCGTAGGGGCCGGTCTGGCCGTAGCCGGAGATGCTGCAATAGACCAGGCGCGGGTTGATCTCGGCCAGCGTGGCGTAGTCCAGGCCGAGCTTGGCCATGACGCCGGGGCGAAAGCCTTCGACGAGCGCGTCGGCCGTTTCCACCAGGCGCAGGAACAGCGCGCGCCCTTCTTCATGCTTGAGATCCAGCCGCAGGCTGCGTTTGTTGCGATTGACCAGCCGGTACAGGTAGCTATCGCCGCCCTCGTCCGGCACGGGGCCCATCGTGCGCGCATAGTCGCCGATGCCGGTGTCTTCGATCTTGATGACGTCGGCGCCGTAATCGGCAAGGTGCTGGGTGGCGAGCGGCCCCGGCAGCAGGCGGGTAAGGTCGAGTATGCGCAGGCCGTGCAGGGGAGGTGCGTTCATGCTTACTCGTAGCGGCGGAGGTCGTCGATGATTTTACCGTCGTTGGCGAGGCTGCCCGGTGCGCAGAATTCGACCTCGCCGCGCAGCTTGGTCAGTTCGCGGATGCTGGCGGCCACGGCGCCGGCCAGGGTGTTCATGGCGTTCTCATCGGCGGCGGTACCGTTGCGCAGCTCGCATCGCAGCGTCATTCGGTCTGTCTGGCCAGGGTTGTCCACCACCAGCCGTGCCCGTTGCAGTTGGGGGTGGCGGCGGACGACGTCGGCGATCTGGCCGGGGTGTACGAACATGCCTTTGACCTTGGTCGTCTGGTCCGCACGCCCCATCCATCCCTTGATGCGCAGATTGCTGCGTCCGCAGGGCGAGGCGCCGGGCAGGATGGCCGACAGGTCGCCGGTGCCGAAGCGGATCAGCGGGTAATCCGGGTTGAAGGTGGTGACGACGACTTCGCCGACTTCGCCCGGCGGTACCGGGTCGCCCGTGCCGGGGCGGACGATTTCGAGCAGGATGTCCTCTTCCACCACGAAACCTTCCAGTGCTGGCGTTTCATAGGCGATGAGGCCGATGTCGGCGGTGGCGTAGGCTTGAAATGCGCGGATGCCGCGTTCGGCGAACGCGTTGCGCAAGCTGGGCGGGAAAGCTTCGCCGGAAACGAATGCCTTGTTGAAGCTGAGCGCCACGCCCAGTTCATCCGCTTTTTCGAGCAGGATGCGCAGGAAGGAGGGCGTGCCGACATAAGCGTTGGGGCGCAGGTCGACGATGGCCGCAATCTGCTGCTCGGTTTGGCCAGTGCCGGCAGGGAACACCGTGCAGCCCAGCGCGTGGGCGGCGGTTTCCATCATCGAGCCGGCGGGGGTGAAGTGATAGGAGAAGGTATTGTGAATCAGGTCGCCTTCGCGAAAGCCGGCGGCGAACAAGGCACGGGCGATGCGGTAATAGTCCGGGCGCGCGCCTTCCGGTTCATACAGCGGGCCGGGCGAGGCGAACACGCGCCGGCAGTCCGCGCCCCAGCGCACCGCGGCAAAGCCACCGAAGGGGCGTGCGGCCTGTTGCGCTTGCAGCAGTTCGGATTTGCGGATCACCGGCAGTTGCGCCAGTGCGGCTCGGTCCCCGATGGCTTTTGGGTCAATGCCTTCGAACAGGCGCGCGAAGGCCGGCGCGTGGCCCCGAGCATGGGCGATCTGGGCGGGCAGGCGGGTGAACAGGTCGCGTTCGCGCTCGGCCGGATCGCGGGTTTCTCTGGCGTCGTAATGGTTCGTGGTGGGATGCATGATGGTTTCCGTCATGGTGGCCCGTTTTGTTGAACGGCTGTGCGCGGCAAGGCCGCCGCAGCGTGTGTGCTGCGAGCGGGGACGATACGGTTCCTGGGATTTGGGGGATGGGGGGGGGCTTACGACAGCCAGCGTTTGCGCCGGCGATAGTGTTTGACGTCGCGGAAGCTCTTGCGCCCGTCGCCCGACAGGCCGAGATAGAACTCTTTTACGTCTTCGTTGTTGGCGAGTTCGTCGGCTGCACCTTCCATGACGATGCGGCCGTTTTCGAGGATGTAGCCGAAATCGGCGTAGCGCAGCGCGACCATCGTATTCTGCTCGGCGAGCAGGAAGCTCACCTTTTCGCGGCTGTTGAGGTCTTTCACGATCTCGAAGATTTCTTCGACGATCTGCGGCGCCAGGCCCATCGACGGTTCGTCTAGCAGGATCATTTCCGGTTTGGCCATCAATGCGCGGCCGATGGCGCACATCTGCTGTTCGCCGCCGGAGGTGTAGCCGGCCTGTGAGGTGCGGCGCTGCTTCAGGCGTGGAAAGTAGTGGTACACCTTTTCCAGGTTGGTGCGGATTTCGCTGCGCGATGCACTGCGTGTGTAGGCGCCGGTGAGCAGGTTTTCCTCGATCGTCAGGTGGCCAAAGCAATGGCGGCCCTCCATCACCTGGATGACGCCGCGCTTGACCAGTTCGGTGGGCGTCATCTGGTCGACGCGCGCGCCCTTGAATTCGATGCTGCCCTTGGTGACGTCGCCGCGCTCGGCGCGCAGCAGGTTGGAAATGGCTTTCAGCGTGGTCGATTTGCCCGCGCCGTTGGCACCGAGTAGTGCGACGATGCTGCCTTGCGGCACGCACAGGGATACGCCCTTGAGCACCAGAATGACGTGGTCGTAGATGACTTCGATGTTGTTGATGTCGAGATAGGGTGCGGTGGCGCTCTGGGTGGCTGCGACGGCGGCAGCGGCGGCGGTTGCGGTCATTGGGCGAACCTCGTCTCGGTAGTGGCGCTGGGTCGGCTGAGTACGACCGGGCGTGATATCGGTATGGGAAACAAAAGCGTGAAAACGGGGATGAAAGCGGGCGGCGGAAGCGGAGGCGGCATTCGCCGCCTCCGCAGGTGGCGTTACAGCCTCCGGTTTACATTTCCTTGGAGCAATCGCGCGGGGTAATGCCCTTTTCCTGCGCGTACTTGGCGGCGGAGCTTTCCGCGAGTGCGCGTACCTGCGCACGGTCGGACTCGATCCAGTCGGTCAGGGACACCCACTTCGTTCCGTCCCACTGCTGGAATTTGATCTTGCCCGAGCCTTCGTGGTCGGCGCAGGTCACCTTGACGTCCGGCATCAGCCCGCTGGCACCAATGGCGGCCAGGCGTGCGGAATCAAGATTGAGATGTTCCAGACCCCAGCGCATTTGCTCGCCGGTGATCGGCTTGCCCTTGCCGAACTTCTCCTGCGCGGTGCGGATGGCCTCGACGGTGACGATGCCGTGGACGATGCCGCGGTTGTACGTCACGCTGCCCACGCGCGTCTTGTCTTCCATGTTGCCCTGGTTCTTGGCGTAGACGGATTTCTGCACTTCCTGAATAACCGGAAAGTCCGTACCCACACCGGTGAAGTTGGCGGAGATGTAGTTCTTCGCGCCATCGCCGACCGGCACGACGTCTTCCTCGGATGCGGACCACCAGCCGCCGACGATCTTGTCGCGCGGAAAGCCGGTGCGTGCAGCGGTACGGATCGCGGTCGGGTTCATCACGCCCCAGCCCCACAGGATGACGTAATCCGGTTTCTCCTTGCGGATCTGCAGCCACTGTGCCTGCTGCTCGTTGCCGGGGTGGGCGACGGCGATCTGGGTCAGTGTGAAACCGTATTTGGCGGCGGACTGCTCCATCAGCGCGATGCCTTCCTTGCCGAAGGCGGAATCGTGGTAGAGATAGACGATCTTCTTGCCCTTGAGCTTGTCCATTCCGCCTTCTTTCTGCCCGATGTACTTGACGATGCCGGAAGCCTGCGACCAGTAGGTCGAGATCATCGGGAACACCCAGGGGAAGACCTGGCCGTCGATGGCGTCGGTGCGGCCGTAACCGATCGTCACCATCGGAATCTTGTCCTGCGCGACCTTGTCCAGCACCGAGTAGGTGATGCCGGTCGATACCGGCTGGAACACGGTATTGCCGGTTGCGCCCTTGTTCTTCAGGCGCTCGTAGCACTCCACGCCGCGGGCGTTGTTGTATTCCGTTTCGCACTCTTCCCACGTCAGTTTGACGCCGTTTATGCCGCCGTCGCGCTCGTTGATGAGCTGCATGTAATCGATCCAGCCGCCGAATACGCCGGAGCCGCCGGCCGCGTAGGGGCCGACGCGGTAGCTCGGCAGGCCGATGAATTGCTCTTGCGCGGCCGCATAGCCACTGGCCAGCAAGCCGGCGATGGTGGCGCCGGCGAGAAGGGTCTTGTGCAGTTTCATGGTGTCTCCTCCAGTGTGTGTCAGGTTCTTTTGTGAAACAGAGGTCTTGTGAATTACCAGCCTGCCGGCGCCGGGACGCCGGTAGAAGGTTCGATGCGGCGGCTCAGTGCGGGAAGGGCCACAGCCGCAGTTTTTCCTTGCCGAGCTGCCACAGCCGCGCGAGGCCGTGCGGTTCGACGATAAGGAAGAAGATGATCAGCCCGCCGAACACGATCAGTTGCAGGTTCGATGAGAAATTGGCCGGCGCCAGCCCGCCGAACAGGCCCGGAATCACGTTGTCGAGAAAGATCGGCAGCAGCACGATGAAGGCGGCGCCGAGGAACGAACCCATGATCGAGCCCACGCCGCCGATGATGACCATGAACAGGATCTTGAACGACATGTCGAGGTTGAAGCCTTCCGGTTCCACCGTGCCGAGGTAGGTGTAGGCGTATAGCGCGCCCGCCACGCCGCAGTAGAACGACGATACGGCGAAGGCGGAAAGCTTGGCGCGCATCGGCCGGATGCCGATCACCTCGGCGGCCACGTCCATGTCGCGAACCGCCATCCACGAGCGGCCGGTGGTGCTGCGCACCAGATTTTTCGCCAGCAGCGCGAGCACGGCAACGACGGTGAGCGTGAGCAGGTATTGCGTCGTTGGCGTATCGAAGGTGAGGCCGAGCATCGTCACCTTTTGCGTGGTGATGACGCCGGAAGACGAATGGTTGGAAAACCACGGGAACTTGGTCAGCACCCAAATGATGAAGAACTGTGCCGCCAGCGTCGCCACCGCAAGGTAAAAGCCCTTGATGCGCAAGGATGGCAGGCCGAAGGCCACGCCCACCGCCGCCGCGCACAAACCACCGCCGATGAGCGCGATGGGGAAGGGCATGCCGTCGATGCGCAGCATGAGGTTGTACGCGCCGAACGCGCCTACCGCCATGAAGGCCGCCGAGCCGAGCGAGAGCTGACCGGCATAGCCGGTGAGGATGTTCAGGCCGATGGCGGCGAGCGAGAAAATCAGCACCGGCGTCAGGATGGCCTGCAACCAATACTGGTTGGCGATGGCGGGCACCGCCAGGAAGAAGAAGGCAAGGATCGCGACAAAACCGATGCGGTCCTGGCGGATGGGGAAGATCTGCTGGTCTTCTTGATAACTGGCCTTGAACTGGCCGGCTTCACGATAAAGCATGAGGCGCTCCTCTCGAGCTGTGGGCGGTGTGGGGCCGGCGGTTCGTGCCGGCCCTGTCCGTGAATTGTGTCAAACCCGATCGATGTGTCTTTCGCCGAACAGACCCTCCGGCCTCACGAGGAGGAAGGCGAGCGCGAGCACATAGGGGAACCAGCCTTCGATGCCGCCGCCCACGAAGGGGCCGACATAGACTTCCGCCAGCTTTTCCGAGGCGCCGATGATCAGCCCGCCGACGATCGCTCCCGGTACCGAGGTGAAGCCACCGAGGATGAGCACCGGCAGCGCCTTGAGCGCGGTGAAGGTCAGCGCGAACTGGACGCCGCTTCGCGCTCCCCAGATCATGCCCGCGACCAGGGCGACGAAACCGGCGACCGCCCACACGATGGCCCAGATGTGCCGCAGTGGAATGCCGATGGAAAGGGCGGCCTGATGGTCGTCGGCCACCGCGCGCAGTGCCCGGCCAATACGGGTGTATTGGAAAAACAGCGCCAGCGCGACCACCAGCGTGCCGGCGGCAGCGGCGGCGAAGACGTCGAACTTCGATATCAGGATGCCGGCGCCGTCCATGATCCACTCGACCGGCTCATCGACGATGCCCAGATCCAGCCCGCGTACGTTCGCGCCCCAGATGCCCTGGGCGATACCTTCGACGAGGTAGGTCAGACCGATGGTGGCCATGAACAGGGTGATGTGCGGCTGATTCACCAGCGGGCGCAGCACGATCTTCTCGGTCAGGATGCCGAGCGCCACCATCGAGGCCAGCGCAAGCACGAAGGCAAGCCAGAACACCGCGCTGCCGCCCGCCGCCAGTCCGGTCCAGCCCGGCAGTACTTCCTGGAAACCGACGAAGGTCAGCGCGGCAAAGAACACCATCGCGCCCTGGGCGAAGTTGAACACGCCCGATGCCTTGTAGATCAGCACAAAGCCCAGCGCCACCAGGGCGTAGAGCACGCCCGACAGCAGGCCGCCGATCAGCACCTCGAAAAAGAACTGCATCTTCTGTCTCCTCGCACCGTGTCCGGTTGGCGTTTGTTTATTAGTGAGATGTGCCGAGGTAGGCGGCGATCACGTCGGGGTTGGCCTTCACTTCGTCGGGCGGGCCGTCGCCGATCTTCTTGCCGTAGTCGAGTACGACGACGCGGTCGGAAATATCCATGACCACGCCCATGTCGTGCTCGATGAGCACGATGGTGGTGCCGAACTGGTCGTTGACGTCGAGGATGAAGCGGCACATGTCCTGTTTTTCCTCCACGTTCATACCCGCCATCGGTTCGTCGAGCAACAGCAGCGACGGCTCGGCGGCCAGCGCCCGGGCCAGTTCCACGCGTTTTTGCAGGCCATAGGGCAGCCGCCCGACCGGCGTCTTGCGGATGCCCTGGATCTCGAGGAAGTCGATGACCTCTTCCACCTTCATGCGGTGCTCGATCTCTTCGCGCTGCGCCTTGCCCCAGTGCAGCGCGTGCTGGAGCAGGTTGCACCGCATCTTGAGGTTGCGGCCCGTCATGATGTTGTCGAGCACGCTCATGCCCTTGAACAGTGCGATGTTCTGGAACGTGCGGGCAATGCCCTGCGCTGCCGCCTGGTGCGGTTCGACGCGCTGGCGCGGTTGGCCGCGGAACAGAATGCGGCCTTCCTGAGGGTGATAGACGCCGTTCATCACGTTCAGCATGGAGCTTTTGCCGGCGCCGTTGGGGCCGATGATCGAGCGGATTTCGTGCTCGCGCACGTTGAAGCTGATATTGGTGAGCGCCTTCACGCCGCCGAAAGACAGCGAGATATTTTGCAGGTCGAGGATCACGTCGCCAATGCGGCGGCTGCCCGCCGCGCTCTCCCCGGTGGCCGGGAAGGGAACCGCTTGAGTGATGTCGTTCATGTTCATTCCCCGCTCCTCAGGCCGCACGTTTCAGACCGGCGGGGGCCGTGGCCCGCGCTTCTTCGATGCGCAGATCGGCGCGAATGCTGCCGGTGCGGCCATCCTCGTACTTCACCTGGGTCTCGATGAGTTGGCTGTGCTTGCCTTCGTACAGCGCTTCGATCAACACGGTGTATTTCTCCGCGATGAAGTTGCGCCGGACTTTGCGCGTGCGGGTCAGTTCGCCGTCGTCCGCATCCAGTTCCTTGTGCAGCACGAGAAAACGCTTGATCTGTGAGCCGTTCATGCGCGCATCGGTGGCCAGATCGGCGTTGACCTGTTCGATGCAGTCGCGGATCAGTTCATACACTTCCGGCTGCGCCGCCAGATCGGTATAGCCGGAGTAGGCCATGCCCTTGCGCTCGGCCCAGTTGCCTACTGCCTCGAAATCGATATTGACGAAGGCGGTCACGTAGTCGCGCCGGTTGCCGAACGCGACCGCTTCCTTGATGTACTGGAAGAACTTGAGCTTGTTCTCGATGTAGTTGGGCGCGAACATCGAGCCGTCGTTGAGTTTGCCGACGTCCTTGGCACGGTCGATGATCTTCAGGTGGCCTTCCTCGTCGAAGAAGCCCGCGTCGCCGGTCATGAAGTAACCGTCGCCGTTGATCGACTCGGCGGTGGCGTCCGGCCGCTTGTAATACGCTTTGAGCAGCATCGGCCCCTTGACCAGGATTTCGCCGTTGTCGGCCAGCTTCACCTCGACCTGCGGAGCGGGCTTGCCCACCGAATCGAGCTTGATCTCGCCATCCGGCTGCAGGCACACGTAGGCGCAGGTTTCCGTCTGGCCGTAGAGCTGCTTCAGGTTGACGCTGATGGAGCGATAAAAACGGAACAGGTCCGGCCCGATCGCCGCGCCGGCGGTATAGGCGACGCGGATGCGGCTCAGGCCCAGCACGTTCTTCAGCGGGCCATACACCAGCAGACTGCCCAGTGCGTAATGCAAACGGTCGCCGAAGGCGACGGATTTCCCGTCGAGCAGGTCGGCGCCCACCTGCCGCGCCACGGCCATGAAATGGTGGAACAGCTTGCGCTTGAACCAGCCCGCATCTTCCATGCGGATCATCACCTGAGTCAGCAGGTTCTCGAACACGCGCGGCGGGGCGAAGTAATAAGTGGGGCCGATTTCGCGCAAGTCGGTCATCACCGTCTCGCCCGATTCCGGGCAGTTGATGGTGAAACCGGCCACCATCGCCTGGGCGAAGGAAAACAGGTGGTCGCCCACCCAGGCCATCGGCAGATAGGACAGGATGTCTTCGCGGTCGGACAAGCGGTCGAAGCCGATGCCCCCTTGTGCCGCGGCGATGAACGCGCTGTGTGTCTGGCAAACACCCTTGGGGGTGCCGGTGGTGCCGGAGGTGTAGAGCATCACCGAAATATCGTCGGGTGCGCCCTTGCCGATTTCGCCGTCGAGAAAATCGGGCTGCTCGCGTTCGAGCTTGCGCCCCCTATCCTGCAGCGCGTCCAGCCCCAGCAGCATGCGCTGGCCGTAGTGGCGCATGCCGCGGCCGTCGTCGTAGATCACGTGCTCCAGCAGTGGCGCATCCGGCGTAATTTCGAGCAGCTTATCCACCTGCTCCTGGTCCTCGACCACCGCGAAGCGGATTTCGGCATCCTGCAGCACATAAGTCATTTCCTGTGCTACGGCATCCTGGTACAGCATCACCGGAATGCCGCCGAGACACTGGCATGCCGCCACCGACCAATACAGGCGCGGGCGGTTGTCACCGATGATCGCCAGCCGGTCGCCGCGCCTGAACCCCAGCGTGGCCAGGCCGCAGGCGATCGCGCGCACATTGTCGGCCACCTGTGCCCAGGTATAGGTCTGCCAGATGCCGTATTCTTTTTCCCGCATCGCCGGCCGTCCGGGCCGTACCCGTGCATGCTCCATCAGCAAACGTGGAAAAGTGTCGAGTGCGCTCGTATCGGCGCTTCTTGCACCATCGTATTCGGCCATGTCTCCTCCTAAGCCTCCACCTCTGGTGCCCGCCGCCGGATTGTTGTTGGCGTGCGGGCTTTGTTCCCGGGCGTGTTTCACCGCTGTTGGGCGTAGTCTCTCAAGTCTTGTTTGCGCAACTGTTTGCGAAATGTAGTGAATTGTTATCGCCCGCTATGCGTGCGAAGCGCTGCGCCAGAACGGCGATACGCCAAAGCGGCTGGCCGACGGGCCCGGTGTGTTTTCGGAAGAGAAGGCGAGGCCGCGGCCAGGGAGGCGGTGAGGGCTGGAATTTGTTCCTGTTGCCCGGGCGGGTGGTTCGTTTATCCGGGCAAATCGACAGAAAACCGGCTTTGATTCGATCCGGGGAGCAACCCTAAACGGCCATGGGCGCGGTCAGCGGCGCATGGTGCCGATACCCTTCGAGCTGGAAATCGCCCGGTTCGATATTTTCCAGCCACTCCGGTTCGTATTTGCCCGTGACCGAGAAGTCGGGAATGCGCTCGGACAAAACCAGCTTCGGAGCAGGGAACGGTTCGCGGCTCAATTGTTCGCGAAGCATGTCCACATGGTTTTCATAGAGGTGCGCATCGCCGATGAAATAGGTGAACCACCGTGGGGCATAGCCGGTCAGCCGGCCTACCAGATGGAGCAGCGCGGCCCCTTCCGTCAGGTTGAAGGGCGTTCCAAGCCCGACGTCGTTCGAGCGGATGTAAAGACAAAGAGAAATCTCGCGCTTCGGCCGGTTGACCAGGAACTGATACAAGAGATGGCAAGGAGGAAGCGCCATTTCTTCAAGTTGCGCCCAGTTCCATCCGTGGAAAAGAATCCGCCGGCTGCTCGGATCGTTGACGATGGTGTCCAGGCACTGGCGCAACTGATCGATGGCCTTGTACAGGAGCACGCTCGTCGTCTTGCCGTGCTCCCCGGTATCTTCGATAGTGCCGATCCGTTGGTAGCCTCTGCTCAACGCATCCTCGATCTGGGGGGCGCTCTGAGTCTGGCCGAGGTCGATCAGCTTATATGCCGGCCATTGCCGCCACTGCACACCGTACACGGGACCCAGGTCGTTCTCCTGGAGTCTGTATGGATTCCCCAGCCACTGCGCGTTCTCGTTGGCGTTTTGATCCCAGACCTTGCATCCGAGCGCCCGAAAATCGGCCGCACTGCGATAGCCGCGCATGAAACCGACCAGTTCGCCGATTGCGGACTTGAAAGCCAGCTTCTTCGTCGTGACCGCGGGAAAGCCTTGCTGGAGATCGAACTTCATCATCGCGCCCGGAATGCTCAAGGTGCGGATGCCGGTCCGGTTGTCCTGCCAGGTGCCGTTGTCGAAGATATCCTGAACAAGATCGAGATACTGCTGCATAGCGTTCCTTAAGCATCGGGATTGGCGCCGGGCATCGCTTTCGGCCGAAGGTATGCGGGTTCGGCCTGCTGCACAGGCGGCGAAGTCGTCATTTTGGCGGTTCCGGCCGATGTTCCACAACTTTACGATCAACGCTGCTTCGAGGATTGGTGGCCGCTTCCTCGGCAGCCGGTTCCCTATGTGCCCGAGCCTGCCGGATTGAGCGGGATTGGGCGCCGGATGCTCATGGTTGAATCACCGAAGATGTCGATATAGGGGTGAACCCTTGACGTCCTCTTTTTTTTCTTTCATACTCGCTTTTCTTTGCTGCCTCTGGCGGCGGAT
Organism: Azoarcus sp.; assembly: GCA_031556475.1. GTDB lineage: Bacteria > Pseudomonadota > Gammaproteobacteria > Burkholderiales > Rhodocyclaceae > Azoarcus. Next base: position 39,070 of record JAVBSY010000088.1, read on the forward strand.
CTTTAAAAACTGGACAACCGATAAATGTGGGCGCTTGGTTGTTGCGAGGCATCGAAGATGTTTTGCAGGAATTGAGTGCTCATGTCAGTGA
>JAVBSY010000125.1:0-30510 GCA_031556475.1 Azoarcus sp.
GAACGGCTTCCTGACGAAAGGCGTCAGGTTGATCGAACCCAGGTCGCAGCAGCCATACGGCGGCAACGGCTGTTCGGCGCAGGGGTTGGTGGCCTCGATGGTCTCGCAGTAGTACAGGTTGTTGTCCTGGTTCATGCGGTCGAGGAACAGGATGCCCGGCTCGGCGTGGTCGTAGGTCGAGCGCATGACTTGCTCCCACAGCGCCTGCGCGCTCGCCTTGCGGTACACCCACAGGCCGTCGTCACGCTGGTACGCGCCGGCGGATTTCAGTTCGTCGATGGGTTCGGCCTTGTGCGCCAGTTCCACATCGCCGCCGGCTTCCACCGCCTTCATGAACGCGTCGGTGACGCCGACGGACATGTTGAAGTTGCTCAGATCGCCGTGATCCTTGGCGTGGATGAATTCCTCGATGTCCGGGTGGTCGCAGCGCAGCACGCCCATCTGCGCGCCACGGCGCGCACCGGCCGACTCCACCGTTTCGCACGAGCGGTCGAACACGCGCATGTAGGACACCGGACCAGAGGCGTTCGACAGCGTGCCCTTGACCAGCGCGCCCTTGGGGCGGATGGAGGAAAAGTCGTAACCGACGCCACCGCCGCGGCGCATCGTTTCCGCCGCCTGGGCCAGCGCGGTGTAGATGCCGGGGCGGCCGTCCACCGCCTCGGTCACGGAATCGCCGACCGGCTGCACGAAACAGTTGATCAGCGTCGCGGCCAGTGCGGTGCCGGCGGCGCTGTTGATGCGCCCGGCGGGCACGAAACCCGTTTCCTGCGCTTCCAGGAATTTCGCTTCCCAATGCGCGCGTTTGTCTTCCGCCTCGACCACCGCCAGCGCGCGGGCAACCCGCTGGCGCACCGCATGCACGTTGCGTTCGTCGCCCTTGGCGTATTTCTCGATCAGAACCTCGCCGGAAATTTCCTGCGCTTCAAGTGTGCTGGCATCGTGCTTGGTTTGGCTTTGGGCGGTCGTGCTCATGGTTCCCTTCAGGCTCTCGTTGTTTTATGACAGGCACCATGTCTGTCAACGCACCGAAGCATAGCGCGAGAGCAGTGGATTTGCAAAAAAATAAAATACTTATAAATCAAATGATTGGCAATTTGCATTGTGTCTAAACAAGGTGTTTGACACTAGATCTAGTAGCTCGAAATCGCCGAATTTCCCGTGATTTTCAAGCTTTGCGCGGGTTCTCGGTGCCCCATACTTTCAGTCGTTCGCAAAAATTTTTTGCTCTCGAGGTGGGAATGTTCCATCCGGGAAAACCCTGCCGGGCGTAAACGGCGGCATGAGGGTAAGGCGCTCGCGCGGCGTCCATGGGTAAGACCGCAGTGGTGCAGGTCGGTTGCGGGTGAAGTGAGGACCAGGGTGCGAACGAGCGCTGACGATACGCTGCAGTTGCACGAGAAGCCTTCTTTGTGCCCGCGACATTTTATCGCGCTTTGGCATGGCGCGTTTCGCGGCGCGGATCCCGATGGAGGAGCACATTGGCGCCGCGACTTGTTCCCGCCCACCTACTATGCTTGCAGTAGTCCGCCGAGGTTTCCTGCTCTGGAGATGGGTGTGTCCCATCCGGAGAAAACCTGCCGTGTGTATGGGCGAGGTACCTGCGTGGCGCCCATGGGTAAGCCCGTGGTGGTACCGATCGGCTGTGGGTGAGGTGTGTGGTTCCGGGCGCGAATGAGTGCCGATGATGCGCGGCATGAGATGCTCTCTTTGTGCCTGCGGCATACTATCGCGCTCTGGCATGGCGGGTTTTCGTGGAGCGGATCATGAGATGGGAAGGCAACGAACAGTCCGATAACGTCGAGGATCGGCGCGGCGCCGGCGGTTTCAGGGGGGTGCCGGTGGGTGGGCGCGGCATCGGCCTGGGGACGATCGCGGTGGCGCTGATCGCGGGCTGGGTGTTCGGCATCGACCCGGTCACCGTACTCGGCTTGCTCAGCGGCGGCCAGCCGGCGTCGCAGGTGCAGCAGCGTTACGACGGCCCGGCCGGCAAACCGCCGGGCGACGACCACGAGGCGGCGTTCGTGTCGACCGTGTTGCGCAACACCGAAGTGGTGTGGAGCGATATTTTCAAGCGTGGCGGGAGTGTTTACCAGACGCCCAAGCTGGTGCTGTTCAGCGACGCCACGCCCACCGCCTGCGGCACCGGGGAGGCGGCGATGGGGCCGTTCTACTGCCCTGGCGACAAAAAGGTCTACATCGACCTCAACTTCTACGACACGCTCAAGAACCAGCTCGGCGCGCCGGGCGAATTCGCCCAGGCTTACGTGATCGCGCACGAAGTCGGGCACCACGTGCAGAACGAACTGGGTATCGCCGCCAAGGTCGATGCCGCGCGCCGCCGCGCGAACGAGGTACAGAGCAACGCGTTGAGCGTGCGCATGGAACTGCAGGCCGACTGCTTTGCCGGCGTGTGGGCGCACCATTCGCAGGAATCCAAGCGCTGGCTCGACCCAGGCGATATCGAGGCGGCGATGAATGCAGCGGAAAAAATCGGCGATGACGCCTTGCAACGCTCTGCTGGCCGCGCCGTGGTGCCCGACAGCTTCACCCACGGTACCAGCGCGCAGCGTCAGCGCTGGTTCCAGAACGGCTACAAGAGCGGTGACGTGCAGGCTTGCGATACGTTCAGTGCGCGCGCGCTTTGACTATTTGGCCAAGTGCGCACCAATGCCGCATATCGACCAATTCGAGCAACATCGAAATCAGCGCGATCTCGTTTCGATCCGCCGTGGCGGGATCGACGATCATTCCATCCAGGGGTTCGTCCTTGCCGCGTCCGACCAACTCGTGCTGCTGCAGTATGTGTATGACTTCAACCTCGATGGCTTGATGGTGCTCAGGACCGCCGACATCACCGAAGTCAAATGCTCTCCAACCTGCCGCTTCCAGCGCAAGCTTCTGGTTCAGGAAGGCCTGTTGCAGCAGGTACCGTTCGAAACCGCCATCGATGTGCGGAACTGGAAAACGGCGATCGCACAGTTGTCGCGGACGCATTCGTTCTTCATCGTCGAATGCGAGCTTGGAGATGATCCGGACTTCTGCATCGGCCGGATCGGGCGGGTAGCCGACGACGCGGTGGAAATCACCTATTTCTCCGGCACCGGCGAATGGAGCAGGCAGCCTGAACGCATCCGCTACGAAGACATGACGTGTTGCCAAGTCGATACGAATTACATCAAGGTCTACCAGCGCCATTTCGAGCGCAATGGGCTTTGACGCCTTCCTTTTCTCCTTTTTCATCAAGTCCGCGCACCGGACAGCGCCGCGATGGCGGTCGCTCGAGGGCCGGATCACGTATTGAACAGCCATTGCCCATGCCCACCGCCACCTTGCTTCCACCAATCCGCTACACCATTGCCCCCATCCACCCCGAGGCGCATCTGTTCGGCGTGAGCTGCACCGTCGCCGATCCCGATCCGGGCGGGCAGCGTTTCAGTCTGCCGGCATGGATTCCCGGCAGCTACATGATCCGCGAGTTCGCGCGCAATATCGTCACCCTGCGCGCCGAAACGGGTGGCCGGGCGGTGAGGGTGGAAAAGCTGGACAAGCACACCTGGCGCGCTGCGCCGGTTGCGGGCGGCAAGGCGCTGACACTGCACTATGAGGTGTATGCGTGGGATTTGTCGGTGCGCGCCGCGCATCTGGACCAGACCCACGGCTTTTTCAACGGCTCCAGCGTATTTCTGGCTGCCGAGGGCAAGACGGAGCGCACTTGCCTGGTGAACATCGAGTGTCCACAGGGCGCGGCTTACCGTGCGTGGAAGGTCGCGACAGCGCTGCCGCGCGCCGAGGGCGAGTTGGGGGTGGCGCAAGCGTACGGCTTCGGTCTGTATCGCGCGGCGGATTACGATGAACTGATCGACCATCCGGTTGAAATGGGCACGTTCACGCTGGCTTTTTTCGAGGCTGGCGGGGTGCGCCACGATGTCGTTCTGACCGGCCGCCACGATTGCGATACCGCGCGCCTCACCGCCGATCTGGCGGATGTGTGCCGTTGGCAGATTGCGCTGTTCGATTCGCCGCCGCCGATGGATCGCTACGTTTTTCTCGTCACCGTGGTCGGCGACGGTTATGGCGGTCTGGAACACCGCGCCAGCACGGCGTTGCTCGCATCGCGCGCCGATCTGCCGTGGGTGGGCATGGAAGGCGTGCCGGATGGCTACAAGGCGTTTCTCGGCCTGTGCAGCCACGAGTATTTCCATACGTGGAACGTCAAGCGCATCAAGCCGGCGGCGTTCGCTCCCTATGATCTTTCCTGCGAGAACTACACCCGTTTATTGTGGGCGTTCGAGGGTTTCACGTCGTATTACGACGATCTGGCGCTGGTGCGCAGCGGCGTGCTGCCGGCGGCGGATTACCTGGGCCTGCTGGCCAAGACGATGTCCGGTGTGCTGCGTGGCGCCGGCCGGTTCAAGCAGAGCGTGGCGGAATCCTCTTTCGATGCGTGGATCAAGTACTACCGCCAGGATGAAAACGCCCCCAACGCCATCGTCAGCTACTACACCAAGGGGGCGCTGATCGCATTGTCCCTCGATCTGCGATTGCGTGAAGGCAGCGGCGGGCGCAAGAGCCTGGACGATGTGATGCGCTTGCTGTGGCAGCGCCACGGCGACGGGGCGGGCGTGCCTGAAAGTGGCATCTACGCCATCGTGGCCGATGTGGGCAGGGAACAGGGTGAGCGTCTGGCCCGCTGGCTGAGGAAGGTGGTCGAAGGGACCGACGATTTGCCGTTTTCGCCGATTCTCAACCACTTTGGCGTCAATTGCCGGCTTGAGCCGGCCGGCCGTGCGCCGGTGCTTGGCGTGAAGCTCGCCGCCGGCAATGGCGAAGCGAAGATCGCTACGGTGTACGACGGCAGCGCGGCGCAGGCGGCGGGTTTATCCGCCGGCGACGTGCTGATCGCGCTCGGCGGCCTCAGAGTGAGTGCGGGTAATCTCGATGGCTTGCTGGCGCGGCGTGCAGCCGGGGAGCGCATCGAGGTGCATGCGTTCCGCCGCGACGAGTTGATGCGTTTCGAGGTCGAACTGGCCGCAGCACCGGTCGATACGGCGCATCTGAGCCTTGCCGCAAAGCCGATTGCTTCTGCCCGCCGCTTGCGCAAAGGCTGGCTGGGGTCCTAGGTCGTCGGGGCCGGCACGGCCTGCGCGCGGATGGCCTGGCGGCGGATAACGCGCCGCAGCAGGATGCTGAAGGACGTGGCCGCGAGCATCGAGGCGAGCACGTTTGCCTCCCAGAATCCCGCCACCGATGGAGCGCCTTCCCGCCATGGCGCGTAAAAGCACAGCCAGTAACCGCCGCCAAGGCCCGCGCCCCAGAAGCACATCGTATGCAGCAGCATGGGCACGAGCGTGATCTTGTAGCCGCGCAGCGCGTGGGCGGCGATGGTCTGTACCGCGTCGAAGAGTTGATACAGGCAGATGTAGAACAGCAGCCCCAGTGCCATCGTGCGTACCGCCGGATCGGCCGACGACAGACCGACCACCGTATCGCGCCCCAGCCACAGCAACAGGCCGATGACGGTGGCCAGCACGCCGGTAAGGATCATCGCCACCCGCACGGTGGCCCGGGCGCGTGCCCAGTCGTGCGCGCCGGCGGCCTGGCCGACCAGTACCAGGGTGGCGATCGACATCGACAGCGGCAGCATGTAGATCAGCGCTGCGAGGTTGGCGACCACGCGGTGCCCGGCCACCGCCTCGGCGCCCAGGCGGGCGACGAAAAGCGCGATCAGCGTGAAGGAGGTGATTTCGATGAAGGTCGACAAGCCCATCGGCACGCCCAGGCGCAGCAGCGCGCCGATGGCCTGGCGTTGTGGCGGCACCCAGGCGGAAAAAAGGCGGTAATCGCGGTAGGCCCGGTTGCGTGCGAGGTAGAGCGCGCCGCAGCCAAAGCCGAGCCAGTTCACCACCGCTGTGGAAATACCGCAGCCGGCGCTGCCGAGCGGCTCGAAGCCAAGGTGGCCGTTGGTCAGCGCCCAGGCCAGCGGTATATGGGTGGAAGTGATGACGAGGCTCAGTGCCATCAGGACGCGCGGCCGGCCGATGGCGTTGTTGAAGGCGTAGAAGGTGCGGTAGAACAGCACCGCGGGCAGGCCGACAGCGGTGGCGACGAGATAGGCGGCGGTTTTTCCCTGGAGGTCGGCCGGTACGCGTGCGAGGTCGAGCAGAAAGTGAGGAAAGGCGAGCAGCAAGGTACCGGGCAGGGCCAGCATCAGCGCCAGCCAGAAGCCCTGCTGCAAGGCCGGGCCGATGTCCTCGCGGCGACCGGCGCCGTACAGGTGGGCCACGGTGGGGGCGACTGCCTGCAGGATGCCGATGAGCAGCATCGCCACCGAAATGTAGATGCCGCTGCCCACCGCTACCGCGGCGAGATCGGCCGTGCTGTGGTGGCCGGCGATCAACGTGTCGGCCACCATCATGCACATCGACAGGATCTGCGCGATCAGGATCGGCCAGGCATGGTGCGCCAGACGGCCGGCGATGGCGCGGAACGATTCCGTCGCGGGCATCGGCGCTGCCGCCGTTCAGCCCGTGCGGCGGCGGCGCAGCTTGCCGCGCCAATAGCACCAGGCGAGAAAGCCGAAAAAGCCGGCCGCGATGAAGAGGAAACCGACGCCTTGCCAGTAGGCGATGGGGTCGGTGGCAAGAAAGTAGTCGCGCGCCGGCTTGACGAAATGCACGCGCCCTTCGAACAAGGCGCGCGCGGCCATCGCCAGCGCCGCGAGCATCGGCAAGAACCAGATGACGAGGCCGACGGCGGCAATGCAGGCATCGGTGAGTGGTGAAGGTTGGCTGCGCGGCAGGTAAACGCTCTCGACACCGTACCAGAGGGTGAGCAGAAAACCGACCGTCACCGCTATTGGGGCGAGCGCCATTACGGCCCCCAGGGCTGTGGCGGCAAGCATGAAGGCAGCACCTTCCAGCGGTACGATGCGCGCCCAGATAGGCTCCAGCGTGGCGAACAGCCAGATGGATAGCGGCAGGGCGAGCGCGAACAGCAGCAAGGCGAGTACCGCGCGGTGGCGGGCGATGTCGCCGGCGCGGGGAGAATCGGCGGGAAGGCTGGAAATCGGCATGGGCGGTGGGGACAGGAGTATTTGGTGCGATCGGTTCAGGTGGTGGCGAGGTGGGAAGTCTAACGGTGATCAGGAATCCTTGCGGATCAGGCCGACCATGATGCCTTCGATGACGAGCGGCGTGCGCCGGGTGTCGACAACGATAGCCTGGTAGTCCGGATTCGCCGGCAGAAGTTCGACCGTCGCGCCCTTGCGTTGCAGTGTCTTGACGGTGACCTCGTCCTCGATGCGGGCGACGACGATCTGTCCGTTGCGGGCTTCGGCGGCGCGATGGACGGCGATCAGGTCGCCATCGAGAATGCCCGCGTCGCGCATGCTCATGCCACGCACCCGCAGCAGGTAATCGGCTGGCGGCGAGAACATCGCGGGGTCGATCTGGCAGCGGGTTTCGACGTGTTCGGCGGCAAGCAAGGGGCTGCCGGCGGCCACGCGGCCGATCAGTGGCAGGCCCTGTGCGGCGTATGGAAGGCGGATGCCGCGTGCACGGCCTTCTTCGAGCAGGATCGCGCCTTTGGCGGCGAGCGCGCGCAGATGGGTTTCGGCCGCGTTGGGCGAGCGGAAGCCGAAGGCTGCGCAAACTTCCAGGCGGGTCGGCGGGCGGTTTTCGTGCTTGATGGTCTGGTTGATGAAGTCCAGAATTTCCTGTTGCCGCGAGGTCAGGCTTCTGCTGCGTGTCGTCATGATGATCTCCGCATGAAGGCTGTGATTTTAAACAGTCTTCATGCGTGGGCGAACATGAGGGCGGATAAATAATCGCGTGGTCCGTGCGTATTGTTGCGAAATACGCATCCGCAAGGGGTTGGCAGGAGGGTCTGCGAGGGCCGGGGCATATGCCCGGCAGTCATATTCTTGGTAGTCCTCCGGCTCTCGGCTAGAATCGAGACACGTCAGGGAGAGCCCATGCTGCGAAGTGGAGAGAGTGCCCCGGTGTTTTCGTTGCCGGATTCGGATATGGAGGTTTTCGATCTCTCGTCCGTGCTCGGCAAGCAACATGTGGTTCTGTATTTTTACGCGCGTGACAACACGCCTGGCTGTACGTTGCTGGCTGCCGATTTCAGCGATCACGAAGATGAATTCGCACGCTACGACTGCATCGTGATCGGCATCAGTCCGGACGATTGCCTTACGCACGCCGATTTTCGCGACAATCAGGGCTTGTCGGTCCGCCTGCTGTCGGACACGGAAACCGAGGTGTGCCAGCTCTACGGAGTGTGGCGGTCGAAGGTGGTCGATGGCGTGGAGCGGATGGGCGTGTTGCGCTCGAGCTTCATCATCGACAAACAGGGCATACTGCGACACGCGCTCTACGACGTTACGCCTCGCGGCCATGCAGCCGCGGTGTTTGAACTGGTCAAGGGACTCGAATCCGGCAATGAAAACCGAAATCGTAAAAAACAGCGTAGTCACGCTTAATTACACCGTGCGCGATCCGGACGGTAACATGATCGACAATGGCGAGGAGCCGCTGGTATATCTGCATGGCGGCTACGATGGCATCTTTCCGCTGGTCGAGGAAGCGCTGCACGGGCGCAAGCAGGGCGATACGCTGCAAATCAAGCTGCAGCCGGAAGAGGCCTTCGGCGACTACGACGAAGAACTGGTGTTGGTCGAGGAAGCCTCCCTGTTTCCGGACAACATCGAAGTCGGCATGTCCTTCGAGCGTACGTCCGACGACGGCGAGGACGACATCGTCTATCGCATCACCGATATCGCCGAAGGCAAGGTCGTCGTCGACGGCAACCATCCGCTGGCCGGCACGGCGTTGGTGTTCGACATCACCATTGCCGATGTGCGCCCCGCTTCCGCCGAGGAAATTACCCACGGCCATGTGCATGGGCCGGGCGGACATCATCACCATTGATTCGTCGAGGGCCGCGTGAGCGGCCTTTTTGATTCAGGCATTGGAGATGACTGTAGACGCTCGCACCGGTAACTTGCCCGATAGCGAACGACCGCTGCTTGAAGTTTCCGGTCTGCGCGTGGCGCTTGCTGGCGCCGGGGCGGCGGTGCATCCGGTCGATGGCGTCGATTTCACCGTTGCCGCCGGCGAAACTTTCGCGCTGCTGGGCGAATCGGGCTGCGGCAAATCGATGACCGCGCTGGCACTGACCCGTCTGCTGCCGGACGTCGGCCGTATCGAAGCGGGCGCGGTGCGTCTGGGTGGAGAGGATTTGCTGCGCGTGCCCGAAGCGCGCATGCGCGACGTGCGCGGCGGGCGTATCGGCATGATTTTTCAGGAACCGTCCACCAGTCTCAATCCGGTGATGACGGTTTATGCGCAGATCGCCGAAGCACTTGGCCGCCATCGCCGTCTGACCGGCACGGCTGCGCGCGAAGAGGCGCGGAGGCTGCTCGACGCCGTGGGCATTCCCGATGCCGGGCAACGGCTCGACGATTTCCCTTTCCAGTTTTCCGGCGGCATGAAGCAGCGGGTGATGATCGCCATGGCGCTTGCCGGCCAGCCCGAACTGCTGATTGCCGACGAACCCACTACCGCGCTCGACGTCACCATCCAGGGCCAGGTGCTCGACATGCTCGCGCATCTGCAGGCCGAGCGCGGCATGGGCATGCTGCTGATCACGCACGACCTCGGCGTGGTCGCCCGCATGGCGCACCGCGTAGGCGTGATGTATGCCGGCCAACTGGTGGAAACCGGCGCGCGCGAGCCTTTTTTCCGCACGCCGCTGCATCCCTATGCGCGCAAGCTTTTCGCCGCCCTGCCCTCCGGGCTGCGACGCGGGGCAATGCTGGATGCGCCGCAAGGCAGTGTGCCCGCGCTGGACCGCGCGTTCACGGGTTGTCGCTTTGCCGAACGCTGTCCCGCCGCCTTCGACCGCTGCGACGACGAAGTACCGGTCTGGCATCGGCTCGGCGAACATCAGGCGGTGCGCTGCCACTTGTACGAAACGGTCAGCATTCCGCGCCCGCTGGAACGGAATGCCAGTTCGCCAATGGTGGCGGCCAGCGCGCGCGGCAACGCCCCCTTGCTCGAAGTGCGCGGTCTCAAGGTGCATTTCCCGCTGCGCAAGGGGCTGTTCAAGCGTGTCGTCGGTCATGCGCGCGCGGTCGATGGCGTCGATCTGGCGCTGGTGCCAGGACGCACGCTGGCTTTGGTTGGCGAGTCGGGCTGTGGCAAAACCACCGTGGGCAAGGCCATTCTGCAACTGATCGAGGCCAGTGCCGGGCAGATTTTCTTCGATGGCGAGAACATCGCCGGCGCCCCGGCGGATACCTTGCAGCCGATGCGGCGCGCGGTGCAGATGGTGTTTCAAGACCCGTTCGCCTCGCTCAATCCGCGCATGCGTATCGGCGAAATCATCGAGGAAGGCATGCTCAGCCTCGGTGTGAATGGCGATGCCGCCGCACGTGGCCGCGACATCGACGCCCTGCTCGAGCGCATCGGCCTGCAGCCCGCGATGCGCTGGCGTTACCCGCACGAATTTTCCGGTGGTCAACGCCAGCGTATCGCCATTGCCCGCGCGCTCGCGGTGTCGCCGCGCGCCATCGTGTGCGACGAACCGACCAGTGCGCTGGACGTATCGGTGCAGGCGCAACTGCTCAACCTGATGCGCGAATTGCAGCGCGAGCGCGGTCTTGCGTATCTGTTCATCACGCATAACCTCGGCGTGGTCGATTACCTCGCCGACGAGGTTGCGGTGATGTACCTGGGCCGCATCGTCGAGCACGGCCCGGCCGAGCGTGTCCTGGCCACACCGGCGCACCCCTATACGCGCATGCTGCTGGCAGCCGTACCGCGCGTGGGTGAGGAGGCGGATGAAAGTGCGGAAAATGCGCCTGCGGCCGACAAGACGCCAGCGGGCGTCGAACCCGCCGCGCGGCAAGCGGCAGGCACGGTGGCCGACCTGCCTTCGCCGCTCAAACCGCCGCAGGGCTGTCATTTTCACCCGCGTTGCCCGCAGGCGACGGATATCTGCCGCAAAGCCTACCCCACCGAAACGGCGATGGGCACGACGGTTCATCGTGTGCGCTGTCATTGGCCGTTGGGGCGGTCCTGACGCGGCTGCGTCAGCAGGCGTCCACGCACATGGCGTGGCGGGGTGTCGAACCGTATGTTTCCGCTTCAGGCAGACAACGCCTGGCCTGCGGCGGCTGCCAGCACGACAACCAGTACCGGCGATACGCGGCCATAGGCCAACAGCCCGAAAGCCGTCAGCGCCAGCGCGAAATCTTCCCACCCGTGGATTGCGCCCGTCCACACCGGGTTGTACAGGGCCGACAAAAGAATGCCGACCACGCCCGCATTGATGCCCGCCATCGTGGCCTGGACATCCCGGCGGTGACGCAACCGGGCCCAGAATGGCAGCACACCGGCCAATATGAGAAAAGCCGGCGTGAAAATCGCCGCCAGCAGTGCCAGTCCCCCGCGCCATCCATGTAACGGCCAGTCGGCCGCCGTGCCGAGATAGGCCGCAAAGGTAAACAACGGACCCGGCACGGCCTGCGCCGCGCCGTAGCCCGCCAGGAAGTCGGTGTTGTCGACCGCGCCGAGCGGCACCACGGTGGTCTGCAACAGCGGCAGCACGACGTGGCCGCCGCCAAACACAAGGGCACCGGCGCGAAAGAAGCCGTCGAATAACGCTGCGGTGGCCGATCCGCTGATCGTTGCCCACAGCGGCAGGCCGAGCAGCAGGAGCGCAAGCAGCCCCAACGCCGCCCAGCCGACGCGCGGCGACACGGCAAGTGGAGCCTGGCTGGCGGCTGGTTGCGGCGGCAGCTTCAGCCACCAACGGCCCAGCAGACCCGCCGTGGCGATGGCCGCAACCTGGGCCGTCGTCGATGGCCATGCCAGCGTCAGCAATGCCGCCATTATCGCCAGTGCGGCACGTGGCCTATCGGGGCACAGCGTTTTCGCCATGCCCCAGACTGCCTGCGCGACTACGGCGACGGCCACCACCTTGAGCCCGTGTACCCAGCCGGCGTCGGCCAGCGTGCGATACCTGGAAATGCCATATGCGAACAGGATCAGTGCGAGCGCCGACGGCAATGTGAAACCCGCCCAGGCCGCCAATGCCCCCCACCAGCCGGCGCGGCCCAGCCCGAGCGCAATGCCGACCTGACTGCTGGCCGGCCCCGGCAGGAACTGGCACAAGGCCATCAGTTCGGCGTAGCCCCGGTCGTCCAACCAGCGGCGGCGCTCGACGAATTCGGTGCGGAAATAACCCAGGTGCGCGATCGGGCCGCCGAACGAGGTCAGGCCCAGCCGCAGAAAAACGAAAAAAATCCGCCAGGCGCCGTCGTGTGCTTTGGGGCCTGGGGGCATCGGATCATGCTCCGCCGCGTTGCGGTTGTGGCAGGATGTCCAGCACGGTTTCCGACGGACGGCACAGGCGAGTACCCAGCGGTGTGACCACGATAGGCCGGTTGATGAGGATCGGGTGCTGGAGCATGAAATCGATCAGTTGCTCGTCGCTCCACTTCGCATCGTCCAGGCCCAGTTCCACGTAAGGTGCGCCCTTGCTGCGGAGTATGCTGCGTACCGGCACGCCCATCGCGGCAATCAGCGCCTGCAACGTTTCGCGGGAGGGCGGTGTTTTCAGATACTCGACGATGGTGGGCTCTTCGCCGCTGTTGCGGATCAGATCGAGCACGTTGCGCGATGTGCCGCAGGCGGGGTTGTGGTAGATCGTGATGTCGCTCATGGCGTGGTTCCGGGAAAGTCGGGAGATGGGCGATGCCGTGTCCGCACTCATCGGGGTGACCGGGGCGGCCTTGAGCCTTCGAGGAAGCGCCCGCTGTTCATGATACTTCCGCTGGCGCATCAACCGGTTTTCGGTATCCGTGCGTGAGTGTGCAGACAGGCGCTCAGCGGTTTTTCTGTTTGGATGCGTTTTTCGAGGTGTTTTGTTTTGCTGCGTTGCCCGTCGGCTTGCTGGTGGACTGGGATGCCGCCTTCTTGTTCGTCGTGGTTTTTCCCGTGTCTTTTTTGTTCGCGGCCGTTTTCTTGTTCGCAGCGGCCTTTTTCGTGCCCTTTTTCGCCGGCGGGTCGTCCTTGGCGCTGGCGAGCCGGATGCCGGGCTGGACCGCCAGCAGGCCATTGTTCGGCAGCAGCCGGGTGACTTGCAGTGCGCCGCTCGGGTCCACGCCATCGGGAACCAGCAATGTGTAACCGGGTCCGACCTTGCTGCGTGCGGTGAGGCCGTTGACCTGTTGTAGCTGTGCGACCGACAGATTGTGGCGACGTGCGACCGCGTCGAGTTTTTCGCCCGCCGCCAGCGTGTGGGTGCGCCAGCCCTGCCCGGCGAGGGAGAGTTCGGCGACACGGGTTTCGAATTGTGCGGCGCGGTCGGCGGGGATCACCAGGGATTGATTGGCTGTCGTCACCACCGGGCGGTTGAAGCCGGGGTTGAGGGCCATGAATTCTTCCAGCGGCAGATCGGCGAGTTTCGCCGCTGTAGCCAGATCGATGCCGATGGGGCTGGTGACGGTGACGAAATGTACTTCGTTGGGAACGTAGGGCAATTCCAGATGAAACAGCTCGGGTTGGGCGACGATGTTTTTGAGTGCCTGCAGTTTCGGTACGTAATTGCGCGTTTCGTCCGGCATGCGCAAGGCGCTGTACTCGGCGGGCAAGCCTGCGTCGAGGTTGCGCTGGACGGCCCGGCCGACCGAGCCTTCTCCCCAATTGTAGGAAGCCAGCGCCAGATGCCAGTCGCCGTGCATCTGGTAGATGGTCTGCAGGTAATCCAGTGCGGCGTTGGTGGAGGCGATCACGTCGCGGCGCTCGTCCACCCACTTGTCCTGGGTCAGGTTGTACGTCTTGCCGGTGGAGGGGATGAACTGCCACAGGCCGGAAGCATGGGCGCGAGAGTAGGCGAGGGGGTTGTAGCTGCTTTCCACCATCGGCAGCAGGGCGATTTCGGTGGGCATGCCACGGCGTTCCAGCTCGTCGACGATGTAGTAGAGATAACGGCCGCCGCGTGTGAACACCTGCTTCAGAAAACCGGGGCGGTTCAGGTAGAAAAGCTGCTGTTCGGCAACGAGTTCGCTGTCCAGATCGGGCATGCCGAAGCCACGGCGGATGCGATCCCAGATATCGTTGGCGTCGCGCGTGAGGTCGAGCGTCAGCACGCGGGCGGGTGCGGTCGGTTCTTCGCTTGCCGATGGCTGTGGGGCAATCGCACTGTCCGGCGCATCGAGGTCGGCTTCGCCGACACCAGCGCTGGCGGACAGGGAAAAAGCAAGGGCGAAGCAGGTCAGGAGGAGCGCGGAAAACTTCGCCATGAGCAACGTCGGCGGGTGTGGCGTAAAACGAAAAAGTCTAGCCGCCGGGATCGGGAGCGTCAATTCGGCCCCCACTGAATGCGCATCATGGAGATATTGTCGTGGATCAGGAGGGTAAAGTTCAGAAAAAGCAGTGAATTATTTAATGGATACAGCACAAAAAATATTTGATTTTGTGCGTGTAGCCTGCACCGACTTGGTAGGATTACATGATTTATCAGGTGTGGAGTTTCTCTGAAAAATGAAGGCTCTCGTGATCGAAGATGCCGTCACCAGCGCGATGCTCGTGTGTCATCAGTTGATGAACATGGGGCTGACCGCTTTCCATGCCCGCGATGGCGAGTCCGGCATCGAGATGTTCAAGCGCGAGCGGCCCGATTTGATCCTGCTCGACATCATCATGCCCGGACTGGACGGTTTCGAGGTTGCACACCGCATCCGGCAACTGGAGAAGGACGGCGACTGGACGCCGATCATTTTTCTTACCGCGCGTGCCAGTGACGAAGACCTGCTGCGCGGCATAGAAGTCGGCGGCGACGATTATCTGGTCAAGCCGGTCTCCGAACTGGTACTCAAGGCCAAGGTCAAGGCCATGCAGCGCATTGCGCAAATGCGCTATTCACTGCTCGTACTGACGCGCAAGCTGGACGAAGCCAACCGTGAGCTGACCCGCCTTTCCGCGGTCGACGGTCTGACCGGCATCGCCAACCGTCGCTGCTTCGACGAAACCCTGCGGCGCGAATGGAAGCGGGCGTCGCGTGGCGGCTTGCCGATATCGCTGTTGGTGGGTGACGTGGACTCTTTCAAACAGTTCAACGACGGCTACGGCCACCAGGTTGGCGACGAGTGTTTGAAGGCGGTTGCCAGTACCCTGGCGCAGAAGCTGCGGCGGCCGATCGACTTGATTGCCCGCTACGGTGGCGAGGAATTCGCCGCGGTCTTGCCGGAAACCACCCTGGACGGCGCGCTGGCCGTGGCAGAGGCGATGCGCGAGGGGGTCGAGGCGCTGGCGATCGCGCACCAGTATTCGGTGGTCGAGCTGAAAAGGGTGACGATCAGTATCGGCGTGGCGAGCGTGATTCCCGATCGGGGCGATGACTACGGTTTTCCGGCCCTGCTCAAATTTGCCGATGAGGCCTTGTACCTGGCCAAGAACAAGGGCCGCAACCGCGTCGAAGGCAGCGTGGCAGAAGGCACAAGGGTTCATTGAGGCGATTTGCCGGCATCTGCCCGCGTGAGCGTTTTTTTACCGGCTTCTTACTGCCCGCTGATTTTCATACGCCACGAAAATCATCCTTCCATACGCGCAATGCGGCCAGGCATGCGGTGGCGTCCCTTGGGCGCGTGCCGCAGTGCGCGGTAACGCTGGCGATGACACCTGCCTCGACGGTACGCAGAAAAGGGTTGATCGCTTTTTCCCGTCCGACCATGCTCGGCAGCGTCGGCTGCCCGGCGGCGCGTAGCGCTTCGCAGGCGGCCATGTAGCGGTCGCGTTCGGCGTTGTCCGGTTCGGCGGCGCGGGCAAAGGCGAGGTTCGACAACGTGTATTCGTGCGCGCAACACACCAGGGTGTCGTCCGGCAGTGCGGTGAATTTCGCCAGAGAATCCGCCAGTTGTGCCGCGGTGCCTTCGAACAGGCGCCCACAGCCGGCGGAAAACAAGGTATCGCCGCAGAACAGCATGCCGCTGCCGTAGTAGGCGATGTGTCCGGCGGTATGCCCCGGCACGTCGATCACCCGCAGCGTCAGCGACGGCTCCGCGAGTGTCACCGTGTCACCTTCGCCAAGCGGGCGGTTGACGCCATCGATGTGTTCGCGCGCGGGGCCGAATACCGGGATGGCGGGCGTGTGCCGCAGCAAACCGGGCAGGCCGCCGGCATGGTCGGCGTGGTGATGGGTGATCAGCACCGCGCCGAGTGTCAGTCCGTGCTCGGCGAGAAATGCCAGAACCGGCCCCGCGTCGCCCGGATCGACGACAACGGCGTGGCGCCCGTCGTGCAGCAGCCAGATGTAGTTACTGTCGAATGCGGGAAGGGGGACGATGTTCATGTGGTTTCGGGTTCCTCGCCGTAGCCCGGCCTCAACGTTGAAGTTCAGCGGTCGACGCAAGCGGTCCGCTGGGGTGGCGGGTTGGGTGTGGTGATCGTTTCGCCTGCGAGTGCTCCCCAGGCATAGGCATATTGGTCCGCGGCCTCTTCGGTTTTCCTGGCGTTCGCCATGCTCCAGAAGCGGTTGTACCAGTCCACATGATGCCCGACTTCGTGGCACAGCAAATGTTCCACATAATAACGGCGCAACGCTTGCGGTTCGAAGGCAATGACCCAGAAGCCCCGCGCCTGCCGCAGTACGCCACCAAACCGAAGAAAGTGTGACACCTCGCGAGGCTGGGGTTTTTTCCTTCCCAGCGGTAACACGCCATCCGCACGCCACGCATAGAGGACGATAAGGCGGACGCCGCTCCCGCAAATGAACTCGGCCAGTGGCGCGCCTGAACGGCTTTGGCGGTGTGTGCGCTTTCGCAGCCAGATATGCGTAATCCCTTCACGATGCTGTACAGGCAAGCGCTCAAGCGCGGCGGCAACCTCCTCGGCGCTCACTGGAAAGAAGTAATCCCTCGAAGGGTTGTCCCGCAGGAGCAAAGGCAGGTGTTGCCCGTCGGTGGGCCGTTGCAGTGAGTGGGCCCGGGCAAAGATGTTGTCGGCCAAGCGCCGGCGAACCCGGCCACCGTAAAGGTCGCCGTAGGTACGGCTCTTTTTCCACGGTGTTGCGGAACGGCGTTTCATCTGTTTTCCTCCTGACGCTGGCGTCGACGGGTGTGCTTTGGCACATCCCCTATCTCACAGTCTGTTATCCGGTTCTGTCATTGCCATATAGCGTCCTGACAAGATCCGCGCGGTGTATCGCTTCCGCTAACGGATGCTGCTAATGATCGTCTCCATGGCGCCGCGGATAATGAATACCAGGCGCCCGGCTACGACAACTCAGATGGAACGGCTGTCGTACTGCTGAACCGGGATAGCCTCCAGATCAAGATTCTCCAGGCAGCGAATATTGATGGCGGCGATGGCATTTCCTTGCGGGTCCACGTCTTCGGCATAGGGATGGATGCCGCAAACAGGGCAGAACCTGTGCTTGATGACGTGCTTGTTGAAGGTGTATGTGCTCGCGGCTTCTTCGGGTGTCAGCAGGTTGAACGATTCGCGTGGTACAAACCACAGCAGCGAGCCCTGGCGCTGGCAAATCGAACAATTGCAGGCCAGCGCGCCCTTGAGTTCGCCTTCGGCCTCATACGCGACCCGGCCGCAGTGACAACTGCCTTTGTATTTCATGTCCGCGCTCCTTTCCGATATTCAGCGGTTACCGCCGCTTCCGGCTTTACCGTTCTTCATTTTACGAAGCTCAGCTTCCACAAGCCAAATCGGCTCTTGTGGCGCCGCGTTTCGAACTGAATGGTCAGGCGTTACATGGCCGGATTTCCGGCGCATGTGTGCGGGGCACAGCTAGGATTTCAATTCATTCGGCGTCGGGTTGGTTCGCCGGTGCGGCGCGGGTGAAAGCGTCGAGTTTTTCGCATTCGGCGGCGATGCGGCGGATCGTTGGCATGGCGTCGAGGTCGCAGGCGAAGCGGCGGGCGTTGAAGACCTGCGGCACCAGGCAGATATCGGCCAGCGTCGGGGTGTCGCCGTGGCAGAAAGCACCGGTGCGCGGGTCGTGGGCAAGGAGGTTTTCCAGTGCGGCAAAGCCTCCTTCGACCCAATGGTGGTACCAAGCGTTTTTTTGCTCTTCGCTCGCGCCGAGTTTGGTACCCAGGTAGCGCAGTATCCGCAGGTTGTGGATCGGGTGGATGTCGCAGGCGACGGTTTGCGCCAGCGCGCGGATGCGTGCGCGATCTGTGGCGGAGCCGGGCAGCAGCGATGGAGCCGGATGCGTTTCGTCGAGGTATTCGATGATCGCGAGCGATTGGGTCAGCACCTGGCCGCCGTCTTCCAGCGCCGGCACGAGTCCGGCGGGATTCACCGCGCGGTAGCCCGGCTGGTGCTGCTCGCCGCCGCTGCGGGTGAGGTGTACCGGCACCGCATCGTAGGCGAGCCCTTTGAGGTTGAGCGCGATGCGCACGCGATACGCGGCGGAACTGCGGAAGTAGGTGTAGAGCTTCATCTGTGTTTTCCGCCGCGAGAACGGCGCCTGGAGGATAGAGCGTCGCAGAAGTGTAGCGAGAGAAGCGCAGTGAGTGGCGCGGGGCGTGTGGGCAGATGCGCCGTCCACACGCCCCGCTGTTTTCCGCCGCTGTCCGTCCTGCGGCTTTGGCTTTTGCAGCCTTTTCAGCGTTCGAGCGGTACGACCGTATTTTCGATGGCGCCGAACACGCTGGCGCCGTTCGCGTCGAGCATTTCGATTTTCACCTTGTCGCCACGCCGCATGAAGGGCGTGACCGGCTCCCCGCGCTCGATGGTTTCGTACATGCGCACCTCGGCCAGGCAACAGTAGCCGACCCCGCCGTTGGCGATGCTCGAACCGTGCAGGCTACCCTGCTTGTTCGATACGGTGCCGGAGCCGATGATGGAGCCGGCCTCCAGTTCGCGCGTCTTCGCCACGTGGGCGACGAGTTGGCCGAAGTCGAAAGTCATGTCCGTACCGGCATCGGGACGGCCGAAAGGCGCACCGTTCAGATGCACGACAAGCGGTAGATGAACCTTGCTGTCGCGCCATGCTTCGCCCAGTTCGTCCGGCGTGACGGCGACCGGGGAGAAGGCCGATGCGGGTTTCGACTGGAAGAAACCGAATCCCTTGGCCAGTTCGGGTGGAATCAGGTTTCTGAGCGACACATCGTTGACCAGCATCAGCAGCCGGATTGCCTGTGCACAATGTGCGGGGGTTGCCCCCATCGGCACGTCGCCGGTGACGACGGCCACTTCGGCTTCGAAGTCGATGCCCCAAGGCTCGTCGGCGATGACCGTATCACGCGGGCCGATGAAGCTGTCCGAGCCGCCCTGGTACATCAGCGGATCGGTGTAGAAGCTTTTCGGCAGCTCGGCGCCGCGCGCGCGGCGCACGAGTTCGACGTGATTGATGTAGGCCGAGCCGTCGGCCCATTGATAAGCGCGCGGCAGCGGCGAATGGCACTGTGCGGGGTCGAAGGGAATCGCGTGGCGCGCCTGGCCGCCGTTCAGTTGCACATAGACCTGATGCAGCGCGGGCGCGACGCGGTCCCAGTCGTCGAGCGCGGCCTGGAGCGTGGGGGCGATGTCGGCGACCGTCTGTGCGCGGGTGAGGTCGCGGCTGACCACGACAAGCGTGCCGTCGCGGCCGCCGCGCTTGAGCGTGGCGAGCTTCACTTATGCGATCTCCTTATGGGTGCCGTCGTGCATCCAGCGCGCGTGCTGCGGGGCCTTCCTGGTTCTGGTCCACTCGTTTAGCATGTCCCATTTCACCTCATCGAGCCTCTCGCTCATCTTGGGCGTGCCGGTATTCACCGCCAATTCGAGACGGTGGCCGCTGGGGTCGAAGAAGTAGATGGATTTGAAGATGGCGTGATCGGTGGGGCCGATGACGTCGATGCCGTCGGCTTCGAGCCGCGCCTTGGTTTCCATCATTTCTTCCATGCTGCCGACCTCGAGCGCGAGGTGCTGGGTCCAGCCCGGCGTGGCGGCATCGACGACGCGCGTCATCGGCGGCTTGGTCGGCAATTCGAAAAAGGCCAGCACATTGCCGCCGCCGGCATCGAGAAAGATGTGCATGTACGGATCGGGTTCCTTGGTGGAGGGCACCTGGTTCTCGGCAATGGCGAGGATGAAGTTCATCTTCAGGTATTTACCGTACCACTCGACGGTTTCTTTGGCGTCTTTGCAGCGATAGGCAACGTGATGCACTTTCTTGATCATGACTGTCTCCTTGGATGTGGATGCGCTCGAACAGGGTTCAAACGCCCGCGCGGGCGATCTTCAGCGCCTCGCGCAGCACGCCGACATCGCCGATGTGGTTGGCGAGCAGCAGGATCAGGCGGGCATTGACCGCGGCGCTTTGTTCGTCGGTCAGGTCGCGGTGGGTGTCGATCAACGCCTCGTAGAAATCGTCGCCGGGGCTGAAGGCGCGGAAGTAGCGCCTGCCGGGTTCGGAAAAATTGGCGGCGGTGTTGAGTGCCATGGTGTTTTCTCTCCTCAGGCGTTGCAGGTGGCGCGGGCCACGGCGGCGCGCACGGCGGTGGGATTGAGACGGCGCCAGCGGGCGCACACATGCTGATCCGGGCGCGCGAGATAGACGCTGCCCGGCTCGAGGTCATAGCGTTCGCGGATGCGGCCCTTGGCATCCAGTACCGTTTTCAGCCCGGCAGGCGCGGTGCCGCGCTCGGCGACGACGATGGCTTCGACCGGGATCGGCCCGTCGACCAACCCGGCAAGTGCGCCGGCGGTAGCGGCGTCGAGTGCGCCGGCATCGGCGGTGTAGTACAGCAGTTGGAAGCGGTTGCCGAGCACACCGAGCAGCCACGGGCGTTCGCCCCGAATCGGCGCGTCGTCCATCGGTGCGCCGGGGATCATGTTGCCGGCGAAGGTATCGGTGTCCGCCGTGTTCAAGCTCGAATCGGCGAGAAAGCTCGGTACCGACAAACGCCCGGAGTTGACCAGTGCGCGGGCGAAGGCGTAATCCTCGGCCAACCCCAGCACGGCATTGCGGAAGACTTTGCTGACCGTGCTCTTGGGGGTGATGAAGTCGGTCGAGCGGGTCGAGTTCATGATGTTCTCGTCGGCGCCGAGACAGCGTTCCTCGCTATAGGTGTCCAGCAGCCGCGTCGGCGCCTTGCCGTCGATGACGAGCTTGAGCTTCCACATCAGGTTGTCGGTGTCTTGCAGGCCGGAGTTGGCGCCACGTGCGCCGAAGGGCGAAACCTGGTGCGCGCAGTCGCCGGTGAATAGCACGCGGCCGTGGTTGAAGCGTTCCATGCGGCGACATTGGAAGGTGTAGACGCTGACCCATTCGAGGTCGAATTCACGCTCGTCGCCGAGCATGGCGCGGATACGCGGCAACACTTTTTCCGGCTTCTTTTCTTCTTCCGGGTCGGCGTCCCAGCCGAGCTGGAAGTCGATGCGCCAGACGTTGTCGGCCTGGCGGTGCAGCAGCACGGACTGGTTGCGGTGGAAAGGCGGATCGAACCAGAACCAGCGTTCGGCCGGGTAATCGGCCTTCATCACCACGTCGGCGATGAGGAAGCGGTCCATGAAGATCTTGCCGTCGATATCCAGCCCCATCATGTGCCGGATCGGGCTGCGCGCGCCGTCGGCCACCACGAGCCAGTCGGTCGTCAGCGAATAGGCGCCGTCCGGCGTTTCCACGCGCAGCGCGACCTTGTCCGCATCCTGCGTCACGGCAATGACGTTGTTCTTCCAGCGCAGTTCCAGATTGTCGAACTCGCCAGCACGCCGCACCATGTACTCCTCCAGGTAATACTGCTGGAGGTTGATCATGCCGGGGCGGTGGTGGTCGGGTTCCGGGCAGAGGTTGAAGTTGAACACTTCCTTGTCGCGGAAGAAGGTGCGGCCGACGTTCCACGACACGCCCTTTTCCACCATCTCCTCGCCACAGCCGAGGCGGTCGAGCACTTCGAGCGCACGTTTGGCGTAGCACACGCCGCGCGAGCCGATCGACACGGTGTCGTCGTTGTCGAGCAGCAGCACCGGCTGGCCCTGCATGGCGAGGTCGATGGCAGCGCCCAGGCCGACGGGGCCGGCGCCGATGACGATGACGGGGTAATGCCCGTCGCGCTGCTCGGCGATTTCCGGCGGACGCCGGTATTCGTATTTCGGATAGGTATACGTGCTCAGCACGGTTGTCTCCTCCAGAAAGTTTCCGGCGCGCGCGTCTGCGTCTGTCACCGGTCCTGCAACATGCTTTTATCTACTGCCGGTTCCCCCGGGGTTGGTTCAGTCCTGCAAGGAGTGCCACATCTCGCGGTCGCGATCTGCGGTCCAGATGCGCGGATCGCGGATGCCGCTGGCTTCATCGTGAGCGCGGGTCACGTCGAAAGGCAGGCAGTGCTCGTAGATGAAGACATGGCCGAATTCCGGGTCCATGTTCTTGCGCGTGTGCGCCATCGCCGCCTTCAGGTTCATGCCCTGCGCCACCGCTTCGCGCGCGCTGCGGTACAGCGCGGACACGAAGGCCTTGGTGTAGGCCAGCCCTTTATCGACCTGCGCGGCGTCGAGCAGCGCCGGGCCGCGGCCGGGCACGAGTTTCTGCGCGCCGAGCGCGGCCAGGTTGTCGAGCGTCTGCGGCCAGTCGGCCAGATAGGCGTCGCCGGTGTAACAGGCGGCGTCGTATTCCACCAGGTCGCCGGAGAAGCAGATTTTCTGCGACGGCAGCCAGGCGATGGTGTCGCCCTTGGTGTGGCCGCGCCCGATCTGCATGATCTTCACTTCCAGCTTGCCCAGCCACAGCGTCATTTCCTTCTGGAAGGTGATCGTCGGCCAGGTCAGGCCGGGCACGCTCTCTACCGCGTTGAACAGGCGCGGGAAGCGGCCGATCTCGGAGGCCATGTCCTGTTCGCCGCGTTCCACGATGAGGTCGTAGGTATCCTGGCTGGCGATGATCTGCTCCAGCCCCTCGTCCTTGTAGCCCGAGGCGCCGAGCACGCGCACCGCGTGGTAATGCGTGAGCAGCACGTATTTGATCGGCTTGTCGGTGATCTCGCGCACCTTGCGGATCACGTCCTGCGCCATCACCGGGGTGGCGGTGGCATCGACGATCATCACCGCGTCGTCGCCGATGATGATGCCGGTGTTCGGATCGCCTTCCGCCGTATAGGCGTAGGCGTTGTCGGAAAGCTTGTCGAAGCTGATCTTTTTCTCTTCCAGGTCCGCCTGGGAAGCAAACGCTTTCGTGTTCATGAATCGCTGTCTCCTTTGTCTTTCTAGGTGAAAGCATCCTAATTTTAAATTCGTCAATGGTCAATCAGTTTTATATAAACAAATTTTACTCTATGCTGCGGCTATACGATCGGAAAGCCGGGGGCGGTACTACAGGCGGCGCTTCTGGAGGACAAGCGCGTGCAGCGGCCATTTCGCGGCCCCAGCGATCTGGATGGCTTGATGGATGACGACCCTTGGCGATCGTGGTTTGAACAGAAAGGGCATGGTCCCGTATCGGCAGGCACCAAGGGGCGGAACGCCGTGGATGCGATACCAAAGCTGATAGCATCGCCGGCACGAAAGGAGAGCGTAAACCGTGGAAGAACAACGCAATGCGGGATCGAACGGCGACCGTCGCGGCATTCAGTCGATTGAGGTCGGCGGTACGCTATTGCAGGCGCTGGTGCGCGCGGGTGGGCCGATGATGTTGAAGGATCTCGCCCGCGAGGCGGGTATGCCGCCGGCCAAGGCGCATCCGTATCTGGTGAGTTTCGGCAAGCTCGGCCTGGTCGAGCAGGATTCGATCACCGGCCGCTACGGCCTTGGCCCTTTTTCCCTGCACATGGGTTTGACCGCGCTGCACGGCCTCGATCCGCTGAAGGCGGCGGGGCGGGAGGTCGCTTGTCTGGCGGATGAGACCGATCTGAACATCGCCATCGCCGTGTGGGGTAATCACGGGCCGACCATTGTCCGTATCGAGGAATGCAGCAAGCAGATTCACGTCAACATGCGACCCGGCACGGTCATGACGCCGTTGCTCAACAGCGCGACGGGCCGGGTTTTTGCCGCGTTCCTGCCCGAACGCATCATCCGCCCGCTGGTGGATGGCGAGCTTGCCCACCTGAGCGCCCACCCGCAGGCGGCGCTGCGCCTATCCAGACGCGATGCCGACGAAATACTCGACGAAGTGCGCCGGCATGGTCTGGCGCGCGCCGCCGGCATGCCGATTCCGGGTATCAATGCGTTTTCCGCGCCTGTGTTCGACAGCAGCGGCAGCCTCGCGCTGGCGATTACCGCGATGGGGCCGGCCGAGGCGTGTGAGGTCGCGTGGGATGGACCGCTTGCGCGCAAGGTGAAAGCGTGCGCGGAACGTGTTTCGGACCGCCTGGGTGGCGCGGCGGGCGCACGTATCGGTTGAGGCCGCTCGGGGCGGGTTTACGAAGAGGTGTTTGCCGTGGGCGCGGTTGCCGGTCCGCCCTGGTGATTTTTCACGGCGCTTGATGTGGATGCAAAGCTGCAGGCGTTCTTGCCATCCGCCTTGGCGCCGTACATGGCGGAGTCGGCTTTGCTGAGCAGGGTGTCGGCATCGGTGCCGTCGCTGGGGAAGATGGCAACGCCGATGCTCGCGGTAACGGTGCCGTGCGTGCCGCCCAGCGGTACCGGTTGAGCGATGGTTTCGAGCAGCTTGCGAATGACGGTGGGCGCAGCCGCCACGCCGTCGGTGCCGGGCAGCAGCACGGTGAATTCATCGCCGCCCAGGCGGGCCACGGTGTCGCTTTCGCGTACGCAGTGGCGCAAACGCCTGCCGATTTCGCGCAGAAGCTGGTCGCCGGCTTCGTGGCCGAGGGTGTCGTTGATTTGCTTGAAGCCGTCCAGATCCATGAACAGCAATGCCAGCCCAGTGCTTTCGCGGTGGCCACGGGCGATTTCCTGGCGCAGCCGGTCCATGAACAGGCGGCGGTTGGGTAGTTCGGTGAGCGCGTCGTAGCTTGCCATGCGTTCGAGTTGCTCGGCGGCAAGCAACTGCTCGGTGACGTCGTGAACGAGGGAAAAAAGAATGATGCGGCCGTCGATCGGTACGGGTGAAATGTGTACTTCGACGCTACGTACGGTGCCGTCGGCGAGCCGGTTGGAAGCGATGAAGTGGGTAATCCGGCCTTCGGAGGCATTCCGCTTCAACTGTGCCAAGTCTTCGGTCGACATCGTGTCGATGGTGGAAATATTCATGCCGATGAGTTGGCGCCTGGGGTAGCCGTAATAGCGAATGGCGGCCGGGTTGGCATCGATGATCGCGCCGCTGGCGGAATCGACCTGCAGCATGACCGCACTATGGCCGCTGAACAGCCGCGCCATGCGTGCCTCGTATTCGCGCAGCCGCCGGTTGGAACGGGCGAACAGCATGGCAACGCAAAAGCCGAGCACGGCCAACGCCGGGATGGCGACCGCGCCGATCTGCGCCAGCGTGAAACCGGGTTCGTCGCTGTCGAGCCAACGGCGCTCGATGGAAACGCGTTCGGCGGTCGACAACTCGGCCAGTGCCTTGTCGAGAATGGAGACCAGTTCCGGCCAATCGCTGCGTACGCCGATGGCCAGATCGAAGCGGTAGGGCAGTTCCGTGCGTAGTTGCAGGTCGTCGATGCCGCGGTTGCGGAGGAAGTAGCTGACCACGCTGAGCGGACCGACCAGCGCCTCGGTTTCGCCGGCAACGGTCAAATCGATCGCCTCGCCTATCGTTTCCACAGGCTCCAGCCGCCACAGCGGGTAATCGCGTTGCACCGACCGATGCACGGTGAAGTCACGCTCCACCGCCACACTGCGGCCTGCAAGTTCCTTCGGATCATCGAAGAACGGCGCATCCTTGCGGGTGAATACGCCGAATTTGAGGTGACGCACCGGGGTGGTGAAATTGAGGAAGGTACGGCGCTCCGGCGTAATGATGATCTGTGCGATCAGGTCGATGTCGCGCCGCTGGGCCATCTTCAGCACCTCGGTCCAATCAGGCTGCGGGTTGAGCTCGAAGCGGATACCCAGGCGCTGGCCGAGCCGCGCGAGCACATCGGCGTCCATGCCGCGGTGGTGGCCATCGACGAGTGAGGAATAGGGTTCCGTGCGTGCATTGATGCCGTAGCGGATTACCGGGTGCGCGGCAAGCCACGCCCGTTCGGCATCGGTCAGCAGCAGCGGAGACGGTGTGGACATTTGCTCGGCCATGGCGAACGTCGCACACAGGGCCGTCAGCAGCCATGCCAGCAGAAAATGCGGCGCGGCGCGGCGGATGAGTGTCTTTTCGATACGGCTTTTTTCCACGCGGCGCACGGCTTCTCCACGACGGCATGGTCGAATTCATTTTTCGACCACGAAGTTTTATGACCGGTTCGGTTTGGACGCAGTTCGGCCGGTTTACATCCATCGATAGCCGGTGTGTGCCCAATTATCCGCTACGTTGCTTGACGGGTCGCTTACGCGCTTTGGTGTAACATCCTCCGACAATCAATGAATCGCCGCGGAGGTCCGGCCACGGATTCCCCCGCGCACAGCCGAGATACAACCCCCATGGTTCCTCACCTCACCACCGCGCTCAGCGGCCCGCTGCTGGAACTGGAAAAACATTTCCTCGATCGTGCCAGCGACATCGAAAAATGGTTCCGCGCCCAATGGCAGGATCACACCCCGCCGTTTTACGGTTCGACCGACTTGCGCAACAGCGGTTTCAAGCTCGCTCCGGTCGATCTCAACCTTTTCCCCGGTGGTTTCAACAACCTCAACGACGCTTTCATGCCTTTGTGCGTGCAGGCGGCGCAGGCCGCCATCGAGCGCCTGTGCCCGGAAGCGGCCAAACTGCTGCTGATCCCGGAAAATCACACGCGCAACCAGTTCTACCTGCAGAACGTGGCCCGCTTGGTGTCCATTTTGCGGCTGACCGGGCTCGACCTGCGTATCGGCAGCCTGCTGCCCGACATCACCGAGCCGACGACGCTCGAATTGGGCAACGGCGCCTCGCTCACGCTCGAACCATTGCGCCGGAACGGCAGCCACCTGGGGCTGGACGGATTCGATCCATGCGCGATCCTGCTCAATAACGACCTTTCCGGTGGTGTGCCGCCCATTTTGAGCGGTCTCGACGGGCAATGGCTGATCCCGCCGCTGCACGCAGGATGGCATTCGCGGCGCAAGTCGCGCCATGCCCATGCCTATGACCGCGTGGTGCAGGAATTCGCGCAAACGGTGGGTATCGATCCGTGGCGGATCAACCCGGAGTTCGAGGTCTGTGGCGAAGTCGACTTTCGCGAGCGTACCGGCGAGGATTGTCTGGCCACGCAGGTCGACCGGCTGCTCACCCGCATTCGCGCTAAATACAAGGAATACAACGTAACCGAAGAGCCTTTCGTCATCGTCAAGGCCGATGCCGGCACCTACGGCATGGGTGTGATGACGGTCAGGGACGCCTCCGAGGTGGTCGGCCTGAACCGCCGCCAACGCAACAAGATGGCGGTGGGCAAGGAAGGGCTGCCGATCCAGGAAGTCATCATCCAGGAAGGCGTGCACACTTGTGAAACGGTAGGCAATGCCGTTGCCGAGCCGGTGGTCTACATGATGGACCACTACGTCGTCGGCGGCTTCTATCGCGTTCACACCGAGCGTGGCCGCGACGAGAACCTCAACGCCCCCGGCATGTACTTCGAGCCGCTCGCCTTCGCCGCCTGCTGCACGCTGCCCGATAGCGCGCAGGAGCCGGATGCGCCGTCCAACCGTTTCTATGCCTATGGCGTGGTGGCGCGGCTGGCGCTGCTGGCGGCATCAGTGGAAATCGAGGAAACCGCGCCGGAACCGGTCGACGGCTGAACGCGGCCGCACGATTCATCCGTACCCGCACGCCTTTTTCAACCTGGACTCGACGCCCGAATCCGCTCCGGACCGCCTGGACCCGCCCATGACCCGGCTCAAACTCGCCTTTATCCTCGACCCCCTCGACAAGCTCAAAGCCTACAAGGATTCCAGCGTTGCCATGATGCGCGCCGCCGCCGCGCGGGGCCACGAAATCTGGACCATCCAGCGCGCCGCGCTGACCTTGCGTGAAGGTACCGTTGCCGCCCGCGCCGTGCCGATCCGTCCGACCGCCGACGACCATGCCTGGTACGAGGCCGGCGAGGCGCGAACGCTGCCGCTCACTGCGTTCGACGCCGTACTGATGCGCCAGGACCCGCCCTTCGATTTCGAATACGTCACCGCCACGTGGATGCTCGAATGCGCGGCGCGTGCCGGCGTGCGCATCTTCAACGATCCGCGCGCCATCCGCGACCATTCGGAAAAGGTCGCCATCACCGAATTTCCGCAATTCACGCCCACGACCCTGGTTGCGCGCGACGCGGCGGACATCCACGCCTTCATCGACGAACTGGGCGACGTCATCCTCAAGCCGCTCGACGGCATGGGCGGCAGCCAGATCTTCCGCGTTGTAGCCAGCGATCCCAACCGCAACGTCATCGTCGAAACGCTCACGGCGGACGGACGGCGCACCATCATGGCGCAACGCTTCCTGCCGGAAATCAGCGACGGCGACAAGCGCGTGATCCTCATTGGCGACGAAGTCGTGCCCTGGTCGCTCGCACGCATCCCCAAGGCCGGGGAGACCCGCGGCAATCTCGCCGCCGGCGGCCGCGGCGTGGCCATGCCGCTCACCGACGCGGAACGCGTGGTTGCCGAACACCTCGCGTCCGTACTGTGGGCGCGCGGATTGCTGATCGTCGGTCTCGACCTCATCGGTGGCCGGCTCACCGAAATCAACGTCACCAGCCCCACCTGCATGGTCGAAATCGCCGAGCAAAGCGGTTTCGATGTGGCTGGCATGTTCGTTGACCGCCTCGAAGCCGCCCTGCAAACGCATTCCGCCACGGAACGCTGAATGGCGCGTGCGGGAGCGGGACCAGGCGGGAGCGGGTAGTGCCGCGATGAGCATCCAGCCTGCCCGCGCATTTGCCGCTTTTCTGCTTGCCGCGTTCGTCATTGTCGCGCTGGGTGCCTGCTCACGGGCGGGCGTGTTTCATCGCGAAGGCTACGTTTTCGGCACCCGCGTCGACCTCTCCGTCTACGGCACCGATCCCGCCCAGGCCGACACGGCAATGGCCGCCGTACTGCGCGAGTTCGACCGCCTGCATCGCGCCTACCACGCCTGGGAGCCATCCGAACTCACGGCGCTGAACGAAACGCTCGCGCGCGGCGAAACCGCCACCGTTTCCGACGAGCTTGCGACCATGCTGCGGGATGCTCAACACCTCGCCGCTCTCGGTGCTACGCAGGGTGATGCGCAAAACAGCGAACTGTTCGACCCCGCCCTCGGCGCGCTCGTCGCCCTGTGGGGCTTTCACTCCGATACTTTCGTCCCGCGCCTGCCCGACCCCGGCGAATTGCAACGCCTGCGCGATGCCAGGCCGCGCATGGCCGATCTCGCCGTCGACGGCAACCGGGTCGGCAGCCGTAACCCGGCGGTGCGGCTCGATCTCGGCGGCTACGCCAAAGGCTATGCCCTCGACCGCGCCGCCGCCATCCTGCGCGCGGCCGGTATCCATGATGCGCTCATCAACATCGGCGGCAACGTCATGGCGCTGGGCCGCAAAGGCGAACAACCGTGGCGCGTCGGCATTCAGGATCCGCGTGCGCCGGCACCGTTGGCGACGATGCCGCTGTACGACGGCGAAGCCATCGGTACCTCCGGCGACTACCAGCGCTACTTCGAACTGGACGGCGTGCGCTACGCACACCTGCTCGACCCGCGCAGCGGCGAACCGGCCCATGGCACCCGCTCGCTCACCGTTCTCGTCACCCCGCGCGCTGGCGTCGGCTCCGGGGCTGGCACCCTTTCCGACGTCGCCAGCAAACCTGCCTACATCGCCGGCGACGGCTGGCGCGAACAAACCCGCCGTTTCGGTATCGACCACGCCCTGCGCGTTGCCGCCGACGGGCGTATCGAAGTCACGCAGGCGTTGCGTGCACGTTTGCAGTTCTTGTCGGACGGTGCGATCACGGTGGTGGACTGAACGGCGGACTGGCGTCCTGTTTTATGCTATTTGCCTATTCGGCCTCGTTGCCGGGCCGATACGCTACAATCCAACCCCTTGTTTTTCCGCACAACAGGATTCGCCGTGCTCGTCGCCGCCAACATCACCATGCAATTTGGGGCCAAGCCCCTGTTTGAGAACGTCTCGGTCAAATTCGGCGAGGGCAATCGCTATGGCCTCATCGGGGCCAACGGCGCGGGCAAGTCCACCTTCATGAAGATTCTGTGCGGCGCGCTCGAATCGAGTGCCGGCAATGTTTCCAAGGATGCGCACGAGCGCATGGCTTATCTGCGCCAGGATCAGTTCGCTTACGAGGACATGCGCGTGCTCGACGTGGTGATGATGGGCCACGAGGAAATGTGGGCGTGCATGAGCGAGAAGGATGCGATCTACGCCAACCCGGAGGCGACCGAGGACGACTACATGCACGCGGCCGAACTCGAAAGCAGGTTCGCCGAGTACGACGGCTATACCGCCGAGGCGCGCGCGGGCGAACTGCTGCTGGGCGTGGGCATCGA